>NZ_JBIMRC010000001.1:0-473386 GCF_043945575.1 Enterobacter cloacae complex sp. 2024EL-00214 | reverse complement strand
CGGGTCTGACGGCGCTTAGTGCTGAATTCACTATCGGCGAAGGTGAGTTGATGGCTCATGATGTCCCTCTGGGATGCGCTCCGGATGAATATGATGATCTCATATCAGGAACTTGTTCGCACCTTCCTTAGGACAACAACTGCAACCGGTTGATAAGCAGATGCTGAATAATTTAAAAACTAATGCAACAAGAGCGACTCAGGCAACAAAATAATTGAAAGTCATGGTAAAACCGCCAGCGATGAGCCAGCGGATTTGATAGACATATGATATGAAGATTACTTGATCTCGAAATCTTCCAGCATTTTACCGGCTTCGAGCGCAGCAGCGATAGCACGAGGAGTTCGGCCCTGACCTGTCCATGTCTTTTCAGAACCATCGGTATCGATGTATTTATACTTAGCTGGACGTGGGGTGCGTTTCGCTCCGGTCTTGGAAGACGATGGGCTGACAGTTGAAAGCAACTCTGCCGGGTCTATGCCATCTTCCAGCAACTTCTGACGGAATGCTTCCAGCTTGGCCTGTTTCTCTTCCTGCTGTTTGAGAAATGAGGCTTCTTCTTCACGACGTTCTTCTACAACGATAGTGAGTTTTTCTAACATCTCTTCCAGAGTATCGAGTGTCAGTTCACGAGCCTGAGCACGGAGAGTGCGAATATTGTTGATGATCTTTAAAGCATCAGACATGCGATTTCCCTAATGTTTGTGGTAAAGAATACAAGCAATAAAATCATAGTTTTAATCGTTCCTGTGCACAAAATCAATACATTGTATGGTATAAACATTAGTTCCATCCTGAGTTCAAATTTTTTATTTGGGTTTGTGATTATCTTTAGCGGAGCGGGTTTCTTCAGATGATATATTATCAATGCGATTTTTAAATTTCCTTGAAAATCTGTTTTTCTCAATGCATTTTTTCTCGGCTTCTTCCTGATTATTAATGTAGTATTCGATTGTATTACCGTTATCTAAGTCATAAATGACAGAAATCAAGATATTAATATTCTTATCTCTACTGTCATGTGTAATGTCAAACTTAGATATTAGCTTTGATACAACAACGTAATTTGGATGCAAAGTAGTTGTCATGAAGAGTATTCCATAAAATGGATGATTGATGTATAGGCGTGTTTTTAGGAGACACAGCAGATTAGTGTCTTATTAAAATAAATATAATGTTATGAACGAATAGTTAATTCCTTATTATGGTTTGTTTTTTATCTATCTATTAGGAAATGGAAACTCAAGATAATCGTCAGCAAGATTATTATCTTTTATGGCATTCCACCATCTTTCTCTATAATCCTGTTGATTACACAAAATTCTTTGTCTTTGCATTTCATCAAGGATGAATTCCTTTTTATCCGGCCATTCCTCCTGAAGTCTGCGAACCGTTCTGAAGAGAATGTTTTTATGTAAAGCTACACGAAAGAAATTTTGTTTATATCCCTCAAGACGTTGTTCATAATCAGCCACAACCTTCTTATGGCTATTGATTGTGCTATTCAACTGCATCTGTATTCTGTTAACCCTGTCATTAGCCATAGATGCTTCAAACTGAGCCTGCTGGGAATCCAGTCTTGCTTCATTGGCCTGTTGGTAAGAGTCTACGATTTCTCTATTACGTTGTGCTGCATTATAATCATAATTCCAAAATGGATTTTTTTCAGACATAAATATACCTCGATATCAAATATTATATGTGTATATAATTAAACATTAATTCACTAAAAAGCAAATAATTCTATTAAATAATATCATCAGTCAGATATTTAATTTCCTTTTGTTTAATACTTTGTTTATGGGCCAAAGAAAATATGGTTATTAAATACTTCCACCCATTGCTCGCAAATATAATGTGCATGAGATGGAACCCTGAACGTCCAGACTGGATTTAATACATCATCAGTCATAATACAGATCTCGGCATCATTAGATCCGTAATCGGGCAGTGAGTAGTTGATTTCCCTGATGTTGCTATATGGATAAATAAATGTGCTGTACATATTTTTACGCAATGTCGAAGACATTACGTTTTTCTTTATATTATGGTTAAAGAGAAGAACCGAGCGTTGCATTAAATTAATGGTGAAGCCCGCCTGTTCGTATTCGTAAGACAAAGCAGCATCGCTGAACGAGTCAACAAAAGCGATTTTTTGATCTTTTTCGAAGATTTCCATAGAGCTTCGCTCGTTGTTGTTTTCCATGCTCATCCCTCGCTGTTTTACTGCTTTATCTCAGCCCAGCATAGTCGCCAGCGCCAACATACTCAAGCAAAATGATCTGTAAAATCGATCGATTAGTTTATATTGATAGGTATTGACGATTAAAAATGGTTAATCGATCGATATTTTAATTGTTTAAATCGATCGATTTAATATGTTTGATAGTTTTAAGCTATCATTTGTTTTTTATCGATCGATTTAAACGATATGACGAACAACAAAAATAATTCAATTCTATCAATTGATTAGACGATAACTCCTGATCTATAGGTCAGTGCACGGGATTGGGGTATACGAATCTGACTAAATCCTTGAGGAATAAATGAAAGGACATAACTTCTTACCACTGGCGGTCTCTCTGGTGTTTCTTTCTGGCTGTCAGCAGCTCAACGATGGCGTGAATACAGTTAATGGAGCAATCAGTTCTTCGTTGTCTTCAGTAGGTAAAGCGCTGGGGGGAACCGCCACCACTCAAAACCTTGGCCCGGTATCGTCTGTATCTGGCCTTGGTGCTGTCTGCAAAGACTATGAAGAAAATGCAATGGCAGCAGAAAAGAAATGGACTGGCAAAAGGATCTCTATCACCAATGCCACTGTTCTGGAAGTTACGAAGGGTAGAAGTGCCAGCGACATGATGACGGGAATGCCCAAATCGGCCCCTAACTATTATCTACTCTTCAAAACAGCAGATACCAGCTACTGCGGCGGGATGGTCTGGCTGGATTACTACTCTGGTATTGATGATGCAGTTCTTACCTATAAGAAAGGCCAGAAAGTCAGCGTCACCGGAACTGTAAACAATTTCGAAGTTCGTGGCTTCGCTACCGTCAACAACGCCGATATGCCAGTTCGTCTGGTTGTTCTGAGAAACGGAACGATCAACCATTAACTCTGAGATAACTCTATGCGTAAAATTCTACTCGTGGCAGGTCTTGCTGCTCTTTTATCGGGATGCGGTGAAAAAGGCGATTTTGAAAAAGCGATCAACGCGAAACTATCACAATCAAAGCTGTGCTACTCCCTGCAGGACAACGACATTGTATTTAATAAAGGTTTTCCGATTAAGGTTAACCGTGGCTACCGTTCTGCCGGATACAGTGCCAGTGATGAAATCCTTAAAGGACTTGTTGAACAAGGGCTGCTCACTGTTTCACAACAGGCAAATGGCTTTAGCAGTGTTGATGTTCTGGAAGTAACAGACAAGGGCCAAGAGGTTGAGTTTTGGAACCGTGAGAATGGTGCCTGCGTCGGTCATCGGGAAGTTACTGAGATAAAGGAATGGACCGAACCGGGAAACGGTAATCAGAAAGTTGTTCGCGTGTCTTATACATGGAAATTGGCGGATGTTCCTTCATGGGTGGACAAAAAAGCGTTCTCCAGCGTCAAGGGTATGGATGAACCTGAAGAAGGCATGATTAACATTGTTAAAACCAGCAATGGCTGGAAAGCGATCTAAGGGGTCTATCATGAAAAACCGAACTATCCAGTGTCCGTTTTGCCTGAAAGAGAGCCAGCGAGGTGTGCATGTTTGTACTGGCTGCATGGCGACTGTTTTATATGGTGCCTACCCCGGTTGGTATGCTTTCGTAGCTATCTTACTGTCCTTTGGCCTGTCTATACTGATTGGTATGTCTACAGGCATGGCGGGAGCTACTATCAGCCTACCAATCATTGCTGCTGTTGGGTTTGTCGCAGGTAAAGCAATTTTCTCTGATAATGTTGTGTTCAGGCGAAGGATGTAGCTAGCAGTTATAAATAATAAACCACCGCCAACTTGGATTGTGGAGGTGGTTTAAAATATAAATTTTATCGTATTATCTGAAATAAAACCCACATCCTTATTTAATGTTGTGGAAGTATTCGGAAATTAATTCAGAGTTCTTAAAGTATGAGTCCAGAACCTGAAATAATAAAAACTCGTTCTTGTTCTTAAACATAAACGGAATTTTAGCATTATCAATTTTAAATGACTTTGTTTTTTTATAACCTTTGACTTTTGGATTGGTTAATTTTTCTTCATATTGTTCCAACGTATAGGATATCAGTTCATGATCCAAATGATGTATGTAAAATCCGTTAGTATCGCTGGAGTATTTTAGATGTATAACTTGTGTGATTATATCGGCTTTTATGATTTGAAAGTCATCTCTTAATTCTTCAAAAGTGATACTACCCTCTTTTGAATCATGATGAACCCAAAAGCTATCCGCGTAGTTATCAACAGAATAAAATTTTGACAGTGGGGGGAGAACAGCTACATCCAATTTTAGAGGTGAACCATGCTCCATGTCTTCAAAAAATGGAATGTAGTCTGTTATGTTATCTATTCTAAATGAAATGTTAGTAATAAACTCTAAATCTATTAAAGCCTGAAATGTAGTTAATAGTTTTCGTGGGACAGGTATCCAAAAATGGGCACCAATTCGTTCATCTACTATTGTTTGACTATCTTTATCATTACATATGGAAATGTTATCGTTTAAGCTTAACAACTTGTATTTTTTAAATTGAGAATCAACATTATTAATATTTATTTTAATGTCATTATATTTCTCTTCAATTATTTTGGCCTGTATCATGTCGATAATGAATGACTTATTTTTCATATCCATATAATTTTCAAACAATAAAGCACCTATATAATAATATTTATGGTTAGAAGTAATGTATGTGTTATCCTCCGAACCATGAACGTTTTTATATGAATTGTTCATGATTTCTTTCATATTTATGAGATGTTCTTTTATTAGTTTAGTTAACTCATCGTAGGTTATGTTGATATTGTGTTTTTTGTTAGAAATAGAAGTGATATATAACTGAAAAGATGACTTTTCTAATGAGGTGCTTATGAATGGAAATAATTCATCAGTTAGTAAATTTGACCGTTCAATGAATGCTCGATAAAACGTCCCGAAAGAACACCATTTGCTTTTATCTAAAAGAAGATTGTTTATTTTGTCAAAACATTCATTGATTTCCATATGATTTTATCTCTTTTTATCTTGATGAGAAATGCTAAGTATTAAATATTATTATACAGTATTGCCGGGATAATTTAGTAACTGATTGTATCCATGTTCCATTTTTTCAATAAAACTTAATTTAATAGCTGGGAATCCTGAAACTAGATATTCTTCTTCTTTTATCTTGAATATTTTATGCAGATAACTTTCTTTCTTATGTGCGACATGAACTGCTGGAAAAGGTCTGCTGTTTATAATCTTATTATTAAGTTCTTTATCATCAATAATATTATATTGGTCGCCAGTGATGTCAATCACAATGTCATTTATCTCAAGCCAGTAGTGAGTTATGTGATCATCTTTACCTGTTGCTGCGCTTACGCCTGTTATCACAAGCTCAGGCCATAGTTTCAGGAAATGATATGAAAGAAGCATTGAAGAAAGTTTACAACTCATAACAGGAAAACAGTCTATAACAAGGCTTGTGTTCTTTTTGTCACAAGTCTCGATCAATTTTCGAAACTTTACAGCTTCATCCTGAATTTCGATAATCGTTAACAACATGTGTCCTTGGTTGAGCGAGATTATTTATCTTGATAATATACATTATTGGCTGAGAATAAAAAAGGATCTTTATTCTCGTTCTCTGTGGCCCGGCGGTTTTAATTTTAATGTATTATTTTTTCTGGATAGTATAGATGGAGTGGGAGCCAGACTATGATCGCGTTCCGGTATTTCATATTTTGGACGGCTTGGGAAACGGCTGATCTCATCTTGTGTTGGCTTGTAGTCATCTTGGTTAAACTTGGCTTGTTTCTCATATTCATCGCGAGGAACACGACGGCCCAATACTTCGTCAAAGATGTAGTTTTCAGCAATACGTTTATCATGTTCTTCACTGATCATATCAACTTTATTTTTGTCTGTTTTAGCCCATATAAATTTATCTCTGATAAAATCGACCAAAAGGGCTGTAAAGCGTTTAAAAATATTATCCTGACGTGGGATGGCTGTTTTCCTGTTAACACGGTCAGGGGCGTTTCTGGATGCCCTGTTTGAGATTTTAGAGGAAGATGTTTTCAAAATAGTTTTGTTGTCAGCATCAGAAACGATTTGTGCTGATTTATTATTGATGACAACTTTACTTACTTTATCTTTATTACGGTAAGATTTAACACCACGCATACGAATATGAGGAACTGGTGCTACCAATACAGGTCTTTGTGTTTCATGAGTAGAAGAGCCGGAACGCGTTTCTGGTAATACAATCTCTTCTGGTTCAGCAAGAACAGCCACGGTGAAGCTTCTGACATCAACGACGATTTCAAGATCAAGTTCGCTGAATGTTTCGTAGACTTCAACGGCTTCTTGCTTGGCAGCATCACGAACAGCCTGTTCTGCGGCTCTTTGTTCCTGAGCGGCTTTACTACGCCATTTGGCACTGTGAATACGTTTCATTGCAGGGCGGTTTGTTTCAGCGGCTTTAGCAAGCCATAGCGCTTTTTCTTCATTATCCAGAGCGACCGCTGCTTTCCCTAATGCTTCCTCATGCTGGGATTGGAGAGAACGATGGTCAATACGTTCTGATGAACCAGCGGCAGCAAGGTAGCTGTTAGCCATAGATGCCCATGACTCACGCCAAAGAACAGACATTTTTCTGTCGTTCCAGCTTCTTTCTTTTTTACCAAAACCTTCCGGGCCTATGGTTTTTAATGTCAACATAACGTGAGCGTGGGGGTTATCACTATCAAGATCATGAAAAGCGATATCGGCAATCATGCCTTTCTCAACGAAATTTTTCTGACAATATTCAAGAACAAGCTTTTTCTTATCATCATTGTTTAACTCGGCAGGAATGGCGACATCGAAATAACGGGATGTTTGGCCGTTATTCTGACGCTCAACTCGTTCTACTTCATTCCACAATGCTATAGAGCTTTCAACTATATGAGCGGGAGCGTTAACAGGTGCTAATATGAAATGCCCGTATAAATCGGTACGGCGGCTATAATCATAGGTATCACCCGTTCTTTCATCTGTGATTCTGCAACGAGCATGATAGGCAGCCTTCGCAACAGAAGACTTGCCTTCAGAACGTTTCACAATTTTAAAATCCAGATGAAAAATAGCCATACAATAAAAACAACCTCAATATAAATTTAAATATCAGACCAAAATATAAATCTCCAATGCGACTATGCTGGTTTTAGTTTTTCGTAAGAAAAACTCTGGTGTTGACGTTGACCTTGTTTCCGAAGGAAACGGTGTTAGCCTGCGGCAGGCAACCGTCGGTAGACCCCACACGCTCACGAAGTGAGTGTATAGGTGGGCATTGCTTTATTTTTATATCTCCTAAAGGAGCTAAAAATAATGACAATGTTTAAAGTTTTTCTATACTTAAATAATAACTCTAGTTTTTGAGTCTGTGAAATTAATGGGGTTGGAATCGGATGAACGGCTGAGGTAGGGGGATAATATTGGATGTTTGGGTTTAGAGAGCGCCCGTAAGGGCAAAAGTAGTATTTTCTCCTCCCGCCGTAAGGCGGGAAAGCAATATTTAGATAAAACAGTGAAAATAACAGATACTTTTATGTGTTGCACAATTCACAGGTTAAGACCAGAAATCAGTATCTAAAAACAACAGATAAAATTGTTTTCATTGTTTTGATAAAATAAGTAACGTGGAGAGTATCAGATATTTTAAGTTAGTAATTGCACTCGTTTGTGTTGCAACATTTCATTTTGAGCTTACTGATATCTCATTTTTCAAACCAACACACCATTTTTTCGGGATGAATCCTATCATTAACAGGGGGGAACCCTGTTCCAGCAATGTGATTGTTTTGAACAATCACGAAGTGCTGCGCCTCTTTCAACGCCACGGACCATTTCAAGCAGTTCAGCTTTGCAAATGATGTTGATTTTCTATGTAAACTGGTATTTATTAATGTTATTAGAGTAGAAAGGATGCCAACATGATTCTATCTGAGAAAACGCTTGAAAAACTGAGGGTTTTGATCAATGAGGATACGGAGTATCGTTCCGGTCCAAAGCTTGTTCAGTTCTTTAATGATCTTGGTTTTCAAGATACATATGGACAGGGGTTTCCTTCAAGGTGGATGTATACCGATGAAAAGTTGAATGTGATAAATGGTAGTCCGCAGTTAGATCGTTGTATCAAGAAATTGTTCGCTCCAATTAACTTTGTTGGCGATATACCTCGATTAGACTCCTTGATTACTGAATTTAATAAATATATGGCATTTGATAAATGGACGGTTAAACGAGTAAATGCTGAGATTGTTTTTGAGAAAAAGGATAAGATCGTTGTAGATACTGAGAATCAACGGAAGGATTCTGAAGATAATTTTTTGAGACGAGAGTTCAATAATGTTGAATTTACTTCTGATTTGATTGATCCATTTGTGGCGGATGTATTGAAGGGAAGAATCAAAGAAATTGAGAATTGTTATCCGGCAGGCGCGTATCTGTCAGTGATATTTCTTGCTGGAAGCACATTGGAAGGTTTTTTGCTGGGTGTTGCTTCGAAATATCCAAAATCGTTCAATACAACAAAATCCTCGCCTAAAGATAATAGTGGAAAAATAAAACAATTTCATGAATGGTCATTGTCTTCCTTTATTGAAACAGTCAGAGAGTTAGGATTGATTGAGTATGATACATATCGATTCAGTCATGCTCTCAGAGATTTTAGAAACTATATACATCCATACCAACAGCTATCGCATAAATTTAATCCGAGAGAACATACAGCCAAAATTTGTTTACAGGTACTAAAAGCAAGCATTACGGAAGTAAATGACCATATTTGGAAATTAAAATAGGTGCCATTATGGGCGAAAATATTTTTATTGGGATTTTATCATAATGACAAATCAATAACAGGTGGTTCTGATGAACCTGATTTATTGAATAGACTAAATAGCTGCGTAGTTGAATTTGAAATGAAGAGCATTTAACCTTCTGCCTATGGTTTGACCTTTTCCTTTTTTAATTGTATTTGATGTTTTTAACAACTAAAAGGAAAAGTATTATGAATACGGATGATAACAGCAGAAAGCCAAGAACAGAAAAAACAATTAAGCAAAAAATTGCATCAGCACAGATGCGTTTGAACCGACTCAAGACCAAAAAGAAATCTTTATCCAAGAGAGCTGAGACACGCTTGAAGATCATCCTTGGTGCTGAGGTAGCTAAAGCTATGGGCTGTAAAGTAGAAGAGGTGGATAAAGAGTTTGTATTAGGGATGTTATTACAATTATCGAATATTAGCATTGAAGATAAAGCAAGATTAAAATTACGGGGAAAAAGGTTTCTTGAGGATATGATTGGGAGGCAGGAGTGAAGTATCTATAGCCGTGATAAACCTCTATATAATTTTATGCTTTATCTTGACATGTATAATCTTATGATTTATTTAAATGGTAGGTATTTTATCCTATGTTGATGTTCCGAGCGCCCCAATAAGCTGTGAGCCGATCGATCCAGAGTGAATAGGATAGAAATAAAAATGCTATTATCTATCTCTGGCTCTTTTATAGGAAACAGCGATGGGGAAAGGAGTGTCAGCTAATAGCAGCCTTTTAGAATGCTCTCTGTCAGATAGCGGGGTAGGTTATAGAGTTGTCTGAGATTATAATCTTATTCGAAATTTCAATGAGATAAAAATGGCATCTTAAGGATGCCATTTCGGCAATCATTTTCAATTCTAATTATTATGCTCTTTCTTCATTATAAAATTAGCTAGGAGTTGATAGTCATCATTACTTTCCTTTGCATCATTTGAAGCTATTGCATTTGTTACAATGCTTATTAATTCATCGTGAGGAAGTTTTACCAATTGGTTCATTAAAGAGGAAATTGTATCTTTCCTCGTTTTTCTTATTTTGAAATCTTTGGTAATAGCCTCACCAAATCGTCGAAATTCCTCATTAGAGGATAAAACTTCATTGTTTCTTAACATTAGATCCAATTTTGATAAGGTTTTAAATTTCTCAGGGTCTTTATTTTTTATATTTCTAACAGAGTATGACAACACATTCTTATTGATGTCGTGGTTAATTTTTTTTGGAGTGTGGCGAATTGGTGATGAATTATCTTTTCCTGAAAGATATTTAAGTAAATCCGCACCTTTACCATACGTGTCTAAGAGACCAACAGCTGATTGGATCTCTGTTTCAGTGTAATCTTCGAGTATTTTAGCAATACTCAATGCCAGTGAGATTATATTTTTTTTACTCATTTTAGTCCAATGACCTCCAAAAACCTGTTACCTACTTCATTGAATTCATCTTTAACATAATGATGAGCATAATCGGTTAAGAAAATCGGCGTTCCCTGACGTGAACCTGTTGGATAAGAATCTGAGTGATGGGCAACTTCATCAAATACAGCCCACCCTAGTTGTTTTGCAAGTTTTTTAACATCAGATTTTGATGATTTTTGTTCAGGAGGTGGATTACTTCTTCTCGCATCATTGAATATAATTCCAGCCATTTCAAGAGATTGATTTTGATGCATTAAACTAAATTCTTGCAACGATCTCCCTAACAAGGGAAGACCGATGGTAGCTAAAAATTCAGGCTTAACTGGTACAACAACGTATCGACTTGAACGATATGCTGCATTTGTCAGAATGGACTCTGTAGGAGCACAGTCAATTAGTATTAAGTCGTAATTATCACTTACTTGAGATAAAAACTGTGGCAATAAATGTGCTTTCTCTGTAGGGTTTTTAAGTGTCCATGCCAATTCAAGACGAGAAGGTATTAGATCAAGTAGGCTTCCATCATTCCAGCGATGTAACCGATGTATAACTTCTTTCGGTTCTAGAGCTGATGGCGCACCCTTTGTCTGTTTAGGTGCAGAAAATTGTTCAAAAATATCCACAACGGTAAGTTTATCAGAATTTAAATATTCCAGATACTTTTGAGCGCCCATAAAATATTGACTTAAATTAGATTGTGGATCTAAATCAATCGCTAATACTCTAAGATTTGCTTGCCATGCTGAATACCAAGCCAAATTGAAGGTAAGAGTAGTTTTCCCAACTCCACCCTTCATATTTATCAATGATACTGCAACAGTCATATTTTTTCTCCATTATTATTTATCTTATAAATCTTAAATATAGTATATAAACCTTTTCACCTAACAAGTTTATAGCTATATTAATGATGAAAATAGCATATCACAAAGAATAATAGACATTAGTTTTAATAACATATAATTCTATAAAGGTGATTTTTAATCACCAATCTGAATTAACGCTTGGTTTTTTTGAAAAAATATACTCGAGGTCATTGAAATTTCATTCCACTCGGGACAGACTAGTTTACGACAGGATTAAAGCCGAATTAGATCCGGAAAATTTACCCGGATTATACCCAACTTGTCAGGACTTTATTTATTGTATCAACTGTATTTTTTAATCTCCTTGTGCTAAATGGGTAGTTACCTTAATGGAAAAACAAAAGGGCCTCTCAGCCCTTTTCTAATTTGTGAAAAACGTATTTAAAAAGCTAATATTAGTGTATTTTTAGTTTTTATTATTACATCTAAACTTTTAGTTCATTGACTTCAGTAGGAATGAACTTAGCGTAAGTCTCTTTTAAATAATTTGTGGCAGAGTCACGATTAATATCAATGTCTAATAAGTTACTAAAAAACATCAGTCTGGAACGCGCTTGTCCTATTAACTCACCCCAAGTATATATCCATATTGAAACATTTCCTTTAGAATATAATTGTCCGTAAGGGCGATCATCTTGAGAAATTCTATCCTGAACTAAAGGAGCTATATCGTTAGATACGGCGATGAAAATCCATTTCGTATTCTGTTTATCAAACCTGTTGTCATTACTAACAGCATAAGCATAACTTTCAACTTGATTTATAACAGATAAATCTATTTTTTGTGTTGGTCTTTTCAGTTCAACAACTAAGTGTTCAAGCTCACCTTCTCTCGGCTGGCGTGCTTTGCTAAGTAACAAATCAACCCTACCTGTAGTTCCATCTTCTCTAACAACAGGCTGTTCTGCATCATAAGTGATACCTATTTTATCAGCATGATATCGTAGCACTTGATTGAGGGTGTTTTCGCTACGGGATAAATTGAAATCCTCCCTAAAGAGCCATGCTTCATTTTCTAGGAGTTTGTGTAATTGATCTCTTTCTAAAAATTTCTTTTTTGTTTTGTCATCAAACAATAGCTGTTCTAATCCAGTTAAGAAATTCAATCTATCTGATACAACTTGTGAAGCT
This sequence comes from Enterobacter cloacae complex sp. 2024EL-00214, assembly GCF_043945575.1. Classification (NCBI taxonomy): domain Bacteria; kingdom Pseudomonadati; phylum Pseudomonadota; class Gammaproteobacteria; order Enterobacterales; family Enterobacteriaceae; genus Enterobacter; species Enterobacter cloacae complex sp. 2024EL-00214. The sequence continues at coordinate 460,915 of NZ_JBIMRC010000001.1, read as the reverse complement.
TTGATAATATTAGGTAGAGTCGTCTTTTCTAATAAATTCGCCATTGAGTCCTGATCATCTGAACTCATGACCAATACTTCAGATAGAATTTTTCTAACAGAATTTGGATTGTCCTTCAAAGCCTGAGATAGTAATTTAAATGTAAATTTTTTAATGCTATTATTAGATTTATTAAAGGAAGTTAGATAGCTTTCGACATTCACAGCTAATATATTGAATACCTTTTGTTCAGCTTCTTCAACACTGCCGGGCAAGGGAGAGTGTTCATACGGATAAATATTTTGTTCTTTCCACTCCTCTACTATTTTTGCTTTTTGTAAGAATTCTTTGTTGATGAAATGTTTTCTACAAAGATCAATGACTTTATCTTTTAACTCTTTAATGCCGGATTCTAAACTTCCAAGTGAAAGGACATTTTCTTCAAATTTCTTCTTAATAAATGGGGACTTTATATATACTGTGAAATCCACGCCATATGATCTAACAAGTTTCCCTGCGCTTTCATTGAAAAGTGAAAAGCCATTTTCATCACAGTAATGAATTTCTCGTGGGGTCTTAAATTTCCATTCTATTATTGAAATAGACACATTTTCTAGGACGGATTCTATCTCAACGTCTCCGAGATTATACTCTTTTTTGTCAAGCCAAACATCCGAAGGGGTAATATATGCGTTATCATAAAATAACTTTTTATGAGGATATTCTGTTAGATATAACGCATACTCTTTGGTGATTGATTCTTTAGATGAAGCCGTCGCAAGTGAGGATGCTTGTTTTACTAAATTAAAGATCTCAACCTGAGTACCTTTTGTTTTATCATTTGTTTCAGAAGGTTCACTGATCTCGAAGCGTTTAATATTATTAGCATTCCCTTTGATGGAATATTTATAATATTTTCCATTATCTTCTATGCAAGTAGACCATATGACTATCTCTCCTAGAGAAAATGCCTTAAAACGTCCTTTACCAAACTGACCATGTAAAGAACGATCTCCATTTTTTTTTGCATCCTTCTTCCAAGATTCACCAAGACTGCCAAATAATGATGAGACATTATTATGAGGGATGCCTTCCCCTTCATCCTGAATGATTATTTTGTCAATGGTATTTGTATTCTGACATTCCTGAAACAGAACTTTAACTATTAACGATTTGGAATCAAAAGCATTCCATATTATCTCTTTAATTGCTGGAATTGGTTTTGCAGAAGAAATATCTTCTAAATGGTCTTTACCAAGGATGACGTCAATGTTTTTCATTTTATTATCCCGCATATATTTTATGAATATAGTATACGGGATGCTCTGACGCCTTTACCAGCTTTGATAAGAAGTTAGGTTATGTTTTTTGAGCAAACTCAAATGGCCTGACCATATCGTTTCGATTGGCATCAAGGTAGTCAGCCCACCACTGAAGCATCAGGCGTCGCTGTTCAAGATGCTTGGCCTTATGGGTATAAGCGGCACGGACACTGTTGCTTTCCTTATGGCTCATTTGAAGCTCTACAGCATCTTCTGACCACAAACCTGACTCAATTAAGGCACTACAGGCCAGCGTGCGGAAACCATGTCCACAGATGTCCTGCTTCGTGTCATAGCCCATATTGCGAAGGGCTTTGTTGATTGTGTTTTCGCTCATGGGTTTAAACGAGTCATAACAGCCAGTAAAAATTAACCCATCATCATGACCTTGTTCATAAGTCAGTTGTTGGATCTCTTTCAGTAGCTTCATGGCCTGCTTACAAAGGGGGACGAAGTGCTTACGCTTCATTTTGGCACCACGAGTCGAATGTTTGACGTTTTCAATTGCTTCCCTCTGTTCAGGGATCACCCATAACTTACTTTTGAAATCAATTTCAGACCAGCGAGCAAAACGAAGCTCACTGGAACGAATGAAAATCATTAGATTGAGCTGAATAGCCAGTATGGTTAACCTGCGACCTTTGTATTCGGAAATTTTTTTCAGTAGTTGGGGTATTTCTTCCAACTCTAGCGCAGGGCGGTGTTCAGTCTGTGGTTTCTGAACAGCACCTTCCATGTCATAGGCAGGGTTATGGCGTATGAGTTTCTGCTGAACAGCATGACGGAGGATCGCCGTAATGTATTGTTGAATGCGCATGGCAACTTCAAGATAGCCAAGTGCCTCAACCTTTTTCACCGGAACCAGCAGATCACCCGTATCAAGCTCGGCAACATCTTTATCGCCAATTGTCGGGAAGACATAGGTTTCAAGGCGTTTCCATACGGCATCACCGTAATCTTCTGACCATTTTGTTTTCGTGGAGAACCAAGCTTTTGCCACCATAGTGAAGGAGCGAGTCTTATCACGCTTGGCCTTTAGTTCTTTAACCTCGGCTTGTTTCTTTGCATTAGGGTCAATGCCCTGAGCAAGAAGCCTTCTGGCCTCGTCACGGCGTTGTCTTGCGTCAGAAAGAGAAACAGCAGGGTAAACACCTATGGAGAAGATTTTTTGCTTCCCATCGAAGCGATAAGCCATTTGCCAGTATTTGGAACCTTTAGGGGTAACGCGAAGGAACATGCCAAAGCCATCGGTCAGCTTGTATTCCTTCTCAAGGGGTTTTGCATTTTTTGCTTTGATATCAGTCAGTGACATGAAAACACCCCCTCGTTTGTTGGTAAAAGGCAAATCGAACCAGCATTACCAGCATTTTTACCATCAAAATGATATGGCTTCGAGTGGTTTTTAGTGAACGAGGGTGAACGACTGAAGAGGGATAACCAATTGATTGAAATGCAAAAAGCAGACGTTAGTGAACGTCTGCTTTCCTTAAATTGGCTCCTCTGACTGGACTCGAACCAGTGACATACGGATTAACAGTCCGCCGTTCTACCGACTGAACTACAGAGGAATCGTGTGAACGAGGCGCATGTTAATGGCCTCGCTAATTTGTGTCAACACTAAAATTAACACGCTGATTCAATTGATTAATTAAACTGCAAACTGCTGTTTTAATGAACCTGGACGGATATGTTATCGCCGGGTTCGCCATTTTTACGTAAACGCTGCAGAGGATCTTGCTGATAGAAATGGCAAAAACGTTGCCACAGTGCCGGGAAGCGTGGGGCAAAAAGCTCGGGAGCGCTGAAGAAATATTCTGACAGTACGGCAAAACACTCTGCGGGATCGGTTGCAGCGTAAGCATCAATACTGGCCGCACTTTCACCCACCAGGTCTATCTCATCCTGGATGTTATCCATTGCAGCATGCAGATCGTGCTCCCATCCCGCGACTTCACGAAGTGGGATTAGCGGTACACCACTGGCACGATCGCCGTTGCGGGTATCCAGTTTATGCGCCACTTCATGCACAATCAGGTTGAATCCCGAAGCATCGAACGAATCCTGAATATCCAGCCAGTTCAGGATAATCGGCCCTTGCTGCCAGCTTTGCCCGGACTGCACCACTCGCTGGTTATGCACCAGGCCGATATCGTCCTGCCATTCATCATCCACCACGAACGGGGCAGGGTAGATAAGCACTTCGTGGAAACCATCCAGCCACTCAATACCCAGTTCCAGTACAGGTAAACAGAAAAGCAGGGCGATACGCGTATTTTTAAGGGGATCCAGTTCGAAACCCTGTAGTGGGACCAGGCGCTTTTGCTGCAAAAAACGATCTGCCAGCTGAATCAGCTTTGACTGCTCATCCGGCTGGAGATTAGCCAGTACAGGGATCGCCAGCGCTTCATCCCACGGCAGCGCCATGCTCGGACCAGCTTCATTCGATTTCCAGGGCCACTTAATCATCGCTTTGCTCGCAAACTCGTTACCAGAACAAAATTGAAAGGTCAGGGTCTGTTAAAATGCCAACGCCTCATCATGATGGCAACCATCAAAATGGCGCGATGCCTGGGCGAGCCAGGCATCTTTTCTTCAGGTAAGTTATCATTTAGGCCGCAGAGTGAATAGCGCTTTGCAACTCTGTCATTCATTTTGTGAACTCAGTCGTGACGCTGAAACACAACCTGCTACTGAATGCTCTTTCTGGCTGGCGAGTAAAAAGATTTATGTCATTCCTGCAGTCAACAGGAAACATTAATTTTCTGAAAATCAGGGGGTTTTTATGGTGAAGGAATAAAAGCCAGGCATGGCCTGGCTTCGGGTCTTTAGCGCTGTGAACAGCCTGCGCACTGTTTGTTCTGGATCTGCTGGAAGAAGTCGTTACCTTTATCATCCACCAGGATAAACGCCGGGAAGTTCTCCACCTCGATTTTCCAGATAGCCTCCATACCCAGCTCAGGGTAAGCCACACACTCAAGGCGCTTGATGCTGTTTTGCGCCAGTACCGCCGCCGGGCCGCCAATGCTACCGAGGTAGAAACCGCCGTGTTTATGGCAGGCATCGGTCACCTGCTGGCTGCGGTTACCTTTTGCCAGCATGATCATGCTCGCACCGTGGGATTGCAGTAAGTCCACATACGAGTCCATACGGCCTGCGGTGGTTGGGCCTAACGAGCCAGAGGCATAACCTTCCGGTGTTTTGGCCGGGCCAGCGTAGTAGATTGGATGATCTTTTACGTACTGCGGCAGTTCTTCGCCGTTATCGAGCAGCTCTTTCAGCTTCGCGTGGGCGATATCGCGCGCCACGATGATGGTACCGTTCAGCGACAGGCGCGTAGACACCGGGTGAGCAGAAAGCTGCGCCAGGATCTCATTCATCGGTTTGTCGAGATGAATGCTCACCACATCGCCTTCGCCCTGTTGACGCAGGGATTCAGGAATGTACTGGCCTGGGTTGTGCTCCAGCTTCTCAATCCAGATGCCGTCGCGGTTGATCTTAGCCTTGATGTTGCGGTCTGCGGAGCAGGATACACCCATTCCGACCGGGCAAGATGCACCGTGACGCGGCAGACGAATAACGCGGATATCGTGGGCAAAGTATTTGCCGCCAAACTGCGCGCCAAGCCCCAGATTTTGCGCTTCCTGCAACAGTTCCTGTTCGAGCTGAACATCGCGGAACGCCTGGCCGTGCTCGTTCCCTTCCGTTGGCAGACCGTCGTAGTAACGGGTGGAGGCGAGCTTCACGGTTTTCAGGGTGCTTTCTGCTGACGTACCGCCAATCACGAAGGCGATATGGTACGGCGGGCACGCTGCAGTACCGAGGGTGCGCATTTTCTCAACCAGATAATTTTTCAGCTTCGCAGGGGTGATCAGCGCTTTGGTTTCCTGGTAGAGATAGGTTTTGTTGGCAGAGCCGCCGCCTTTTGCCATGCACAGGAATTTGTATTCGTCGCCATCAACGCTGTAGAGGTCAATTTGCGCAGGCAGGTTAGTGCCGGTGTTGACCTCTTTATACATATCCAGCGCCGCATTCTGGGAGTAGCGCAGGTTGTCTTCGGTGTAGGTGTTGTAAACGCCCTGGCTCAGGGCTGCCTCGTCACCGCCACCGGTCCAGACGCGCTGGCCTTTTTTACCCATGATGATGGCTGTGCCGGTGTCCTGACAGGTCGGCAATACGCCTTTGGCGGCAATTTCGGAGTTACGCAGGAACTGCAGAGCCACGTATTTATCGTTCTCACTGGCTTCAGGGTCATGAAGAATGGCTGCAACCTGCTTCTGGTGTGAAGGGCGCAGCATAAAAGCAGCATCGTGGAAGGCTTGTTGTGCCAGCAGGGTCAGTGCTTCTGGCTCCACTTTCAGCACTTCCTGACCGTCGAATCCGACAACTGAGACGTGCTCTTTGGTCAGCAGATAGTATTCGGTATCGTCGTGCGCGAGCGGGAAGGGGTTCTGGTAAACAAACGGTTTATTCGACATAGCGTATTGCTCCATAAAAATAAAACCGCCGGAGGTTTAATCCGGCGGTCAGGAATCAGAACATCATGGACATCCACGGGTAACCAATCAGCAGCAGGGCCGCCAGGAAGATGGCACCGAAGATGGTGCCCAGACGCCAGTAGTCTTTGGTTGGCAGGTAGCCACTACCGTAGTAAATCGGGCTTGGACCAGTACCGTACGGAGTGATGATCCCCATGATACCCAGAGACGTCACCATCAGCAGGACGAACACTTCCATATTCATGCCCGGAATGGTGGAGGCGATGGTCAGCATCGCTGGAAGCAGCGCCGTAGTGTGCGCGGTGGTGCTGGCAAACAGATAATGCAGCAGGTAAAACGCCAGCAGCAGTACGATAGTCGCAACGCCCGGAGAGATACCGCTCATCAGCAGGCCACCTTCTTTACCCAGCCAGCTAATAAAGCCGGTGGAAGAGAGACCATCTGCCAGAGCAACCAGAGTGGCGAACCAGACGAAGGTATTCCAGGCCGCTTTGTTACCGGTGATATCATTCCACTCCAGCACGCCAGTCCAGAGCATTAAACCTACGATTAACAGCGCAGCCATTGCCGGTTCAATCCACGCAGCGGCGAAGATCCACATCAGCAGCGCACAGCATACAAACACCAGCAGCAGGATTTCATTGCGGGACAGTTTGCCCAGTTTTTCCAGCTCACGGCTCGCCCACAGCGGCACTTCATCGTTCACTTTCACTTCTGGTGGGTAGAACCAGTAGGCCAGCAGCGGCATGACCAGAATCAACAGCACACCCAGCGGCAGGAAGGCGATAAACCAGGTACCCCAGGAGATGTTAATCCCCACGGTGCTTTTCACCAGCGCCAGTGCCAGCAGGTTTGGTGCGAGCGCGGAGAGGAACATTGAGCTGGTGATACAGGCTGCGGTGATCGCTACCCACATCAGATACGAACCAATTTTACGCGCGCTCGGGTCGTTAGGTTTTGAACCGTACAGCGGTGGCAGGTTAGCGATAATTGGGTAGATAGTACCGCCGCTACGTGCGGTGTTAGACGGCGTAAACGGTGCCAGCAGCAGATCCGCGAAGGTGATGGCATAACCGAGCGTCAGGCTGCGACGGCCCAGATACTTCACCAGAATCAGCGCCAGACGGCGACCAAAGCGGGTTTTGTCATAGCCTGCGGCGAACATAAAGGCACCAAAAATCAGCCACACGGTTGAGTTACCAAAACCGCTTACCGCCCATTTAAAGGAGGCACCCGCCAGCTTGAATTTTGGGTCGGCCAGTTGGTCCGGGCTGAACAACACCCACTGGCTACAGAGTGCAATCGCGACCACACCGGTCAGGCCAATCACTGCGCCTGGCAGCGGTTCGAAGATCAAGCCGACGATCACGCCGACGAAGATAGCGAAGTAGTGCCATGCATAAGGAGGCAGCCCTTCCGGAACGGGAACAAACAGCAGCAGTACGGCGACGATAATCGGCAGCGCCATCATCAGCAGACGTTTTGCCTTTCCGTCGGGTGCTTTACTCGCCACAGGAGGCGTTACAGCAGTTTTTGTATTCATAGTTTCGCGTCTTAAGTTGTCAGGAATTCGGTTATATCGTGAAAATACAAATTCGCTTTCTTTAGTTTCTTTGGTTTTTTTAGTTATTTAAAGTGCGTTTTTGTGATTTCACTAATAGTGATTTATCGCATTAAGGTCTGCGGTAAATTAAAAAATGATGATATTTATATATTGCGCTTTTGGATGCCTTGATTTTTGATCGCGATCAAAAAAATAGAATCGCAGAAGTATTTTTCATCGTTTATTAATAACCACTCAGGTGTATGTGGGTATTGTGTATTTTTATTTTTTAATTGTTGATTTTTGATAACATTTGATAAGTTCGCGCCTGGTTATCTTATTGTTTTATTTATATTTATTAGAATTTACACAGAGCGGCAACGTAAGCAAAAAGTTAACAATGTTTAAATTATTGTGAACGGAGTAATTTATATCTCTAACACCAATGTGTTATTAATGTTATCGAAGGGATTAAATAGTTTATTAACTAACGTAATAGCTTTGGAAACTAAAAAAATCATTATATTAATATTATGAAATCGGCATAAAAAACGAAATAAAACTGGTCCGACAACGAATTCTTAATTTTTTAAAGTTTGGAGTTTCTATTATGAGCACTAACGAACGTATTTTAAGCCCCTTCACATTACCGAATGGCACGGAACTGAAAAACCGTTTGTTAATGGCACCGATGACAACCTGTACGGGTTACTATGATGGTACGGTCACCAGCGAGCTGGTGGAGTACTATCGGGCACGTTCAGGCAGCATTGGTACCATTATTGTTGAGTGCTGTTTTGTCGACGACCTGGGTCTCGCTTTCCCGGGGGCGATTGGTATTGATAACGACGAAAAAATCGCCGGGCTGGCGAAAATCGCCGATGCCATCAAGTCCAAAGGTTCTAAAGCCCTTCTGCAGATCTACCACGGTGGTCGCATGGTCGACCCGAAACTGATCGGTGGCCGTACACCTGTTGGCCCAAGCGCAGTTGCTGCGCCGCGTGACGGTGCCGCGACGCCGGTTGCGCTGACCACCGAAGAAGTGGAAGGGATGGTTGGCAAGTTTGGTGAAGCCGTACGTCGTGCCATCCAGGCTGGTTTTGACGGTGTTGAAATCCACGGGGCAAACACATACCTGATTCAGCAGTTCTACTCTCCGAACTCTAACCAGCGCGACGACGAGTGGGGCGGCAGCCGTGACAACCGCGCCAGATTCCCGCTGGCGGTGCTGGATATCACTCACAAAATGGTGCGTCAGTACGCGGATGATGCTTTTATTATTGGCTACCGCTTCTCCCCTGAAGAGCTGGAAGTTCCTGGCATTCGTTTTGACGACACCATGTACCTGCTGGAAAAACTGGCCGCGCGTGGCGTGGATTATCTGCACTTTTCTGTAGGTGCGACCCTGCGCCCATCTATCGTCGACACGCAAGATCCCACCTCGCTTATCGAAAAATACTGCGCGATGCGCTCTGAAACGCTGGCACAGATCCCCGTGATGGGCGTGGGCGGTGTGGTGAATGCCGCCGATGTTAATGACGCGCTGGAACATGGCTACGACCTGATTGCCGTTGGCCGCGCAACCATCGCGTACCCGGACTGGACTGACCGCATTGCTGCCGGTGAAACGCTTGAGCTGTTCATGGACAGTACCCAGCGCGAAGCGTTAAGCATTCCAGAACCGCTGTGGCGTTTCTCGCTGGTGGAAGCGATGATCCGCGACATGAGCATGGGTGAATCCAGATTCAAACCGGGTATGTTCGTTGAGAAAGTGCAGGACGACGCCAATGAGCTTGTCATTAACGTCAGCCTGGAAACCGACCGCATCGCCGATATTGAACTGGCCTCCGGTCCGGGTGAAGACGTGGAGTTTGTCACCAGCTTTGAAGAGATCCGCACCCGCATTCTGGATGCCAATACCCCGCATGTGGATGCCATCACGGGTGCAACCAGCCAGAGCGAAGCGGTGAAAAAAGCGGTGTCGAAAGCGATGCTGAAATCCAGCAAAGCGCTGGCGGCGGAAGAAGGGGCTGACCCGAACGAAACCAAAAGCGTTGACGTTGTGGTGGTGGGTAGCGGCGGTGCTGGTCTGGCGGCGGCAATCCAGGCACACGACGAAGGCGCGAGCGTGCTGATTGTTGAGAAAATGCCCTCCATTGGCGGCAACACCATTAAAGCGTCTGCGGGCATGAACGCCGCAGAAACCCGCTTCCAGCGGGTGAAAGGCATTCAGGACAGCAAAGAGTTGTTCTACCAGGAGAGCCTGAAAGGCGGTGGAAACAAGAACAACCCGGCGCTGCTGCACCGCTTCGTAGAAAACGCGCCAGAGGCTATCGAGTGGCTGGCGACACGCGGCATCATGCTGAATGATATTACCACCACCGGGGGAATGAGCATTGACCGTACCCACCGTCCAAAAGATGGTTCTGCCGTCGGCGGTTATCTGATTAGCGGCCTGGTACGTAACGTCAACAAGCGTAACATCGACGTGATGCTCGATACCTCCGTTAACGACATCATCTTCGAAAACGGCGAAGTAACCGGTGTACGTCTGACCACCGAAGAGAACGAAACGATCGTCGTGGCGACCAAAAGCGTGGTGGTGGCAACGGGGGGCTTCAGCGCCAATAGTCAGATGGTTGTGAAATACCGTCCGGACCTGGAAGGGTTTGTGACCACCAACCACAAAGGGGCGACCGGTGGCGGTATCGCATTGCTGGAACGTATCGGGGCCGGTACGGTCGACATGGGCGAGATCCAGATCCACCCAACTGTCGAACAGAAAACCTCGTATCTGATTTCCGAATCCATTCGCGGCGGCGGGGCGATTCTGGTTAACCAGAAGGGGAACCGTTTCTTTAACGAGATGGAAACCCGCGATAAAGTCTCAGCGCAGATCATCGCACTGCCTGAAAAATACGCCTATATCGTCTTTGATGAGCATGTTCGTGCGAAAAACAAAGCGGCGGATGAGTACATCGCGAAAGGGTTTGTCACCAGCGCCAGCTCACCTAAAGCGTTGGCTGAAGAACTGGGAATGGATTACCACGCTTTCCTGGCCACGCTGGAACGTTACAACGGTTTTGTTGAAAAGCAGCACGATGATGACTTTGGCCGTACTACTGCACTGCGTGCACCAATCAACGAAGGGCCGTTCTACGCCATTCAGATTGCACCGGGTGTACACCACACAATGGGCGGCGTGACCATCAACACCGAAACCTGCGTGCTGGATAACAGCCATAACGTACTGCCGGGGGCGTTTGCTGCGGGTGAGGTTGTCGGCGGGATCCACGGCGGTAACCGTATCGGTGGTAATGCGGTGGCAGATATCATTATTTTTGGTACGCTTGCCGGACATCAGGCGGAGATGCGCGCAAAAATGGCATAAGGCACCTGTTTTTCAGGCCGGATTAACGCGCGTTATCCGGCAATTTCCCCGGCGGCTCGCTGCTTGCCGGGGCTACATCTGAGGAAGCATGCCATGCCCGATGACAACCGCGTTTACAGTTATTCCGCTGTCCTGATGGGCTCGCCCATTCTTCTGAAACTCTTTTCCCATGATGAAGCGCTCGCTTCTCGCGTATTTCGCCTGATCAAACAGTACGAAGATGTGCTCACCGTCAACCGTGCGCATTCGCAGGTGATGGATATCAACCATGCAGCCGGGCAGCATCCGGTCGCGGTCAGTCGCCCGGTATTTGAACTTATACGCTGCGCAAAAGCCGCCAGCCTGCTCCAGGACAGCGCCTTTAACCTTGCCATTGGTCCGCTGGTGAAACGCTGGAAAATCGGCTTTCGGGGAGATAGCGTACCGCCAGCCGATGAAATTGCCTCGCTGCTTGCTGTTACCCATCCGGGTGATGTTGTGCTCGATGATGCAAACAGCAGCGTTTTTCTGACCAGGCCAGGGATGGAGATTGATCTGGGGGCGATTGCCAAAGGTTATATTGCCGACCGGGTGCGGGATTATCTGCGTAAAGCGGGGGCTGAACTGGGGTTGATTAACCTGGGCGGTAATATCCAGACGTTAGGTTCGCCGGATGGGGGCTGGAGCGTGGGGCTTAAAAAACCGTTCGCCGGTGATGAACTGATTGGCACGATGACGGTTGAGAACATGTCCGTTGTGACATCAGGAACGTATGAGCGCTACTTTGAGCAAAACGGCAAACGCTATCACCACATTCTCAACCCACGTACTGGCTACCCGCTGGACAATGAACTGGACAGCGTAACCGTCGTTTCAAAAGATTCCATTGATGGCGATATCTGGACCACGCTGATGTACGGAATGGGCGTGGAGAAAGGGTGTGCTGCCCTGCGTGCGCGCCCTGATATTGAGGCTATCTTTGTGACCAAAACGAAAGAAGTGGTGTTCTCTTCAGCGCACCACTTCCGTTTTACCTTACTGGACAGCAGCTATCGGGTTACTGGCAGTACTGTTTAAGCAGCCCTGTCTGCTCGGGCTGGAGCCGGTAACGATATACCGGACGCCCGGTGGCACCATAGTGAATGCTGGTGAACAGGATGTTGATTTGAGCCAGCCAGATCAAATACTTGCGACAGGAAACGCGCGAGATATTCACCGCGCTCGCCAGGTCATCCGTGGAAAACTCCATCTCCGGGTGCGCGTCAATCCACTGACAGATGGTGCGCAGCGTCTGCGGGGTTAACCCTTTCGGCAGTTTTTTACTGTCCGCCAGCTCCGGCGCACCGCCGTGCAGCAGTCTGTCTACATCTGCCTGCTCATAATACTGGTGTGAACCCATCAGGTTACGTTTTGCCTTCCAGCCGCTCAACGCCTCTTCGAAACGCGGGAACTGGAACGGTTTAATCAGATAATCCACCACGCCGTAATGCATGGAGGTCTGGATCGTTGCGGCATCGGATGCCGATGAGATCATAATCACATCGATCGGGCGGCCTGACGCACGGATGATGGGCAACAGATCCAGTCCGTTATCCTGTTGCATATAAACATCCAGCAGCACCAGATCGACAGGCTGGCTCGGGTTATTAATGACTGCCTCGGCCTGGTTGAGCGTAGAGGCGACACCGCAGCAGCTAAAGCCTTCAACACGGTTGACGTACAGACGGTTGAGGTCAGCTACCATTGCGTCATCATCGACAATTAAAACATTTATCACGCGATATTCCTCTCGCTATCCCAGGGGATGTGAACAAAAAATTGAGTAAATACACCCGGTTCAGACTCGACGCTGATGTCCCCACCGAGATTCTGGATCTGCTGGCGGGCAAGGAACAACCCAACGCCCCGGTTTTCACCTTTTGTTGAGAAGCCCTTCGTAAAAATATCCTCCAGTGCTACCGGATCGATGCCTGGGCCATCATCGCTGACTTCACAGCTGAGCCAGCCGCTTTGATAGTGCAGCAGCAGGCTGATTTCACCTTCCGTTTGATCCTGCATAGCGTCCAGTGCATTTTCGATCAGATTCCCCAGCACGGTAATGAGTACCGCGACCTGCTCTTCGTTGGCCGTGTCGGGGAGCAGACATTCGTCGGACAGCGTGAGGGTAATTCCGGCCTCTTTTGCCCGGTTGATTTTACCCAGCAAAAAGCCAGCAATCACCGGAGATTTAATCTTATGCTGAATGGCTCCAATGTCAGTCTGGTAATTATGCGCCGTCTGGATAATGTACTCTTCCAGCTTGTCATAGCGCTTCATATGCAGTAGCCCCAGGATCACATGCAGCTTATTCATAAACTCATGGGTGTGGGAGCGCAGGGCATCGACGTAGTTGACCATGCCATCAATACGCTGCATCAGCTGGCTGATTTCCGTTTTATCGCGGAAGGTGCAGATGGCCCCAATCACCCGATTCCGGCTTTTTACCGGGACCATATTACAAAGTAATAACCGCCCGTTGCAGCTGATCTCCTGGTCCTGGCGGGCAATACCGGTTTTCGACACTTCCCGCAGGCTTGTCAGCAGCGGTTCGCTGGTATTTTCGGTTTGTTGGCCCGGTAACAGGAGTAACATTTCTCTGCCAGCGTGGTTGACCATCGTGACGCGACCATGAATATCTACCGCCAGGACACCTTCCCGGAGCGACTGTAGCATCGCCTGACGTTGCTCAAATAGCGCGGAGATTTCGTACGGCTCCAGACCAAACAGGATCCGTTTCAGTACGCGGACAAGACCCCAGATCGCCAGCGAACTCATCAGGATACTGAACAGAATGGTCCAGACGGCGTTCAACCGCCCGCGCGTAATTTGATCTTCAACTTTATTGAGGGAGATCCCCACCACGACAACGCCAATTTGCTCGTGCTGGGCGTCGTAGACCGGTGTGAACACGCGCAAGGCCTCGGCTAGTGCGCCCCGGTTAACGGAGACATTCTCCTTTCCTTCCAGAGCGGGTGTCAGATCGTCGCCAATAAAATGCAGGCCTAACAGCGCTTCGTTCGGGTGAGCGTAACGAATACCGCGCATGTCGGTGACCACGGTGAACAGCAGGTCGTTACGTTGCGTCACGGCCTGAGCGAGGGGCTGGATAATATCGGCCTGTGGGGCCTGCATCAGACCACGCTTCACGTCAGGGCTGTCGGCAAAGGTGCGGGCAATCCCCAGCGCGGTATCTTTAACATCATCTCGCGTGGCCCGCGTGATTTGCACTGAATAAAGGGCAAAAACCACCAGCAGGACAGAGCCGATAATGGCGCATACCATGAGTGTGACCAGGGTGTTTAGTTTCATGGGACGTCTGCGCGTCTCAGGAAACGGCTGCAAATCGCTCATTACCACTCCGTGATAAAGGAGAAAGGGTAATTATCACCGATGCCGCGCATTTCTTAAAGCTATGTAAAAGCATGCGGTTGCTCTACTTTTCGTGACCCTCCTCGCAGGTCATCCATATAAAACACTTTATAGTGTGTGGGTACTCATAATAAGGAGGCTGTTTATGAGCATTATGCTTACCGGTTCGGTCAAGGAAAGACGGCACGCCAGCACGATGAATATCGATAGATTGTCCACGCTGGACATGCTGAAAGTCATTCACCAGGATGATGCACAAATCTCTACGGCCATGACTCCCTGCTTAACGACGATTGCCCGCGTGGTCGATAACGCAGCGGCAACCCTGAGTCATGGCGGGCGTTTGGTGATCGTTGGCGCTGGCCCGTCCGGCCGCGCGGCAAAACAGGCGGCAGATGAATATGCGCCGGGAAAATCCCCGGTGATTGCCATTACGGCAGGTGATGATGCCGGAAGCTACGAGCGTGGTGTCGCTGACCTGCAGGCTATCGGGTTTGGCGAGCACGACATGATGCTGGCGGTCACCGTCAGTGGAAAAACCCCCTGGGTCTGGGGAGCCATGCGGCATGCGTGGTCGCTGGGGTCGACTGTCGCTGTTATTACCGATGATGCACAAAGCGAGGCGGCGCAGCTGGCAAGCATGGTCATTGCGCCTGAACTGGGGGCTGATGCCGTTGCCGGGTATATCAATACCAAAGCGGGGATTGCGCAAAAAATGATCCTCAGCATGGTCGCTACCGGGCTGGCAATTCGCACCGGGCGTGTTTACAGCAACCTGCGTGTGGATCTGGAAGCAAGCAATACCAAATGGGTTGAACGGCAAATTGCGATTGTAATGGAAGCCGGGGGATGCACCCGCGCCGTTGCGAAAGCGGCGCTGGAAAGCTGTAACAACAACTGTAAAACAGCGGTGCTGATGGTACTGACCGGGCTGGATGCGTGGAAAGCGCATGAGTTGCTGGCGCAGAATAATGGATTTATTCGGGTGGCATTGCAGGAAGCACCGTAAGGGTGTGTGCCAGAGACAAAAAAAGCCCGCTGTATGCGGGCTTTAGTCTTTATGGGGATTAGAACTGATAAACCAGACCTACCGCCACGATATCATCAGTGCTGATACCGTTTGCGCTGTAGAAGTTATCGTCTTCATCCAGCAGGTTGATTTTGTAATCAACATAGGTGGACATATTCTTATTGAAGTAATACGTTGCGCCAACGTCTGCATATTTCACTAAATCTTTGTCGTTACCGTAGCTGGAATTCAGGTCTTTACCTTTAGACATCAGGAAAGAGACGGCAGGACGCAGACCGAAGTCGAACTGGTACTGTGCAGTGACTTCAAAGTTCTGGGTTTTGTTTGCTACACCGAAGTCACCGTATGGCGTCATGTTGCGGGTTTCTGCATACATTGCGGCCAGATAGACGCTGTTGGCATCATATTTCATGCCCAGGGTCCAGGCATCCGCTTTGTCACCTCCAGCCGTCGTTTTCGTGACCTGATCGTTGGTACGGTCGGAAGAGGAATATGCTGCACCAGCGGTGAAGCCCATTCCGAAGTCGTAGGAGGTTGAAATACCCCAGCCGTCACCGTTTTCTTTACGAATATCACGGCCGTTGTTGGTGCCTTCCTGATCGTTTGATGCACTTTCATTATTACCCTGGTACTGAAGGGCAAAATTCAGGCCATCGGCCATACCGAAGAAACCATTGTTACGGTAAGTTGCAACACCGTTTGCACGGCCAGTCATAAAGTTATCGGTATGGGTATAGGAGTCGCCGCCGAACTCAGGCAGCATATCGGTCCAGCCTTCTACGTCGTATACAACACCGTAATTACGACCGTAGTCAAATGAACCGTATTCACCAAATTTCAGACCCGCAAAACCAAGACGTGTCCACGATTGTTTGTCACTGCCTTCAGTATTATTTGCCTGAATATTATATTCCCACTGACCATAACCGGTCAGCTGAGCGTTAATCTGGGTTTCGCCTTTGAAGCCCAAACGTACATAGCTCATGTCGCCGTCAGAACCGGTGTCATCAGAGAAATAGTGCAGACCATCCACTTTACCGTACAGGTCTAATTTATTGCCGTTGTTGTTGTACACTTCAGCCGCATTTGCAGCACCAGCCATTAATAAAGCAGGTACAATAATTGCCAGAACTTTTCTTTTCATTATATATTCCCTTTAAAGATAATTTATATGAATATATGTAGTGACTCTCCGTAACTACAGGCCAGATACTATTCTATGGGATATTATTTAGGTTCAAAAATAAATGTAATTAAAATAGCAAAAGAATTACAAAATGTTTCTATTCGTCTATTTATTTTTCTTGTGAATTTCTTTCCCGAATATATAGGGGTTAATTATTATTAAGTATTTATTTTGAATATTATTCCGTAGTTTTAATTTGCAGGAATTATATTTCATGTGACGTGTAGTCAGAAGAGAACATCATTTTCAACAGCATTACGCCGGGAATGTGCCAGTCTGCAAATTTGCCAGAGATCAACTTAACGCAAACTTGCGAGCAGAAAGCGTCGCGGAGCCCGACGTTTAATGCCAAAATGTGATTATCATCACAAAATTTGAACGAATATGTGAAAACGGTAACGTGGTTGCCGTGGAGTAAGGATTGAAGATGGAACGAAAAAACGATCGTAGCCTGGGAGGCAAACTGGCTCTGTGGGTGTTTTACGCTTTTTGCGGATACTTTGTCTGGGCGATGGTTCGCTATATATGGGTAGTGAGTAAAATTCCTTCACTGTCCGATACCATTGTTGACGGGTCTCTGGGATCGACCAGCGGTAAGTGGCTTGGGGCACTGTTTGGCTTTTTAGTACTGAGCACCGTAGGCCTGATTCTGGGCGGGATTGCCTGGTACACGCGCCCACGCCAGGACAACCCGTGATAGCCGCAGGGAAAATTGCTATTGTAGTGGTTTAAGCGACAGGACGTGATGATGGAAATTGCACAGTGGCAACACCGCTTTGAGCGCTGGCTTGATGAAAACCACACTACCGACGACGCCGCGCATGATATTTCGCACTTTCGCCGTGTCTGGATGACGGCGCAGAACATCATGGCTAACCAGATGGCTGAGCCGCTGGTCGTGCTGACGGCATGTTATTTCCATGACATTGTCAGCCTGCCGAAAAACCATCCCGATCGTAGCCAGTCATCACATCTGGCGGCGCGCGAGACGCGTAATATTTTAAGACGCGATTTCCCTGATTTTCCCTCAGAGCACCATGCTGCCGTGGAGCATGCCATTGAAGCGCACAGCTTTAGCGCAGACATTACGCCGCAAAGCCCTGAGGCCAAAATTGTGCAGGATGCTGACCGGCTGGAGGCATTAGGCGCTATCGGTCTTGCACGTGTTTTTGCCGTATCGGGGGCGCTGGGTGTGGCGCTTTTTGATGCAGAAGATCCGTTCGCTGATGCTCGCCCGCTGGACGACAGAACCTTCGCTCTCGACCATTTTCAGACCAAGCTACTGCGCTTGCCAGAGACAATGAAAACGGAAGTGGGGCGCGAACTCGCGCGGCATAACGCCGATTTTCTGATCCAGTTTATGGCAAAACTGAGTGCCGAATTACAGGGTGACTGCCTGGGGTTAGATAGCCAGGTTCAGCACCGCTTTCGCCGCAGTTTGAGTGACTGAACTGTGGTAATCTGTTCCCCGTCTTTATTGCCTGGTTAAAAGAATGCAGGAAAATCGATCAGTGACTAAGCCCGCGTCTGAGCAGGCTGAGAAATCAACGGCAACGGTACAGGCGCTACTGCACCAGTTGCTGGATATCTATGATGCTAAATCTTTGGCAAACCAGCTGGCAGCACACGGTGAGAGCCACTGGAGCCCGGCAATTCTCAAGAGACTGCTTACCAGCGAGCGGGCAGGGCATCGCCTGAGCGAGAGCGAGTTCCGTTACCTGCAAAACCTGCTTCCGCGCCCGTCAGCGGCACATCCGAACTATGCCTTTCGTTTTATCGATCTCTTTGCCGGTATCGGCGGGATCCGGCACGGGTTTGAAGCCATTGGTGGGCAGTGCGTATTTACCAGCGAGTGGAATAAACATGCGGTTCGTACCTATAAAGCCAACTGGTATTGTGACCCTGACGCGCATCATTTCAATGCCGATATCCGCGATGTGACCCTGAGCCACAAAAGCGGTGTGACCGATGCAGAGGCTGCCGCCCATATTCGCGATACTATTCCGGCACACGATGTCCTTCTGGCTGGTTTTCCGTGCCAGCCTTTCTCGCTTGCCGGGGTATCGAAAAAAAATGCCCTCGGACGCGCCCACGGTTTTGCCTGCGATACGCAGGGAACGCTGTTTTTTGATGTTGCCCGTATTATTGATGCCCGTCGTCCGGCTATTTTTGTGCTGGAAAACGTCAAGAATTTAAAGAGCCATGACGGTGGGAAAACCTTCCGTATTATAATGCAAACGCTCGATGAGCTGGGCTACGACGTGGCCGACTCGCAGGATATGGGCGCAGATGACCCGAAAATCATCGATGGCAAATTTTTCCTGCCTCAACACCGCGAACGTATTGTGCTGGTGGGCTTCCGTCGCGATCTCAATCTGAAGGGGGATTTTACCCTGCGGGATATCCCGTCGTTGTATCCGGCGCGTCGTCCGACCGTGGCTGATCTGCTGGAGTCCGCCATCGATGCCAAATTTATCCTGACCCCGGTGCTGTGGAAATACCTCTATCGCTATGCCAAAAAACACCAGGCAAAGGGCAATGGTTTTGGTTTTGGTATGGTTAACCCGAACGATCCGCACAGCGTGACCCGCACACTGTCCGCCCGCTACTATAAAGACGGCGCGGAAATTCTTATCGACAGAGGGTGGGATAAAGCCCTGGGCGAGAAAGACTTCGACGACCCGCAGAACCAGCGTCATCGTCCGCGTCGCTTAACGCCACGTGAATGCGCGCGCCTGATGGGGTTTGAAACGCCGCAGGGTTACAGCTTCCGTATACCGGTGTCGGACACTCAGGCGTACCGTCAGTTTGGTAATTCCGTGGTGGTTCCCGCATTTGCCGCAGTGGCAAAACTACTGGCCCCACGCATCAAACAGGCTGTTGCGCTGCGCCAGAGTGAGGCCGTCAATGACGGATGTACACAATAAGGCGACTCGCAGTAAAAATATGCGTGCCATCGGCACGCGTGATACCGCAATAGAAAAACGGCTAGCCGGGTTACTGGAGCAGGCTGGTTTTGATTTTCGCGTGCAGGATGCCGCGCTTGCCGGGCGTCCCGACTTCGTGGTCGATGCGTATCAGTGCATCATCTTTACCCACGGCTGCTTCTGGCATCATCATGACTGTTACCTGTTTAAAGTCCCTGCGACCCGCACCGATTTCTGGCTGGACAAAATAGGTAAGAATGTGGCGCGAGACAAACGTGATATTGCAACGCTTGTTGCACAAGGCTGGCGGGTGCTGATTGTCTGGGAGTGTGCGCTGCGCGGCAAGCTGAAGCTGAATGATGTGGAACTGACTGAGCGGCTGGAAGAGTGGATCTGCGGCGGCGGGCAGGCCGCGCAGATCGACACCCAGGGGATCCATCCGCTTAGGGTTTCTCCACCTCACACGGAACCACCACCGGTTTAGCCGGCAGCAAATATTTCCCCAGCGTGACCAACACCACGGCAAAAACAATCACGCCTAATGCCAGCCATTCAATGGGAGAGAGCGTTTCGCCACCGAATCCGCTTCCCAGCAGTACGGCCACTACCGGGTTGACATACGCGTAGCTGGTGGCGACGGCAGGGGAGACGTTACGGATCAGGAACATATAGGCACTAATGGCAATGATGGAGCCAAACAGCGCCAGGTAACCTACGGCCAGGAAGCCCGACAGATCCGGCACTGCCGTCAGCTTTTCGCCCGTCAGCATGGAGGCAATCGACAACACAATTCCTGCTGCGAGCATCTCAATTGCGCCAGCCATCATGCCGGACGGTAACTCAATGCGCGAACCGTACACGGAACCAAACGCCCAGCTCATGGAGCCAATCATGATCAACAGCGCGCCCCACGGATTTCCGCTCAGGTTGCCGCCGCTGTTGAGCAGGATAATCCCGGCAAGACCAATCCCAATGCCCAGCCACTCCAGCTTACGGGTGCGGATGCCGAAAAGACGGCTGAAGCAAAGCGTAAACAGCGGCACGGTTGCGACCACCACTGCGGCGATCCCTGAAGGAACATTCTGGTGCTCCGCGACGGTAACCGCCCCATTCCCCACGGCCAGCAGCAGCAGGCCAATCAGGGCTGCGTTAAGCAGCGGGCGCAGTGCAGGCAGTTTATGTCCCCGCAGCAGTAAGAAGGACATCAGCAGTATACCTGCCGAAAGAAAACGAATGCCCGCCATCATCAGCGGTGGCCAGCTTTCCACGCCGATACGAATGACAAAATAGGTGGAACCCCAGATGATATACAGCGAAAAAAGAGCACCAATGAGCGGTAATAGTTGCCGGAAACGCATAGTCCCTCACGACGAAATGAAAAGGTCGCTAACAGTAAACGCCAAAACGGTCAGGCTGGCGAGTTCTTTAATTGTGAGGTAAGTGTGAATTTTTTGTTGACGTAAGGTGCCTGTTTCAGGCTTTACGCTTTTGCTCCATACTATTCACTTCATTACTAAAAAAAGAAGGATAGAGATTTTGGCAGGAAGTAGCTTGTTAACATTGCTGGATGATATCGCCACCTTACTGGACGACATTTCGGTGATGGGCAAACTGGCGGCAAAAAAGACCGCCGGTGTACTGGGAGATGATTTATCGCTGAACGCCCAGCAGGTGAGTGGGGTTCGGGCTAACCGCGAACTGCCGGTTGTCTGGGGCGTGGCGAAGGGGTCATTCATTAATAAGGTGATCCTGGTACCGCTGGCGCTGCTGATAAGCGCCTTTATCCCCTGGGCTATCACCCCTTTGCTGATGGTGGGGGGGGCGTTTCTGTGCTTTGAAGGGGCTGAGAAGATCCTTCATTCGCTCGCGTCACGTAAAGAGCATGATACCCCTGAGATGCGCCAGCAACGCCTTGAAGCACTGGCTACACAGGATCTCAAAACGTTTGAGCGCGACAAGATCAAAGGTGCCATCCGCACCGATTTCATCCTTTCGGCGGAGATTGTGGCGATAACGCTCGGGATTGTTGCGGACTCTCCGCTGCTGAATCAGGTGCTGATCCTGTCGGGGATAGCCCTTCTGGTCACGGTGGGCGTCTACGGCCTGGTGGGGTTGATCGTCAAACTGGATGATATCGGCTACTGGCTGGAAGAAAAATCGAGTGTCGTGGCAAAAGGTATTGGCAAAAGCCTGCTGGTGCTGGCTCCCTGGCTAATGAAGAGTTTGTCGGTGGTCGGCACGCTGGCGATGTTTCTGGTTGGGGGCGGCATTGTGGTGCACGGTATCGCACCGCTACACCATGTTATTGAACATTTTGCCTCGTCTCAGGGGGCGCTGGTGGCGGCTATCCTGCCAACGCTGTTGAATCTGGTGCTGGGCTTTATTATTGGTGGTATCGTGGTTGCAGCCGTGACGCTGGTTGAAAAAATGCGTGGCACGTCGCACTAATTTGTTACTTGTTACAGGATGCAAAAAGGCCATTTCTCGTCTAAATTGAAACAGTTTCACCCTGATACAGGAGGCAGGTATGGTCTTTTTGGTCAGTGATGAAGTTGAGCCTAAGAAAGGTGGCCCTCGCATGATTGTCACCGGGTATTCCAGCGGAATGGTGGAATGTCGGTGGCATGATGGTTACAGCATCAAGCGTGAAGCTTTTCGTGAAGATGAGCTTCAGCCGGGTAACGGGCGACAAAAGCGCGACAAGGCTTAATCACGTAACGCCCGGCTTTGTCGGGCGTTTTTACAGAACAATACCGTACCGGGTATGAGAGTGGTAATCAGGGAGTGTGTGTGCAGCGCGACACCTATTTTGTAAAACGATCTTTTCTGCAATGGCTGCATAATCGTAGCAATCCCGGCCTGATTGTTAACATCTGCTTTCTTGTTGTGCTCATTTTTTCTACTCTTCTGACCTGGCGCGAAGTCGTGGTGCTGGAAGGGGCGTATGTTTCAAGCCAGCGTAATCATCTGGAAACGGTTGCCAGTGCGCTGGACAGACAGCTGCAATTTAGCGTCGATAAACTCCTTTTTTTCCGTAAAAGTATGGGCGAAGCGCTTCAGACGCCCCTGGGGTTTGATGTCCTGCAAATGGCCGTCGCGCGCTTTAAAACGGTGCGCAACACCCCCTCCTGGCAACTGATTGTCGATAAAGATCGCACGCTGCCTGTTAATGGCGTCTCGGATGAATTTGTCAGTAAAACCACGTTACTAAACCGCGATGATGAGCATATTAGCCATGAAATCTCCGCGGCGCTGGAAGTCGGGTATTTACTGCGTCTGGCCTCGTCATCCACTCAGAAAGAAGAGCGCGCGATGTATATTTCGCGTGCCGGGCTCTGGGTCGCTACCAATACGCCCGTGAATGATGACGAGATCATTTCCCGCTATTATCATTTTGTCACGCGTCCCTGGTTTACCCAGCAATCCGGCCGCGCCAACCGTGCACGGGCGGTACGCTGGTTTTTCTCCTCAACGACGTCAACGGCACCAGCAGATGCTCCGACGATCACCGCCAGTGTCCCGGTCTATTTCAATAATTACTGGTATGGCGTTGTCGCGCTGGATTTCTCTGTCGCAACCATGAAGCGCTTGCTAAAGGATGCGGTGGCAGACCATACGGAAGGTGAGTACCAGCTTTACGACACCCGGTTGAACCTGATTGCGTCCTCTGAAGTCTCTGCCAGCAAGATAAACCTTTTTGACGACGTTGAAAGGGCGCAAATTGCCTCGGCTATTGCAGGTGATACCGAAGGCGGTCTCCGTCTGGGGAGCCGTTTTGTCAGTTGGGAGCGACTGGATCATTTTAATGGCGTGGTGTTGCGCGTTCATACCCTGGATGAAGGCGTGCGCGGTGATTTCGGCAGTATCAGCATTGTGCTGGCGCTCCTGTGGGCACTCTTTACCGCCATGCTGTTGATCTCCTGGCTGGTTATCCGCCGGATGGTGAGAAATATGTACACGCTGCAGAACTCACTGCAGTGGCAGGCCTGGCATGATCCGCTCACCCGTCTGAATAACCGTGGGGCACTGTTTGAGCGGGCAAAACAACTGGCGGAAACATGTCAACAGCAGTCACTGCCGTTCTCCGTGATTCAGATCGATCTCGATCACTTCAAAAACATCAATGACCTGTTTGGGCATCAGGCGGGGGATAAGGTACTGTCTCATGCTGCAGGGCTCATCGCCACCGGGTTACGTACCAGCGATGTTGCCGGGCGTGTTGGTGGGGAGGAGTTTTGTGTGGTACTGCCAGGGATTGCACTGCCGGAAGCGTCAGCAGTCGCGGAGCGCATTCGCTCAAGGATCGACAGTAAAGAAATTCTGGTGAAAAAAAATACCACCATACGCATTAGCGCATCCTTTGGCGTGAGCTGTGCGCATGAAAAGGGGAATTACAACTTCGAACAGCTGCAGTCCATTGCTGACACCCGGTTGTATCAGGCAAAACAGTATGGACGAAACCGGGTTGTCTGGCGCGATCGTGACAAGGAGTGATCCAACTCCTGTTTCCTGTGGTGAAGGTATAACAAAAGATGCCGTACATCAGAAAATGTATTCATAACGCAAATATTTTCTTGTCATGCAAAATCGTTGAGGATACTGTTTACAGCACATCAGGATTCCTGGTGTAACGAATTTCAAGTGCTTCTTGCATAAGCAAGTTTCATCCCGGCCATCCCCATGACCGGGATTTTTTTCGCCCTAACGATTTGCTTCAGACACGCTAAAGTCATGAATATCAAGCTCGAAGGCCTCGGCCAGTTCACGGTAAGTGTGATAATCCCTCCCGTTCACAATGACCCGGTCGGAATGATCGTCCGAGCGGCGAACTTCGGACTCACTGATTTCATTGATGGCGGCCAGTAGGGCATCGACATCCACCTCGTTTCTGATGGTGTCGCTGTACGCTTTATCGGTCTTCATTACGGGTACCTCATTCAACCGTGTCCACCTTTAAGTATAGACTGCACACAAAAACATCATTCGCGCCCTGTGGCGATGTCAGTTAATGAGATTTGTTCTACACTGGCTCAAAACCGCAGGAGAAACGTATGAAGGTCAACGATCGGGTAACCGTCAAAACGGACGGTGGCGCTCGCCGTCCGGGGATAGTGCTGGCAATTGAAGAGTTTAGTGAAGGCACAATGTATCTGGTATCACTGGAAGACTACCCGCTCGGCATCTGGTTCTTTAATGAACTGGGGCATGCGGATGGTATCTTTGTGGAAAAAGCAGAGTAGCGTGGCGTCGGGTGGCAATCTGCGCGCCCGACATCTGCTGCATAGCAAAAATCTCTGGCCAGGCCAGAGATCAGGAGGAGCAGACTAAAGGTTTTAAGCAGGCTAACGCATGTTGACGAAAATTCCATTCGTCACATTATCCGTCAGGCGAACAACGTGGTAGATCACTTGCTTATTATGCGTTTTTATTTTCCTTTTAATATTACCTTTATGTGATGAAACGGTTTTTGCTTTAATATTCATCTGATCCGAAATTTGAATAGTCCCTTGCCCGGCCATCCACATTCGCAGCATACTTGATTCAGTCCTGCTTAATGATAAAGTGGGTAAGTTAACTGCGCCTACATTCTTTACTTCTTTATTCAAATAATCGCCCAGGATGTCATCCAAAGACTCTGGTTTAATCGATTTAGAACTGATCAATAAATTTTTACGAACCAACAAATATTCATCAAAGTGAATGTTGGCTATCGCCATAAAAACAATAAACAGAGTTTTGGGATGTTGATTAATGATTTGCTTAATTTTCTGACTGTTGGCTGGATCGTGAATGAAACAGTCCTCATTAATAAACACCACGCCTGGCTTGAGGTCATCACAAGCGGCTGCAAGTTCGTCAACGGTGTGTGCATCGTTGATGTCTCTCTTTCTTACCCCTCTGCTTGCCAGGTACCCGGTTAACCCTAGCCGGGTGTAGCTGCATAAATCCATAATGATCGTTGACATGGCATACCCTCACTCAATGCGTAACGATAATTCACCATCTGCCTGAGAGCTCATAAACAGCCATACGGGATGGAAAAAAATTAATAAACCTGTGAGCATGACAAAGACTTTCAGGCGGACTCACTATCCCGTAAAGTTACGTATAATTTGCCAGGAATCATCTCAAAGTAAAGTAAATATTAAGTATTGTGAGGTGGTTAGAAACAATTAAACCGCGTCAGATATATCCTGGAAGATGTTTTTCGCGATTTATTTTAGGAATATCCTCAGAAAGACACTGAGAACAATGCGGGTTATTATTTGCGAGGGAGTTCGCTGACAATATCCGCTAACAGGTTGAATATCTCGCTGAATAAATGTTCACAGAAGGGGGCGATAAGTGGCATCAGCAATGACATTAATAAAAGTCCGACCGTCAGAGTCACCGGGAAACCAATGACAAATACCGAGAGCTGCGGGGCCATTCTGTTTAGTAAACCCAGTGCAAGGTTAACGGTCAGCAGCAGGGTAATGATAGGCAGTGCCAGCATCAGTCCGTTGAGGAAAATAAGCCCGGCGGCACGGACGAGGGCCAGAAATGCATTGCTGTTCACCGGATTTTCACCAATCGGCAGCGTATGGAATGTATCCACCAGCATGGAGATCAGCCACAGATGACCGTTGAACGAGAGAAACAGCAGCATGGCCAGCAGATCGATAATTCGTGCCAGCACGGGCATGTTGAGGTGGCTACCAGGATCGACGAAGGTCGCAAAGGATAGCCCCATCTGCAGACCGATAAGCTCACCAGCAGTACGAATGGCGGCAAACGCGAGCTGCATGGTAAACCCGACGGCCACGCCAATCATCACCTGCTGCAACGCTACCCACACCGCATTCGCCGAGAAGATGGGGATATCCACCGGTGGCAGAGAAGGGGCAACGATAATGGTGATAATGATGCCCAGCCCCACTTTGATCCGCTTGGGTATCGATTTCTCGCTGAGAATGGGGGCGGTTGAAATGAGTGCCAGGATGCGCAGCATCGGCCAGAAATAGACGCCAAGCCACTGAACCCACTGGTCGCTGGTGATGTGCAGCATCGTCGTATTAGCCGATGATATACGGCAGGTTGGTAAACAGGTTGCGCATATAGTCCAGCAACAGGTTTAGCATCCACGGCCCGGCAACGATAATCGCCACGAACACGGCGATGATTTTCGGGATGAATGACAGCGTCATTTCGTTAATCTGCGTGGCGGCCTGCAAAATACTGATGATAAGGCCGGTCACGAGCGCAACAAGCAGCAGGGGCGCGGCAACAGCAATGGCGACTTTCATCGCCTCCGTTCCCATCATCATGACCGATTCTGGCGTCATTGCGCGCTCCTCAACTGTAGAAACTTTGCGCCAGCGAACTGACAAGCAGTTGCCAGCCATCGACCAGCACAAAGAGCATGATCTTAAAGGGCAGAGCAATGGTGGCGGGGGGAACCATCATCATACCGAGTGCCATCAGGACGCTGGCGATCACCAGGTCGATAATCAGGAACGGAATAAAGATGGTAAAGCCAATCTGGAACGCGGTTTTCAGTTCACTGGTGACATACGCGGGCAGCAGAATGCGCATCGGCACGGCTTCCGGGCCTTGCATCTCACCGGTGTGAGACAGACGGGCAAAAAGGGCTAAATCCGCTTCTCGCGTCTGGCGCAGCATAAACTCGCGTAGAGGCTGGGCCCCTTTTTCCAGCGCGACCTGCATGGAAATCTTATCTTCGCTGAACGGCTGATAAGCGTCGGTGTAAATCTTATCGATGACCGGCGACATAATGAAAAAGGTCAGAAACAGCGCGAGCCCCAGCAACACCTGGTTCGGCGGGGCAGATGGCGTGCCCAGCGCGTTACGCAGCAGGCCAAACACGATGATGATACGGGTGAAGCTGGTCATCATCAGCAGGATCGCCGGAATAAACGTCAGCGAGGTGATAAAGACCAGCGTCTGAACCGGGAGCGACCAGCTCTGTCCGCCACCGGCAATGGGGGTAGAGACCAGACCCGGCAATTGCGCATACACGGCGGGAGCGAACAGGCAAAGACCCGCAAGCGTAAGGGATAACAAACGGCGCATCAGGATCTCCCGGAACGCTTAAGCAAACTCTTCATGACGGACTGAAAATCCGCAGGGGATTCTGCGCTCTCGTCACCCGGGGTGGGCGCAGGCGGCAGTTTATGTAAGACGTTGATGGTTGACGCGGTCACGCCCAACACCAGGCGCGCATCGTCAACATCCACAATGACCACGCGCTCGCGTGGTCCCAGTGACGTGCTGGCGCTGACCTTCATACCGCGTGCTCCGGCGGTTTTACCCGCCAGGCCAAAACGTTTTGCCAGCCATGCGGCGATAAGAATGAAGGCAATAATACCGAACAGCGCGCCGCTCACCTGGAGCAGCGGTGAGCCGGGGACAGCGGAAGGTTGCGATAGTGTTGCCTGGGTTTTCATGCTTAACGGCTCAGACGACGCATACGTTCAGATGGCGTAATGATGTCGGTGATACGCACGCCGTATTTATCGGCGACAACCACGACTTCACCCTGAGCAATCAGATAACCGTTGATCAGAATATCCAGTGGCTCACCGGCCAATCCGTCAAGAGCCACCACGGAACCCTGCGTCAGACGCAGCAGCTCTTTAATGGTCATACGGGTACGACCCAGTTCAACGGTCAGTTTAACCGGGATATCCATGATCAGGTCGATGTCCTGCAGCGTGCCGCTGACGTCGCCACCGCCTAATTGCTGGAATACCGCGTCCGCCGCGCTTTTGGCCGGGGTGGTTTTTTGCTCGTTTAACGCGTCAGCCCACAGATCGTCCAGTGCTCCGCTGTTTTCATCGGACGGATTGTTCATGTCACTCATTTGGGCTGTTCCTCATTCAGCGAATTCAAAATCGGGTTGATCAAGTGCTCAACGCGTAACGCATACTGGCCGTTAATCGTGCCGTACTGACTGGTCAGCACGGGGACACCATCCACATGGGCAATAATGCGGTCGGGTTTTTCTATCGGCAGAACATCGCCGGGTTGTAATTTCAGGATCTGGGATAACCGCAGCGGGATATCGGCGAAGCTCGCCACCAGCTCAAGCTGTGAATGCTGAACCTGACGCACCAGATTTTCACGCCAGTTCTGATCTTCGTTGCGAGAGTTTTCCAGCGGTGGGTTTACCAGCAGCTCGCGCAGCGGCTCGATCATGCTGAACGGCAGGCAGATGTTGAACTCGCCGGTCAGGTTACCGATCTCCACATGGAACGGGGTGTTCACGACGATATCGTTCGGGGAGGTGGTGATATTGGTAAATTTCACCTGCATTTCCGAACGCACGTACTCCACTTCCAGCGGGTTAATGGCTTTCCACGCGTCGCTGTAAGATTCCAGCGCCAGCTTCAGCATGCGGTTAATGACGCGCTGCTCGGTATGGGTAAATTCGCGTCCTTCCACTTTGGTCGGGAAACGGCCATCGCCACCAAACAGGTTATCTACCGCAATGAACACCAGACTTGGCGAAAACACCACCAGCCCGGTACCGCGCAGCGGTTTCAGATGGATCAGGTTAAGGTTGGTCGGCACCGGCAGGTTGCGGGCAAACTCATGATAAGGCTGAATGCGGATCGCACCGACGGTGATATCCGGGCTACGACGCAGCAGGTTAAACAGCCCCATACGGAACTGACGAGCAAAACGTTCGTTGATGATCTCCAGCGCCTGCAGACGTTCACGTACCACGCGGCGCTGGGTATTCGGGTCATAGGGACGAATATTATCGTCACCGCTCAAACCCGGTTGCGGATCATCACTCTTATCGTTGTCGCCGTTAAGCAGCGCATCGATTTCTGCCTGAGAAAGAATACTGTCGCCCATGTCGTTACCGCAGAATGAAGGCTGTGTACAGAACGTCAGTGACTTCCTGCTTAGGTTGACCGTTTACCAGCGGCGTGGCCAGCGTCTGCTTAATCTCATCGACCAGTTTTTGCTTACCATCAGCGGTGGCCAGTGTCGACGCATCCTGACGCGAGAACAGCAGCAGCAAACGGCTACGGACTTCAGGCAGGTAATCGTTCAGACGAGAACGCGTGGCTTCGTCTTTCAGACGCAGCGTAATGCCAACATAAAGCACACGATCCGCATCACCCAGGTTGACGGTGAAGGTATCCAGCGGGAAGAACACCGGAGCCGGCGGAGGGGGTGCTTCAGCTTTGGCTGCAGCGGTGGTAGGTTCCTGCTGCATACGCCAGTAACTATAGCCCGCGGTGGCGCAGGCGGCGAGCGTGATCAACACCAGCAGCGGGATCCAGATGGAACGCTTACTTTTTTTGGTGATAGCGGAGTCAGTCATCTGATACGAGCTTCCTGTTTCGGTACAGCTTAATAAGGTGATTATCCCGTGTCCGGCGGACGTCAAAGCGTGGAAAAGACGGGGATAATCACGCTACCTCTGGCGTTTAGGCGAAGATGTCTACGGCACTGTTTCCACGCGCGGCGGATTGCAGTGACACCGGAGTGGGTAATAACTCATCACTCTCTTCGTTAAAACCGCCATTCTGACCAGAACGCGAAGCCTGTTGCTGCTGGGATGACGACTGTTGCTGCCCGCTGAAGCTCTCACTGCTGACGCTGCTCTGCGAAAGCTGAATGCCGTTTTCAGCAAGCGATGTACGCAGCGTTGGCAGTGCAGCTTCCAGTGCCGCGCGCACATGACTATGTGGAGACACCATCTGCAGTTGCGCCTGGTTATCATCCAGTTTAAGCGAAATTTGCACCTGGCCCAGATCTTCCGGGTGCAGACGCAGTTCTGCTGTTTGTTGCCCCTGTTTCGTGAACAGCGTGATGTGCTGGCTCAGCGTTTGTTGCCATTCGCTGGTGCCCAGCGGCTGGCTTAACACTGGCGCGGTGGCCACGGTAGCGGCAGGCTGAGAGGTTGCCTGGCTGGTGACAATCGGTGCCAGAGTGGCGGTCGGCGTTGTTGTTGATGATGAGGAACTGGCTATGTCCTGTTTCTCGGCTGAAGCGGCCACGGCTGGCGTTGCAGACGCGCTAGCTGGCAGGGCAGAATCAGCGTTTTGTGCCTGATATTGCGCGGCAGGTTGTGCTTTATCATGGTCATGTCCCGCCAGCGAGTTGTTCAGGGGCTGTTGACCTGCACTGTTTTGCGTGAGCGCGGCAGAGGTCAACGCCGACTGTGCGGCAATGCCGCCAGCGCTTGTTGGCTGGCTCACCACCGGCGCGGTGGTCTGCTGGTGCGGCAGCATTGCCATCAGCGCGCTTAATCCCGCCAGCTCGTCTTCACTCAACTCGCTTTTGCTGTCATCTTTTGTATTGGCTGCGGCCAGCGTCTTCAGGGCATCCGCGTTTGATGCCGGCATCAACCCGGAAACGAGAGATTGCAGCGAGGTTGTCCCGGCCGTCTCATCGCTGGTCGCCGTTGCCTGACGTGAAAGGAGATCGGCAATTTTTGCCTGCAGGGTCGTTTCGCCTTTGGCATCCTGCGTGGCTTTTGACAGTTTGCTGCCGGCAGCTTTCAGATCAGCCAGGGTCAGCGGCGCATCTTTGCCCTTACCGGTAGCATCGGTCAAGGCTCCCGCCAGCAGAGACAGAAAATCTTGCGCACCGTCGGTGCCTTTCCCCGTCTGCGTGTCGCCTGACAGGCCGCTGTCGGTCATCAGCAGTTGTTGCAGTGTGATCATTCCGGTTTCCTCATTGATGCGCGCTGGGCAAACTCATCCATTTTCTTCTGATCCTGACGGTTTTCCGCCAGAGTCGCTGCCGCAACCTGCCTGTCCTGTAAGGTCTGCCAGGCCTGCAGTCGCTGTTTTTTCTCGCGCCAGAAAGTTAGCGCGGTATCCACTTTTTGGGTCCATTGATGAAGCTGCTGGCGATGCTGTTCAATCGCCTTTTCCAGCGTCTGAATAAACTGCTGATAGTTAATCCAGCGCTGGCTTCCAATGCCCTGAGTCATATCGGTATTAAGGTTGGTGCGATATTCATGCTGATAGTCGATTAACATTTTCAACTGTTCTTCAGCCTGCTGGCACCCGCGTCGCATTGCGCCAAGCTGCAATGCGGCATCATCAACTTCTTTTTCAGCCAGATCTTTTAGCGTTGATAACGCGCTATTTTGCGCCATGACCTTCGCCCTCCACCTGTATTACACCTGCGGGAAAATCAGCTCCAGAGCCTGTATCGAATCTTCCCAGTCGGCGCGTTCAAAAATACCTTGTTGCAAAAACGCCTCCAGCTGTGGCCACAGGGTAATCGCTTTGTCGAGCATCGGGTCGCTGCCTTTGGCATACGCCCCCACGCTCACCAGATCGCGGTTGCGCTGGAAGCTGGAGAGCAGTTGTTTGAAGTTACGCACGCGGGCGTAGTGCTTCTCGGTTATCAATGCCGTCATTGCACGGCTGATTGATGCTTCAATATCGATGGCCGGATAGTGCCCGGCTTCGGCCAGACGGCGGGATAACACAATGTGACCGTCAAGGATCGCACGCGCAGAGTCGGCAATCGGGTCTTGCTGGTCATCGCCTTCGGTCAGAACCGTATAAAAAGCAGTGATTGAGCCACCGCCGCTGATGCCGTTCCCTGCACGTTCTACCAGAGCCGGGAGCTTAGCAAATACCGAAGGCGGGTAGCCTTTGGTGGCCGGTGGCTCACCGATCGCCAGCGCGATTTCACGCTGCGCCATGGCGTAACGGGTCAGGGAGTCCATAATCAGCAGCACGTGCTGCCCACGGTCACGAAAATCTTCTGCAATACGGGTGGCATACGCGGCACCCTGCATACGCAGTAACGGTGAAACATCCGCCGGTGCGGCGATGACCACCGAGCGGGCACGGCCTTCCGCACCCAGAATGTTTTCAATGAAGTCTTTCACTTCACGGCCACGTTCACCGATCAGGCCCACGACGATAACGTCTGCCTGGGTATAACGCGCCATCATGCCGAGCAGAACCGATTTACCCACGCCGGAACCGGCGAACAGGCCCATACGCTGCCCACGGCCCACCGTCAGCAGGGCGTTAATCGGGCGCACGCCAGTATCCAGAACATGCTCGATAGGGGTTCGCTGCAGGGGGTTAAACGGCTGGGTGATTAGCGCGCCGGTTTCAGTCGTATCGGGTGAGGGCAGCCCATCGAGCGGCTTGCCGCTTCCGTCCAGTACGCGGCCGAGCAGCGCAGGGCCAAGCGGCAGCTGTTTACCACTTTGCAGGCCATCGCCGCTGATGTTTTTGGCGTACACGCGCGCGCCGGGCAGAATGCCTTCCACTTCTTCAAGCGGCATCAGGAACAGACGCTGACCGTTAAAACCGACGACTTCGCTTTCCACTTCACGCGTTTCTTGCCCATCCTGGCGCTCAATCACGCAGGTCGCACCCAGCGGAAGTTGCAGACCGGTTGCTTCCAGCACCAGACCGGTGGCGCGCGTCAAGCGCCCGTAACGACGAACAGACGGCAGTTGTGCCATCTTTGCTTCAAAGTTATCGAGCGTGTTGAGCCAGCGCGTGAGGCGTGCAGTCATCAGACGACTCCCGGTGCGGCCAGGCGGCACAGTTCCTGCCAGCGGGTGGCGACGCTGGCATCCAGATCGCCTTCATCGGCAGACACTTTACATCCACCGTGATGTAATGACGGATCGCCGCGCAGACGCCAGCCGTGCAGGCTCAGCGTTGCACCCAGGCTATCTTCCACACGCTGCAGATCGTCCGGATGAACGCGCAGTTGTGGTTTTCCGCTAAATAGCGGCTCCTGCTGGAGCAGCCCCTGAATTTGTTTGATGAGTGCCGCGTTATCTACCGTCGGCGTCTGACCAATCACCTGGCGAGCGGCTTCAAGCGCCATTTGCATCAGGCGCGACGCAATCACGCTGTCCAGCGCATCCAGCGTATGCTGGAATTCGCTGACCAGCTGTTGCATACGGGCATGAAGCGGGGCCTGTTGCTGACGTGCTTGCTCAATGCCTTGTTCCAGACCTTTTGCCAGACCTTCCTGGTAACCCTGCTCCTGGCCTTTCTGTCGCCCTTCGTTCAGACCGGCGTTGAAGCCCTGTTCATGCGCCTGCATTTGCATTTGCGCCAGCATCTGGGCACGTTGCTCTTCTTCGCTAAGCTCAGGTACCTCGGCTTCCGTGTCGCCTTCCTCAGGCAACATCACGGCGGGCGTGAACCCGGCGAGGGGAGGAGCCAGATCGTCAGGCGTCCAGCGTGTCCACGGCAGCTCATTAGACATAGGTGTCGTCTCCGCTGCCAATCACCATCTCGCCGGTTTCCGCCAGACGACGAACAATAAGCAGGATGGCTTTCTGTTCGTTTTCCACCTGAGACAAACGCACCGGGCCACGGTTGGCCAGGTCGTCGCGCAGGATATCTGCCGCACGCTGGGACATGTTGCGCAGGAACTTCTCGCGCAGCGGCTGTTCGGCACCTTTGAGGGCGATAAGCAGCGATTCGGAGTCCACTTCCTGGAGCAGGCGCTGGATGCTGCGATCGTCCACTTCGACCAGGTTTTCGAACAGGAACATCTCGTCGATAATTTTCTGCGCCAGTTCGCCGTCGAACTCGCGAACTGCAGTAATAACCGCTTCTTCCTGCTGTGTTTTCATCAGGTTGATGATTTCTGCTGCCGTTCTCACGCCGCCCATTTTGCTGCGTTTGAGGTTCTGGCCATCGAGCAGGTTGTTCAGCACTTCGGTCAGTTCCGCCAGCGCGGCAGGCTGAACACCACCGAAGGTGGCGATACGCAGCATGACGTCGTGACGCAGACGCTCGTCGAACAGTGCCAGAATATCGGCTGCCTGGCCACGTTTGAGGTGAACCAGAATGGTGGCAATAATCTGCGGGTGCTCGTCGCGAATAAGGTCGGCGGCACTCTGCGGCTCCATAAAGTTGAGCGTTTCGATACCGCTGGCGGTATCGCGCGTCTCCAGAATATCTTCCAGCAGGCTGGCGGCACGCTCTTCGCCCAGCGCTTTCACCAGCACCGAACGCAGGTAGTCGTTGGCGTTGACGTTCAGCGCCGCGAACTGTTCCGCTTCCTGCTCAAACTCCGCCAGCACTTCGGTGAGCTGCTTGTTGGAGATCTGGCGGACGTTTGCCATTGCCGCACTGAGAATTTGTACTTCTCGTTGGGAGAGGTGTTTAAACACCTCTGCCGCACGGTCTTCACCAATGGTCATCAGCAGGATGACGCTTTTATCGGTGCCTGTAAGCGTGTTACTCATGTTCGTTACCCATCCACTGACGGATGACCAGCGCGACGACGCGCGGATCGTTATCTGACATTTCGCGAATGCGCTGGCTCATCACCTCGGCACCCATGCGCTGGTTAGCACGACGCTGCTGCGTTTGTTCGTCTTTACTCAGACGGACTTCAACCGCTTCTTCCACTTCCTGACGCGAATTCATCTGCTCCAGAGCGGCTTTCTCGGCTTCAGCACGACGCTGGAGCTGCGGACGAACGCCCTTACGCCACAGCAGCCACGCGACAATCAGAACCAGCAGCCAGCGACCAGCGGACATCAGTTGATCAATAAACGCCTGCTGTTTCCAGAACGGCAGCTCGCCACCCGTTTCATCAACGGAGTTGAACGGTGAGTTCACCACGTTGAGGGTATCGCCACGTTTTTCCGTGTAACCCATTGCTTCGCGGGTCAGGTTTTCGATCTGCTTCATCTGCTCGGCCGTCAGCGGCAGCGATTTACCGTCCGGCAGCGTTTTGTAGTTCACGACCACGGCAACAGAAAGACGCTGAATATCGCCCACGTTCAGTTTGGTGTGGCGGATAGTACGGTCAACTTCATAGTTGGTGGTTTCGTTACGGCTGCTGGTATGCGGGCCTGCATTGCTGCTTGCCGTAGAGGTTGTCTGCTGATTATTTTGCTGTCCGTTCTGCTGGTTTGCCGGAGGAGTAGAAATAG
The DNA here is from genome assembly GCF_043945575.1 of Enterobacter cloacae complex sp. 2024EL-00214. NCBI lineage: Bacteria > Pseudomonadati > Pseudomonadota > Gammaproteobacteria > Enterobacterales > Enterobacteriaceae > Enterobacter > Enterobacter cloacae complex sp. 2024EL-00214. The sequence goes on along the minus strand of NZ_JBIMRC010000001.1, from coordinate 425,741 downwards.
GGGCAGCGTTAGCCGGAGCCGGTTGGTTCGACAGCGCACCCGGCACACCGCCAGGGTAAGGGCCACCGACCTGCTCGTTCGAGTTGATCTGGCGAGAACGCATGACGGCCTGAGACGGTTCACCGTTCGGGCTGTATTGTTCTTCAGTTTGTTCTTTATTAGCGAAGTCAATTTGCGCGGTCACCTGCGCATGCACATTGCTGTTACCCACAACCGGGCCAAGGATCGCTTCAATACGGCGCTGGAGGCGGTTTTCCACATCGGCTGCGTATTTCAGCTGAGCATCGTTCAGATCGCGACCCGCGGTATTGGACTGGGTCAGCAAATGGCCGCTCTGATCGACCAGCGTCACGTTACCCGGCGGTAAGCCTGCAACGGCGCTGGACACCAGATGCGTCACGGCGCTGATTTGCCCTTCATCCAGCGCGCGGCCAGGTTCAAGGTTAACGGTAACGGAAGCCGACGGGGATTTTTGCTCACGAACAAACAGAGACGGTTTAGGCATGGCCAGATGCACGCGGGCACTCTTCACCGGGCCTAAGGTTTCAATCGTACGGGCCAGTTCACCTTCCAGCGCGCGCTGGTAATTCACCTGCTCGCTGAACTGACTGATACCGAATTTTTCCTGATCCAGCAGTTCAAAACCGACCGCACCCCCCTTCGGCAGACCTTGCTGAGCCAGACGCAGACGCAGCTCATGTACCTTATCCGCGGGCACTTCAAGCGCACCGCCGTTATCGGCAAAGCGATAAGGGATGTTCATCTGGGTAAGCTGGGTGACGATGGCACCGCCATCCTGATCGGAAAGGTTGCTATAGAGCGTGCGGTAATCAGGGCTTTTTGCCCACAAGACCATCGCTACAAGGATCGCAATTGCGGCAGCGCCTGCCACGATCAACGGGATTTTAGGGTTCGCGCGAAGGCGGTTCATCCACTCGAGTGATTTATTTTGTGGCGCTGTTGATGCTGTTGCAGTCATTGCGCACCTCTTAAATCCTGGTGGTTTACGTTATTCGTGTAGAGAAACAAAACTGACTCCCGGGTCGGCAAACACGACAAAAGTTCCATATTGATGGCCCTGCCATTATTTGATGATTCGGGATTTTCTATGCGTCAAATAACCTGGTTTTTTCACGTTATTTACCGCCATTATCTTATTGACAAGCTGTTAGTCTTGACCGCGTAAAAAACCATCCAGGGGAGAGTCATGGCTATACAGGGCATTGAAGGGGTAATCAGTCAGTTGCAGGCAACGGCGATGACGGCCCGTAATCAGAACGTGGCAGCAGAACAGCCGGCCATCAGCTTTGCGGGGCAACTGCACGCCGCTCTTGACCGTATCAGCGATACCCAGACCGCTGCGCGTACGCAGGCGGAAAAGTTCACCCTCGGTGAGCCGGGCGTGGCGCTAAACGATGTGATGACCGATTTGCAAAAAGCATCGGTCTCCCTGCAAATGGGGATCCAGGTGCGTAATAAGCTGGTGTCTGCGTATCAGGACATCATGTCCATGCAGGTGTAGGCGCTTCATATCTTCTTCTGGCGGCTTCCGCGCTTTAATGCCACAATATTTTTTTCTTCGCATGCAGGAAAGATGATGAAAAAAATAGCAATTATGGGTGCGCTGCTGGCACTGACCGGGTGCGCTCAGGTTGATAACTATCAGGACGTGATAAAACATCCTGTTCCGGCGCATCTGGCGGGATATTGGCAGTCAAAAGGGCCGCAGAGCAAAATGGTCAGCCCGGAGGCGATTGCCACGCTGGTGGTGACGGAGGAGGGCGATACGCTGGATTGCCGTCAGTGGCAGCGCGTATTGGCCGTGCCGGGTAAAATTATGCTGCGTTCAGAAAACTATTATAACGTGACCCGCAAGCTGGATATCTACCCGCTGGCGCGTGATGGCCTGACGCTTGAGTATGATGGTATGGTGTTGCAGAAGGTTGACCGCCCAACGGTGGAATGCGCAGATTATCTGAGCAAAAACCCGCTGGAGAGTAAGCTGCCCTGAGGGTAAAAGCAAAACGGCAACCTTGTTGCCGTTTTTTGTGTTTTCGCCCTCTCCCCGTGGGAGAGGGACGGGGTGAGGGCATCAGGTTGTACTTTTTCCAGCGCTACAGCACATCCTCCATTACCCACACGCTCACACTTCCACCTTTGCAGGTAAACGTACCTTCACCGTCCGCCGCTGTTATGACGCTTTCTTCGCAATTGCCCAGAAAATCACGCCACGTTCTGTTGCCGTAGTTTTCCCCGAGACAAATGACCTTCTCACCATCATCACCATTGGAAAGCACCACCACACAACCGGGATCGTCCTCGGTGCCGCTGCGGCTAAAGGCGATACAGTTAGGATGGTCAAAAAACAGCGTCTGAACGCCGTGGGCAAAGCGCTGGCGCGCCAGAATCAGCTCGTGAAGCTGTTCAATAACCGGCATATCAATGTGATACGTTTTACCGTCGCCCCCGGTATCGTCATAGCGTGCGCCGAACAGATCCGGATAAAACACGCTCGGCACACCGTTTTCCCGCAGCAGGATCAGCGCATACGCCAGCGGTTTAAACCAGGCTTCAACCGGCGCTTCCAGCGCCTGCAAAGGCTGGGTGTCGTGGTTGGCAACCAGCGTCACCGCATGAAACGGATCGGCTTCCACCAGCGTGCCGGTGAAGATCTGGCTCATGTCATAGTTTCGCCCCTGGCGCGAAGCTTCATGAAATTTCATCTGCAGAGGGGCGTCGAACAGCATTGTTTTTCCGTCGACCTGGTTGATGTAATTCTGCAGTTTATCGACTTCATGCGACCAGTATTCGGCCACGATAAACAGCGGCTTACTGGCAACCTCCTGAACGTGTTCAATCCATTCCTTATAAAACCAGGCTGGAATGTGTTTTACCGCATCCAGACGAAAGCCGTCGCACTGTGTTTGCGCCATCACCCAGCGCGCCCAGTATTTTAATTCCTCCGTAACGGCGTGATTGCGAAAATCGATATTTTCGCCCATCAGATAATCAAAATTACCCATTTCATCATCGACCTGGTCATTCCAGCCCTCGCCGGTGTAGTCGTTGACGATTTTAAAGATGTTGTCTTCAGTGGGGTTTTCGATGTGGTCGATACCGCTGAAGCATTTAAAATCCCAGATAAACTGCGAATATTGCCCGGCGCGGGCAGGGAAGGTGTAGCGCGTCCAGGCCTCGCATTCGATAACGTCGTCATCGATTTGCGTACGATCCTGCTCGTTCACACGCTGCACGCGGATGGACTCTTTTTCATCTGCCCCCATTTTGTGGTTCACCACCACATCAAGCAGCACGGCGATTTGATTGCTCTTTAAGGCGTCGAGGGCTTCCAGAAGCTGGGGTTTATCACCGTATTTTGTCGCGATGCTGCCTTTCTGGTCGAATTCACCCAGGTCGAAAAGATCGTAAGAGTCGTATCCAACCGAATACCCGCCTGATGCGCCTTTATATGCCGGGGGTAACCAGATCATATTGACCCCAATTTCATTAAGATTAGGGGCCAGGGCCGTAATTTCTCGCCACAGTTCACCGCCAGCGGGGTAATACCAGTGAAAGCATTGCAGTAAGGTGGGATTGCGCATGCACCATCTCCATGAGGTCGCGAAACTCAAGTATGGCGTAGCGGGGGAATAAATGCCTGGCGAACGACGCGAGAGGAGTTCGTTCGCCAGTAAAGTGGCTAACTGACTTCAGGATTACCTTGCGGAACCAGAACGTGACCGCCCTGGTTGCTGTAGGTCGACAGAACGGTTTTTTGCATGGAGGATTGACCCACCAGCTTTGCCAGCTCATCCATTCTGGCTTGCAGCAACGTTTTAACCTGACTTTCATTATCCAGAATCACCCGTAGCGTCGGACGAAGCTGCTCCTGCAATTGTGCGGAAGGGGCGGTTTCCTGAGTGAGTCTGGCCAGAGAGTGCACCGCATTAACATAATCGGTTTCACAGGTGATGAGATCATCCCATAACCCCTGACGAGCAAGTCGCAGCATCAACTGGCTCTGCTCAAGGAGTTGTTGATAGAGAGAATAAAGTTGCGGTGCATTACTCATTAGACGGCGTCCTGAATCAGTTGTGGCGAACCGGCAACCTCCTTCCAGCCGTCAGCGATATTGCGCAGCAAGATTTCCACCTCTTCGATGGCGCTGGCATCATTATTCACGTTGGCATGCAGGAGTCGTCTTACCATATAGGCATAAAGGGCAATCAGATTTTGTGTCAGCTCATCACCATTCCCTTCAACCAGGCCGATTTTGAGCCCGTTTTCGATAATGTTGATGGCTTTTGAAAGCGCCAGCCCTTTTGCCGGGATGTTGCCGTCCTGCAGAAACAGACGCGCGCGTACCAGCGCGCTGAGGGCTCCATCAAATAGCATGATAACCAGCTGATGCTGGCTGGCGCTCATCACCGCGCTTTCAACTTCTATTTTTGCGTAGGCTTGCGTGCCTTTTGCGCCGTACATGTTATCCCCCTCGGGTCTGGTTAGCGTTTACTACTTGCTTGACGAGCTGGTATCAAACTGCTGCGTCAGGTAGCTGCTGGTGTTGTTCAGCGAGGTCATCATGATGTCCAGTTGGGTAAACTGGGCTTTATACTGTGCAACTGTCGCATCAATGCGATCGCTCACGGCGTTGTACTGATCCGTCAGCTTGTTCAGCGTTTTGCTGACACCATCTTTTGCTGCCTGAATAATGCCTTTGCTGGACAGCCAGTCAGTCATGTGAGTCGCCATATTGGTGGTGATACCGGTGGTTTTACCGTCACCCACCACCAGGTCTTTCACAGCCTGCGAGTTATTGGTCAGCGCAGTTTGCAGCTTGGTGTTGTCCAGCTGCAGCTTACCGGTAGACGGATCGGAGGTAATGCCCACCTGCGACAGCGTTTTATAGGCCGTTCCACCTACTGAGGTGCTCAGCATGGTTTTCAGCTGAGTCTGAATCGTACGCAGCGTGCTGTCACCCAGCAGAGCACCGTTGTTGGCATCCTGCGTGGAACCTACATCCACTGCCGTATACTTGGTCAGCGCGGCAAAGCTGTCCTGCAGGGTGTTGTAGGCATCAACCCATGCTTTAATCGTGGTTGATGCTTTAGACGTATCCTTGCTGATCGTCAGCGTCTGGTTACCGCTCGTCACATCGTTCAGGTTCAGGGTGATATCTTCCAGCGCATCACTGATAGTGTTGCTGCTGTTTTCGATATCAACGTTGTTAACCTTCAGCTTTGCGTTTTGCGCGGTCACGCTTTCGCTCATACCGTTGCTGGCGTCGGTATTGGTACCGTTGTAACCCATGAAGGACTGCAGGGCACTGTCACCACTTACGCCAATGCTAACGGCATTTGCAGAACCGGTATTGGTTGAGGTAATGGACAGACGGTACTGACCATTGCCAACGTTGATAATACTGGCGCTCACACCCGCTTCAGCTTTGTTGATCGCATCGCGGATACCGGTTAACGATGAGTTTGCTGCGCTGATGCCGATGCTTACCGGCGGTTTACCATTACCGGCGGTAAAGGTGATTGTGCTGTCAGCCGAAGCGATAGCGGTTGTGTTATCCGCCCGGGTATTTTTCGTGGTCAGCGTCTGCGCCTGTGCCAGCTGTGACACGCTGATGGTGTATTTCCCGGCAATCGCACTCCCGGTCGTGGTTGCACTAAACGCGGTGGTGCTGCTTGCCGTGCTGGTCGCGGTAAACAGGTCGGCGTTATTTAGCGCGGTGTTGGCCGTCTGAAACGCTGCCAGCGAACTATTTAACGTGCCGTAGGCGCTGAGCTTGGCGGTATAGGAGGTCTGCTGTTTGGAGATCGGCGTCAACTGTGCTTTTTCCGCAGTCGTCAGGCTATCCAGAATGTCCGCTAACTTTAGGCCCGAACCGATTCCCAATGATGAAATACTTGCCATATTTATTCCTTAATGTATCGACACGTAGAACGAATAATGGGGTTATCGGCCTCAACAGGGGAAAGTTTACGATTAATTTCTTTTTTCTAATGGCAGGAATAAGGCATATAGAGAAGAGTATTTCCGTGGCTAAAAAAATTATCGAGATCCTGAAAAAAAATCTAAAGGTTGTTTTGGGGCAGACGATAACACCTTTGACGGCGATGAAGCCGAAGGGTGGAAACCCAAATCTAACCAAACAGATTTGATGAACAACAGGAAACGTAATCATGGCACAAGTCATTAATACCAACAGCCTCTCGCTGATCACTCAGAACAACATCAACAAGAACCAGTCTGCTCTGTCTTCTTCTATCGAGCGTCTGTCTTCCGGTCTGCGCATCAACAGCGCAAAAGATGATGCTGCGGGCCAGGCGATTGCCAACCGCTTCACGTCTAACATCAAGGGTCTGACTCAGGCTGCACGTAACGCAAACGACGGTATCTCTCTGGCGCAGACCACTGAAGGCGCACTGTCTGAAATCAACAACAACTTGCAGCGTGTTCGTGAACTGAGCGTTCAGGCAACTACCGGTACTAACTCCGCTTCTGACCTGACTTCAATCCAGGACGAAATCAAATCCCGTCTGTCTGAAATTGACCGTGTATCTGGTCAGACTCAGTTCAACGGCGTGAACGTACTGGCTAAAAACGGCTCTATGGCGATTCAGGTTGGCGCGAACGATGGCCAGACCATCAACATCGACCTGCAGAAGATCGACTCTTCTACTCTGGGTCTGAGCGGCTTCTCTGTATCTCAGAACTCCCTGAAACTGAGCGATTCTATCACTCAGATCGGTGATACCAGTGCAGCGTCTAAGAACGTTGACCTGAGCGCCGTTGCGACCAAACTGGGCGTGAACGCAAGCACCCTGAGCCTGCACGAAATTCAGAACAACGCTGGTACAGGTACCGGTACATTCGTAGTAAGCTCTGGCAGCGATAACTACGCTGTATCTATCGACAAAGCTACTGGTATCGCTAACCTGAACACCACCAACGTCACTTATGATGACTCTGCAAACGGTGTTACTGGCGCGACTCAGAACAACCAGCTGATCAAAGTTACTTCTGATGCCAACGGCAATGCAGTCGGTTTCGTCACCATCCAGGGTAAAAACTATCAGGCTGGTACTACCGGTGCTGACGTTCTGGTGAACAGCGCGGCGGCAGCTCCAACGACTGGCGTAGCTACCGGTACTCTGCAGCTGAGCGGTGCAACTGCAACTGCACAGCTGCAAGGTACAGCGACTCAGAACCCACTGGCTCTGCTGGACAAAGCTATCGCTTCTGTAGATAAACTGCGTTCTTCTCTGGGTGCGGTACAGAACCGTCTGAGCTCTGCTGTAACCAACCTGAACAACACCACCACTAACCTGTCTGCTGCTCAGTCCCGTATTCAGGACGCCGACTATGCGACCGAAGTGTCCAACATGTCTAAAGCGCAGATCGTTCAGCAGGCGGGTAACTCCGTGCTGTCTAAAGCTAACCAGGTTCCTCAGCAGGTTCTGTCTCTGCTGCAGGGCTAATTGCCTGAATAAGCTCAAACCCCGCTTCGGCGGGGTTTTTTTCCGCTAAAATTTGCCCGTAACCCCTAAATAACCCCTCATTTCACCCACTATTCACCCAATTAAAACCCCTGCAGAATCGGATAATCATGCCGATAACTCAATTAACGCAGGGCTGTTTATCGTGAATTCACTCTATACCGCTGAAGGTGTAATGGATAAACACTCGCTGTGGCAGCGTTATGTCCCGCTGGTGCGTCACGAAGCATTGCGCCTCCAGGTGCGTTTGCCGGCGAGCGTGGAACTGGACGATCTGCTACAGGCGGGCGGTATCGGGTTATTGAATGCAGTTGACCGATACGACGCTCTGCAAGGAACGGCATTTACTACTTACGCAGTTCAGCGTATTCGTGGTGCGATGCTGGACGAGCTGCGCAGCCGCGACTGGGTGCCGCGCAGCGTTCGCCGCAACGCGCGCGAAGTGGCGCATGCGATGGGGCAGCTGGAACAGGAACTGGGACGCAACGCGACGGAAACTGAAGTAGCGGAACGTCTTGGCATTGCTGTTGAAGAGTATCGTCAGATGTTGCTCGACACCAATAATAGCCAACTCTTCTCTTATGACGAGTGGCGTGAAGAGCATGGCGATAGCATCGAGCTGGTGACGGATGAGCATCAGCAAGAAAACCCGTTACACCATTTACTGGAAGGTAATCTACGCCATCGCGTCATGGAAGCGATTGAAGCTTTACCCGAACGTGAACAACTGGTGTTGACCCTCTATTACCAGGAAGAGCTTAACCTCAAAGAGATTGGCGCTGTTCTGGAAGTGGGTGAATCGCGGGTGAGCCAGCTGCACAGTCAGGCCATTAAACGCTTACGGACGAAACTGGGTAAGTTATAGGTGATTGATTCATCTGAAAAATGCCGCACAACGTATTGACAACCAGGAGTTATCATGACGGTGCAGCAATCTAAAAGACGGCCTTTAAGCCGCTACCTGAAAGACTTTAAACACAGCCAGACGCATTGCGCCCACTGTAACAAGTTACTCGATCGTATCACGCTGGTTCGTCGCGGTGAAATCGTTAATAAAATTGCGATTTCTCGTCTCGACACGTTGATGGATGAAGCCGCATGGCTCGAAGAGCAAAAAGAGTGGGTGGCGCTTTGCCGTTTCTGTGGCGATCTTCACTGCAAAGAACAAAGCGATTTCTTCGATATCATCGGCTTTAAACAATTCCTGTTTGAACAAACGGAGATGAGTCATGGCACTGTACGCGAATATGTGGTTCGCCTGCGTCGTCTTGGCCAGCATCTGACCGTACAAAACATTTCTCGCGATCTGCTTAAAACTGGGTATCTGGATGAGAATCTGGAGCCGTGGTTGCCTGCAACCAGCACCAACAACTACCGTATTGCGCTGCGCAAGTATGCACAATATAAGGTACAAATGCCCGGTGCTGTAGAGCAGAAAGTCCACGCCGGAACAACTTCTGATATATATTAAAAAGGAATAAGATGTAGCGCAGTTGCCTTTGACGTTGCAGGCGATTTCACTACACTACTCAAAAATTCCACTATATCGGGGTACTTATGAAATTAGCACTTCTGGGTCGTCAGGCGCTGATGGGCGTAATGGCCGTTGCGCTGGTCGCGGGTATGAGCGTGAAAACGTTCGCGGCAGAAAACCTGCTGAATAAAGTGAAAGAGCGCGGCACATTGCTGGTCGGGCTGGAAGGAACCTATCCTCCGTTCAGCTTCCAGGGTGATGACGGTAAACTGACCGGTTTCGAAGTGGAATTTGCACAGGAACTGGCGAAACATCTCGGCGTGCAGGCATCCCTGAAACCCACTAAATGGGACGGCATGCTGGCATCGCTGGATTCCAAACGTATTGATGTGGTGATCAACCAGGTGACCATTTCTGACGAGCGTAAGAAGAAATATGATTTCTCTACGCCGTACACTGTGTCTGGTATTCAGGCGCTGGTGAAGAAAGGCAACGAGGGCACCATTAAGTCCGCTGCTGACCTGAAAGGTAAGAAAGTGGGCGTCGGCCTGGGGACGAACTACGAAGAGTGGCTGCGCCAGAACGTTCAGGGTGTGGATATCCGCACCTATGATGATGACCCGACGAAGTACCAGGATCTCCGTGTTGGCCGTATCGACGCCATTCTGGTTGACCGTCTGGCCGCGCTGGATCTGGTGAAGAAAACGAACAATACCCTGGCGGTGGCTGGTGATGCGTTCTCTCGCCAGGAGTCGGGTGTTGCAGTGCGTAAAGGTAACGAAGATCTGGTGAAAGCCATTGATGCCGCCATTGCGGATATGCAAAAAGACGGCAGCCTGAAGGCACTCTCTGAGAAGTGGTTCGGGGCTGACGTGACTAAATAAGTCTCTGACGATAAAAAAAGGCGCTTTTAAAAGCGCCTTTTTTATTTCTGGCACGACAACGTGCATAATAAAAATATTACATAAAAACAGCGTTACCGGAGGATCCATGTCACTACAGAATTTAACGCGTTTTCCCCGTCTGGAGTTTATCGGTGCACCGACGCCGCTGGAGTACTTACCGCGGTTTTCTGATTATTTAGGACGCGATATTTTTATTAAGCGTGATGACGTGACGCCAATGGCGATGGGCGGTAACAAGCTGCGCAAACTGGAGTTCCTCGCGGCCGATGCGCTGCGTGAAGGTGCGGATACGCTGATCACCGCAGGAGCAATCCAGTCTAACCACGTTCGTCAGACGGCTGCAGTTGCGGCAAAACTCGGGCTGCACTGCGTGGCGCTGCTGGAAAACCCGATCGGCACGCGCGCGGAAAATTACCTGACCAACGGCAACCGCCTGCTGCTGGATCTGTTTAATGTACAGGTCGAAATGGTTGATGCTCTGACTGACCCGGCTGCACAGCTCGGGGAGCTGGCCACGCGGCTGGAAGCGCAGGGGTTCCGTCCGTATGTCATTCCTGTGGGCGGCTCGAATGCGCTGGGGGCGATGGGGTATGTGGAAAGTGCGCTGGAAATTGCCCAGCAATGCGAAGGTGCTGTTAGTTTGTCCTCCGTGGTCGTCGCTTCTGGCAGTGCGGGTACACACGCGGGGCTGGCTGTCGGCCTGGAACAACTACTGCCGGATGTGGAGCTTATTGGCGTGACGGTATCCCGCAGCGTTGCGGAGCAGAAGCCGAAAGTGGTGACTTTACAGCAGGCGGTGGCAGAGCAGCTGGAGCTGAAGGCGAAGGCGGATATTGTACTCTGGGATGACTATTTTGCACCGGGCTATGGCACGCCAAATGAAGAGGGGATGGAAGCCGTGAAATTGCTGGCGCGCCTCGAAGGGATCCTGCTTGATCCGGTCTATACCGGCAAGGCGATGGCGGGTCTTATTGACGGTATCGCGCAGAAACGCTTTAAGGATGAAGGGCCGATTTTGTTTGTTCACACCGGCGGGGCACCTGCGCTGTTTGCCTACCATCCTCACGTTTAAAAGTCAGGTCGAAAAATAATAATGCAAGAAAGTATTCAACTGGTTATTGATTCGCTACCGTTCCTGCTCAAGGGGGCGGTGTTTACGTTACAGCTCAGTATCGGCGGGATGTTCTTTGGTCTGGTGCTCGGGTTTGTGCTGGCCTTAATGCGTATGTCGCCCGTCTGGCCGGTACGCTGGCTGGCGCGTTTTTATATCTCTGTGTTTCGCGGTACGCCGCTCATCGCTCAACTCTTTATGATCTACTACGGTTTACCGCAGTTTGGTATTGAGCTTGATCCGATCCCGGCGGCAATGATTGGGCTGTCGCTGAATACCGCGGCGTACACCTCGGAAACCCTGCGGGCGGCCATCTCGTCTATTGATAAAGGGCAATGGGAAGCTGCGGCCAGTATCGGTATGACACCGTGGCAAACGTTGCGTCGGGCAATCCTGCCACAGGCGGCGCGCGTGGCCTTGCCTCCGCTCAGCAACAGTTTTATTAGCCTGGTGAAAGACACCTCGCTGGCGGCAACGATCCAGGTACCAGAGTTGTTCCGTCAGGCGCAGCTTATCACTTCGCGCACGCTTGAAGTGTTCACCATGTATCTGGCGGCCTCGCTGATTTACTGGGTGATGGCGACGGTGCTGTCTGCGTTGCAAAACTACTTTGAAAACCAGCTTAACCGCCAGGAGCGTGATCCGAAATGAGTGCTATCGACGTTAAAAACCTGGTGAAAAAGTTCCACGGGCAAACGGTGCTCCACGGAATCGATCTTGAGGTTGAGCAGGGCGAAGTGGTGGCGATTATTGGGCCAAGCGGCTCAGGAAAAACGACGCTGCTACGCAGCATCAACCTGCTTGAACAGCCTGAGGGCGGAACGATTCGGGTGGGGGATATCACTATTGATACCGGTAAGTCTATCAACCAGCAGAAGGGGTTAATCCGTCGTCTGCGTCAGCACGTTGGCTTCGTTTTTCAGAACTTCAATCTGTTCCCGCACCGGACGGTGCTGGAGAACATTATTGAGGGGCCGGTTATCGTGAAAGGTGAGCCTAAAGACGAAGCAACGGCGCGAGCGCGCGAACTGCTTGCTAAGGTAGGGCTGGCGGGTAAAGAAACCAGCTATCCGCGCCGTCTGTCTGGGGGGCAGCAGCAACGCGTGGCGATTGCCCGCGCGCTGGCGATGCGCCCTGATGTGATCCTGTTCGATGAACCAACCTCGGCGCTTGATCCAGAACTGGTGGGCGAGGTGCTGAATACTATCCGCCAGCTGGCGCAGGAAAAGCGCACGATGGTTATCGTAACCCACGAAATGAGCTTTGCCCGTGATGTTGCAGACCGGGCTATTTTCATGGATCAAGGACGGATTGTGGAGCAGGGGCCAGCGAAGCGTTTATTTGCAAACCCACAGCAGCCGCGAACCCGTCAGTTCCTTGAAAAATTCCTCATGCAGTAGCATTTTTACGTTAATTTGCTCCAGGTTTGTTTTCTGGAGCAAATTATTCTCCTGTTATGTCTCTTCTTCTGTTTTTTAATTCCGCTAACTTCGGTTAAACCGCATTAAAACTAAAGTTAATTGTAATAATGCCGATATTTCGTAGTAAGAAAGAAGTTTTATGTGTTAGGTTATATTCACCATAATAATGATTATCTTTATCAGAGGTTTTATTCACTAAGTATGAGGGATTCAGACTTTTTCAACTGGCGACGGGAATGCTTCCTCCGGTTTCAGGCGTTGACCTGTGCCGACGAGGTATATCAGGAACTCCAGCTGCAAACGCAGGCACTCGAGTTTGATTATTTCGCTCTCTGCGTGCGCCACCCCGTGCCATTTACGCGCCCCAGGATTTCAGTACATTCCAGTTATCCGCAACAATGGATGGCGCAATATCAGTCAGAGAATTATTTTTCCATCGATCCGGTACTGAAGCCGGAGAATTTCATTCAGGGGCATTTACCCTGGACTGATGAATTATTCGCTGATGCCCAGGAATTATGGGACGGTGCGCGCGATCACGGTTTACGTAAGGGAATAACACAGTGCCTGATGCTGCCTAATCATGCACTTGGCTTTCTGTCGGTTTCTCGTACGAGTGTGCTGGCAAATTCGTTAGCCAACGAAGAAATAGAGTTGCGGCTGCAAATGCTGGTGCAAATGGCCTTAACGTCTCTGCTTCGTTTTGAACATGAAATGGTGATGCCGCCTGAAATGAGGTTCAGCAAACGTGAGCGGGAAATTCTGAAATGGACCGCAGAAGGGAAAACCTCTGCAGAAATAGCAATCATTCTCTCAATCTCTGAGAATACGGTTAACTTCCATCAAAAGAATATGCAGAAGAAATTCAATGCGCCAAACAAGACGCAGATAGCCTGTTATGCAGCGGCGACGGGATTGATCTGATTAGACAAAATGTTCTGCGTGCCAGACGAAATAACGGCTGAATGCATCGCATCCAGCCGTTTTTTTTCACTGACGGTAAGCTTGTTTAATTTGCTTAACGGTATTGGCAAATACCGCGGATTCAGCCTGGCCTTCCATCTGCGCGATTTGTTTTTCCATCTTAATGATCACACGACCAGCATCAGCCTGGCCCATAGCCTGCAGCATGAGCGTCAGCAGTGCTTTCAGGCAGTTTACTTCCTGTGCCAGTTCCTGGTTATTCTCTGCAGTGGCAAAATCAGGTGTGCTCATTTATTTTCCTCATTATTAAACAGCGCTTGAGCGCGACGATGAAAGTTAAGGCGGCGGAGTATACCACAAGCTGAACCAAAAAATGCAGCGGTTGTTTTTTGTACTTTCCCGTCAGGTGTTTATTTGCGTAAACATGGCAGCGGAGTAAAGTGAACAACTGTTTATCAGCTATTAATTGTTTATCACCGGTTCGCTTGTCGTTAATTATTGTTACAAAAAGTTGAGAGTTGTTCTTTTTGCTGATGATGCCAGCGGTTTTTTGTAACGTTTTGAATGCAGATGCTTAAAAATAGCTGCAAAAGCGCTGGCTGTGCGGGTTTTCTTTCCACCCTCTGTACAGGCTAATTTCCAAAAACGAGAGCAAAATCGAAGCGTCGGGTTTTTAGCGTTTTAATCTTGCGGTGAAAACCGTTAATATAAACCAAATTAGCAGTCAGTAGCGTTATCCCTATTCTGGAGACATTTCCTTTGATCAACGTCCTTCTTGTTGATGACCACGAACTGGTGCGCGCAGGGATACGACGCATTCTTGAAGACATAAAGGGTATCAAAGTTGCCGGTGAGGCGTGCTGTGGCGAAGACGCGGTGAAGTGGTGTCGCGCTAACTCGGCAGACGTTGTGCTGATGGATATGAACATGCCCGGTATTGGTGGGCTTGAAGCAACGCGTAAAATCGCCCGCACGTTTGTTGATACCAAAGTCATCATGCTGACCGTGCATACTGAAAACCCACTGCCCGCGAAAGTTATGCAGGCGGGAGCAGCCGGTTACCTGAGTAAAGGCGCGGCACCACAGGAAGTGGTCAATGCTATCCGTTCTGTGTTTGCCGGGCAGCGTTATATTGCTTCCGACATTGCTCAACAAATGGCGCTGAGCCAGATTGAACCGGAGAAAACGGAATCACCGTTTGCCAGTTTGTCTGAGCGCGAATTGCAGATTATGCTGATGATCACCAAAGGTCAGAAGGTGAATGAGATCTCAGAACAACTGAATCTCAGCCCCAAAACGGTGAACAGCTATCGTTATCGTATGTTCAGTAAACTGAACATCCACGGCGACGTCGAACTGACTCATCTGGCCATTCGTCATGGTCTGTGCAATGCGGAGACGTTAATAAGTCAGTGAGTGATGTGTTCGATTCAAAAGCATTTCTGAAAACCGTCACCAGCCAGCCAGGCGTCTATCGCATGTATGACGCTGGCGGTACGGTTATCTACGTGGGGAAGGCGAAAGATCTCAAAAAACGCCTTTCCAGTTATTTCCGCAGCAACCTTGCCTCCCGTAAGACCGAAGCGCTGGTCGCACTCATCCAGACTATTGATGTCACCGTTACGCATACGGAGACAGAAGCGCTGCTGCTTGAGCATAACTATATTAAGCTGTATCAGCCGCGCTATAACGTCCTGCTGCGCGATGATAAGTCCTACCCGTTTATCTTCCTGAGCGGTGATACTCACCCCCGGCTCGCCATGCACCGTGGTGCAAAACATGCAAAGGGAGAGTATTTCGGACCGTTTCCTAACGGTTATGCGGTGCGTGAAACTTTGGCGCTGCTGCAAAAAATCTTTCCGGTTCGCCAGTGTGAAAACAGCGTCTACCGTAACCGCTCCCGCCCGTGCCTGCAGTACCAGATTGGTCGCTGCCTGGGGCCGTGCGTTGCCGGTCTGGTGAGCGAAGAAGAGTACGCGCAACAGGTTGAATATGTGCGTCTGTTTTTAGCCGGAAAAGATGACCAGGTATTGACCCAACTGATCGCCCGTATGGAGAAAGCCAGCGCGGCGCTGGAATTTGAAGAGGCCGCGCGTATACGCGACCAAATCCAGGCAGTACGCAGGGTGACCGAGAAACAGTTCGTGTCGAATACCGGCGACGATCTCGACGTTATTGGCGTTGCCTTTGACGCCGGGCTGGCCTGCGTGCATGTGCTGTTTATTCGCCAGGGCAAAGTGCTTGGCAGCCGCAGCTATTTCCCGAAAGTCCCTGGCGGTACCGAGCTGGGTGAAGTGGTCGAAACCTTTGTCGGTCAGTTCTACCTGCAGGGAAGCCAGATGCGCACGCTGCCGTCGGAGATCCTGCTTGATTTTAATCTCGACGACAAAACCTTGCTGGCCGATTCGCTGTCTGAACTGGCTGGCCGTCGGGTTAACGTACAAACCAAACCGCGGGGCGACCGTGCGCGTTACCTGAAACTGGCGCGCACCAACGCGGCGACAGCACTTACCACCAAACTTTCCCAGCAATCGACGGTCAGCCAGCGGTTAACCGCCCTGGCAACGCTCCTGAAACTGCCGGCCGTCAAACGCATGGAATGTTTCGACATCAGCCACACGATGGGCGAACAGACTGTGGCTTCCTGCGTGGTGTTTGATGCGAATGGTCCGCTGCGTGCCGAGTATCGTCGCTATAACATTATGGGGATCACGCCGGGCGATGATTATGCGGCAATGAACCAGGTGCTGCGTCGCCGCTATGGTAAAGCCATCGAAGAGAGCAAAATCCCGGATGTCATTCTTATCGACGGTGGGAAAGGGCAGTTGGGGCAGGCTAAAGCGGTGTTTGAATCGCTGGATGTGGTCTGGGATAAAAACCATCCGTTGTTGCTCGGGGTGGCGAAAGGGGCAGATCGTAAAGCCGGGCTGGAGACATTGTTCTTCGAACCGGAAGGTGAGGGCTTTAGCCTGCCGCCGGATTCCCCCGCGCTGCATGTGATTCAGCACATTCGTGATGAATCACACGATCATGCGATTAGCGGGCACCGCAAAAAACGGGCGAAAGTAAAAAATACCAGTACGCTGGAGACGATTGAAGGCGTTGGGCCAAAACGCCGCCAGATGCTGCTGAAATATATGGGCGGATTGCAAGGATTACTCAACGCCAGCGTGGACGAAATTGCAAAAGTGCCGGGTATTTCGCAAGGGCTGGCAGAAAAGATCTACTACTCGTTGAAACATTAAGGGCTCTGTAGCAACATAGAGCTAAATTTTACTGACAACAGACAGTTACCGTCATTATGCGATTTAATATCCCTACGTTGCTCACTCTCTTTCGCGTCGTGCTCATCCCATTCTTTGTACTGGCATTTTATCTGCCGGTTGTCTGGGCTCCCTTTGCCTGTGCGCTGATTTTCCTGGTTGCCGCCGTCACCGACTGGTTTGATGGTTATCTGGCGCGTCGCTGGAATCAAAGCACCCGCTTTGGGGCGTTCCTTGATCCAGTGGCCGATAAAGTGATGGTCGCTATCGCGATGGTGCTGGTGGCTGAGCATTATCATACCTGGTGGGTGACGCTGCCTGCGGCAACCATGATTGGCCGTGAGATAATCATCTCTGCCCTGCGTGAGTGGATGGCGGAGCTGGGTAAACGCAGCAGCGTGGCGGTATCCTGGATCGGTAAAGTTAAAACAACCGCGCAGATGGCGGCTCTGGTCTGGATGCTGTGGCGTCCAAATGCCTGGGTTGAGTGGGCGGGTATTGGTTTGCTGTGGGTTGCCGCAGTGCTGACGCTGTGGTCCATGCTGCAATATTTGAACGCTGCGCGCGGAGATTTGCTTGAACAGTGATCGTTTCGCCGTAAATTTCAGCAAACGATCCAGGGATGTAAAAAATAACGTTGACTCAAAACGTCATATCAGTAGAATGCAACGCATCGAACGGCGGCACAGTTAGCCGGACGATAATGAAATCAAGTGGTTAGCTGTTAACTTGATAACATGCGGGAATAGCTCAGTTGGTAGAGCACGACCTTGCCAAGGTCGGGGTCGCGAGTTCGAGTCTCGTTTCCCGCTCCAGATTAAATGCATCGGCAATTGCGGGTGCTGGTCGAAAGACAAAAGATTTAAGGCGCGTTAGCAAAGCGGTTATGTAGCGGATTGCAAATCCGTCTAGTCCGGTTCGACTCCGGAACGCGCCTCCACTTTCTTCCCTGGCCGGATGGTGGAATCGGTAGACACAAGGGATTTAAAATCCCTCGGCGTTCGCGCTGTGTGGGTTCAAGTCCCACTCCGGCTACCATGGGAAACAAAGAATAAAATCAATGATAAGCAGTGTCGTGAAACCACCGAAAGGTGGTTTTTTTGTGCCTCCAGTCTGGGCGCTATTGCAACTGTGAAAAATGGTTACCTGCTTTTCATCCCACCAATAGGTGTAATGTCAGTCACTTAAGGTGACTGGCATTGCTTTTAAAAGGGTATTTGGATTTTTTTCGCCCCGAAAGTAGGGCGAGTTTCAGCTAACTTGCAACCAATATTAAACAAACATTTCGCTCGCCAGACACAGGTTGTCGCCGCTGATAAACTAGATGGCATCCACCCTGGAGAGCGGAAGGTTATTGTCATGCAATATGAAGAACAACAGCTTATCAACGGCCTTTTCGAACGTCTGAAACAGACCGGACAACAAAACAGCCAACGGGATGCAGATGCAGAGCGTCAGATCGCGGAATTCGTCAGACAGCAGCCTGCGGCCCCCTACTATATGGCGCAATCGATTTTGATTCAGGAAGCGGCGCTGAAACGCCTGCAGGCCCGGGTTCAGGAGCTTGAAAGCGAATTAGCCGCGCAAAAAAGCAAACCCTCGACGGGCGGCAGTTTTCTCGGCGGCCTGTTTGGTGGTGGGAAAAGCAGCCCGCAGCCGGACAATAGCTGGAATGCCCAGCCGCAACAGCCACCGGCGCAGGATTATTCACGGGCGTCAGCGCCGGCTTCGGCTCCTCGCGGCGGCGGTTTTATGGCAGGCGCGCTCCAGACAGCCGCTGGTGTGGCCGGTGGCGTCGTGCTGGCCGAGATGCTGACCAGTATGTTCCATCAGTCGCGGCCGGAAGAGATCGTGAACATCATCGAAGAACCGACAACACCCGCCGGTGGTGAGCCGTTTGTCGGTAATCAGTACGGCGACTTTAATAATGTCTCTGACACCCGTTTCCTCAACCAGGATGATCCATTCGGCAATAATAACGACACCTGGCAGAACGACGATGCAGATGACGACTACAGCAATGATGACAACAGTTTTATTTAACGACGTTAACGCTGGATAGAAAAAGAGGCCTTACGGCTAATGCCAGTCACTTAAGGTGACTGGCGTTGTGTTTAAAATCCCTCGGCCTTCGCACTGTGTGGGTTCAAGTCCCACTCCAGCTACCATGGGGAAACAAAGAATAAAATCAATGATAAGCCGTGTCGTGAAACCACTGAAAGGTGGTTTTTTTGTGCCTGAAATCCACATCCAGCGCTCACGGGGCACAATCTCCACTCTGGTTATTTCGTGCGAGTCCGTCAGGCAGGCAAAACATCGTCCAGCATCATTCTCCCGCGAAGTGAGTCGATGGAAGCCAGGGTTATTTCTCAGACAAATATTTTGACAGAAGAGATTGCGCACAGCCCCGGCTTCAATCGACATAATCAGGTGCTCAGTAAACGGGCTATGATATCCGGGAGAAATTTTATTAAAGATTTAAAAACGAAAGATAAAATTATCGGCAGGCTTTTACACTTATTATTCTATAAATCAGGTGGCTATGTTGAAAATTTAACAATGTTTCTTCCCGAATTTTTTGCATTGTAAAGGGCTTTGTCGGCTCTTGCATAAATATCCTCAATTTGAACGTCACCCTCATGAATTGCGGTGAAACCAATACTGGCAGTACATGTTATAGTTTCATCGAAATATTTTATAGTTATATTTTTTATGAGTTCACGTATTGAGTTGTAGAATGTGTAAGCCGAATTTTGAGATAAATTTGATGAGGTTGACAGAGCAAATTCTTCACCTCCAATGCGGGCGAAGAAATATCCAGAAGGAATGGTGGATGTTATCTCCAGAGATATTGTTCTGAGTATAACATCGCCAGCGGCATGCCCATAATAATCATTTAGCTTTTTGAAATGATCAATATCCAGTATGCCAAAGAAAAAAGCTTCTCTATCTTTATTGTAATGATGTATTTTCTCGCTAATGAATTTATTAAACTCACGGCGGTTGGGTACGCCTGTTAAATAGTCTGTTGAAGCAAGTTTATCCATTTCCATTACCTGCAAATGCAAGGAGATGTTTAGAGCGATCCAGTTTGCCAGACACTGCAGCTTCAACGCTTGAGACTTAGTATAATAGTGCTTATTTAAATGGCCTACATTCAGGGTTCCAATACATTTATTTGAAACCAGAAGAGGGGCATCCATGCACGTTTGAATACCATTAGCGAAGAGCATTTTACAATCGATCTCCTGGGATTTTGACAGATTATCACAAATCATTAATTTTCTTTTTGTAAAGGCTCTGCCAACAAATGATTGGTCGATTGGAACTTTGAAGTCAAGAGGTATTGCCTGATTACCAGAAATAGAATACAGTTCTAAATGCTTTTGGTTATTGTAGAGCGTTAAACTGACTCTGTCAGCATATAATAAGATATTGACCCATTCTGAGAAAGTGTCCAAAACCATCTTAAGTGATCGAGACTCTGATAGCTTGTGGATAAAAGCTGCTGGCAGGATTATACTATTTTCCTCACCATTTCCCATTAGTAACTCTTGCGGGTCAAATTCTCTTTCGTAATCCATAAGCAATTCCGTAAGTATTTATAGTTATATCAGAATGTAGTGAATGAACTATCTAAATGATTTTGATTGTGCTGAATGTTGCATGTAGTATACCATTTATCTATGGATTTGCACTCATTTTTCTTATCAATTCCATATGAATAAATGCATGGTGTAATATTACAGTTCAAATTTGCGGGCTACTTTCTTGATACTCTTCTTGCATAATAGATATCAGAATGAATTCATTAACTGTGCTAATAATTCATAATTGCATAGATACGAAGAAATTTAATGATGCACAGTGAAGTGAGAACGAAAACTAATTTCATTATTTTTAATCTGTCTTATGAAGATCTGCGACAGGTGACATAAAACATCACATACTAAAAGAACAGTGTTCAAAAAGAATCTCATATTACAGAGAGTGACTTACTGAGATTACCTGGTGATTCATTTTACGCTGCAGGGGTTCAGCTTCGCAATTAAACCCCTCCCAGATACGCTTTCCTCACCTCCTGATTTCCCAGTAGTTCTTCGCCGCTGCCACTTAGTCGAATCTGACCGTTCACCATGACATACCCACGATTGGACAGCTTCAGCGCGTGGTGCGCATTCTGCTCCACCAGAAAAATGGTCATTCCATTGCGGGCCAGCTCACGCAGCGTCTGGAAGATCTGTTTCACTACAATCGGAGCCAGGCCCAGGCTGGGTTCATCCAGCAACAGCAACTTCGGGCGGCCCATTAATGCACGGGCGATCGCCAGCATTTGTTGCTCTCCGCCGGACATGGTCATGGCGCGCTGTTTGCGACGCTCTTTGAGGCGCGGGAACAGGTCGAACATACTTTGCATATCACTGGTGGCATGCTGGTCCCCGATTGGGATGGTTCCCATCAGCAGATTCTCTTCAACGGTCATATCCGGGAAAATACGCCGACCTTCAGGAGCCTGCGCGATGCCGCCGGAAGCGACATAGTGGGTGGATTTATGGCTGATATCCTCCCCGCAAAAAAGGATCTGCCCGCTACGGATACGGGGTTGCCCAAAAATAGACATCAGTAATGTCGATTTGCCCGCACCGTTAGCACCAATCAGCGCCACGGTTTCGCCTTTATTAACTTCCAGGGAAACCTGCTTCAACGCCTGGATCACGCCGTAGAACACATCCACGTAGTGGAATGCCAGCATCGGTTCACTCATAAATTGACCTCGCTTTCATCGGTACCCAGATAGGCGGCAATCACTTTTTCATCATGCTGGATCTGCTCTGGCTTGCCCTGGGCAATGACGTCACCGTGGTCGAGCACGATAATATTGTCCGAAATCTCCATCACCATTCCCATATCATGCTCAATCAGTAATACCGTGATGTCGTGGTGGTCGCGCAGAAAACGGATGATGTTACTCAGCTTACGCGTTTCAACCGGGTTCAGCCCGGCGGCGGGTTCATCCAGACAGATCATCTCCGGCCCGGTGCACATCGCCCGCGCGATCTCCAGACGCCGCTGTTGGCCATACGACATCTCTCCCGCCAGACGATTCGCGCAATCCACCAGATCCACCACCTCCAGCCAGTAAAATGCCCTGTCCAGTGCATCACTTTCCGCCCGCCGGTAAGCCGGTGTATTCAGCACACCGGCCAGCAGATTACGATTAACGCGCATATGCTGCGCGACCAGCAGATTTTCAACGACCGACATTTCGCGAAAAAGGCGGATGTTCTGGAAGGTGCGCGCAAGCCCCGCGCGATTCACAAGATGGGTACCGCCGAACATTTTGTAGAAAAGACGTTTCCCGAACTGCGCCGGGTTTACCCAGTCGCCTGACTGGAATTTTTGTCCAAGCACCTGAATGACGTTGGTGGTTTGACTTCGCGTATTGAATAATATGCTGCCGCCAGACGCTTTATAGAAGCCGGTCAGGCAGTTAAACACGGTCGTTTTTCCCGCACCGTTTGGACCAATAAGCGCCGTAATCGATCCACGCTGCACCTCAAGATTAACGTCGTTTAATGCCTTAATACCGCCAAAATGCATCATCAGGTGTTCAACGCATAATATCGTTCCGTTCATGGTGCAACACCCTTACGCACGGCAAACCCGCTGCGGTTAATGCGGATCAATCCGCGTGGACGCCAGATCATCATCACCACCATCAACATGCCAAACAGCAAGACGCGGTACTCTGCAAAGCTACGCAGAAGTTCCGGTGTGACGGTAAGCACAAAGGCTGCCAGCACGACGCCCAGCGTTGACCCCATCCCGCCCAGCACCACGATGGCGAGGATCAGTGCGGATTCAAAAAAGGTGAACGAGGTCGGGTTCACAAACCCCTGCCAGGTGGCGAAGAATACGCCTGCAATCCCGGCCGTTGATGCGCCCAGCGTAAAGGCTGAGAGCTTGACCAGAACATGATTTAACCCCATTGAACGACAGGCAATTTCATCTTCCCGTAGTGCCTCCCATGCCCGGCCAATCGGCATGCGCGTCAGACGGTGCTTGATGTAAAGCACCAGCAGCACCACCAGAAACAGTACCGCGTAGATAAAGATAAACTTCATGTTCGGGTTATATGTCAGGTGGAAAAATTCGTGAAACGGCACGCCGCCTTCTTTAGCGCGCCGGCCAAACTCGAGACCGAAGAAGGTGGGGGGAGGAGCCGAGACGCCGTTAGGGCCGCCGGTAAAGGCCAGCCAGTTGTTCAGGATCAGGCGGATAATTTCCCCGAACCCGAGCGTTACGATAGCCAGATAGTCACCATGCATGCGCAGCACCGGGAAACCAAGCAAGGCACCCGCAGCGGCGGCCATCAGCGCCGCCAGCGGCAACATGCTCCAGAACCCTAATCCCAGATACTGATACCCCAGCGCCAGGCCGTACGCGCCAATGGCATAAAAGGCGACATAACCCAGATCCAATAACCCCGCCAGACCCACAACGATATTCAGTCCCAGACCAAGAAGAACATAGATCAGCCCGAGAATGGCAACCGTCAGCACATATTTGGTGGCGACAAAGGGAAAACAGATCGCCAGCGCGATGATCAGGGGGATTATCCAGCGCATGCGGCTCTTGTATTCCGGTGGCCGGACATAAACGCCCGCGCTGTCAGCGTCAAAACGTGCCTGGAAGCGTGCGCCAGCGGGAGTACCTAAAAAGGCGCTCAGCAGAAAACGCCCCAGCATAACGATGCCGACCATCCACGCCAGCCGCTGCCCGGCAAAGTTAAAGCTGTATCCGTCCAGCACCACGCCTGCGATAGGGCCGAAAATAATCAATGCAACCAGCCCGGAAAAAATGGCGTCCAGAATGCAGCGTTTAAGAGAGAAACCATCAGTCGAAACCGCGCGTGATCTCATTGCTTTCTCCCTCACACTTTGGCCACGATGGGCCGACCAAGCAGCCCCTGGGGACGGAAAATCAGGATCATGACCAGTAATCCAAACGAGAACACATCTTTATAATCCGAGTTCACCATGCCGGAGAATTGTGCTTCGGCTACGCCCAGAATCAGCCCGCCGAGCATCGCGCCTGGCAGGGAGCCAATGCCGCCGAGCACCGCCGCCGTAAAGGCCTTGATGCCAATGACAAACCCGACATAAAAATCAAAGGTGCCGTAGTTCATGGTGATTAACACACCCGCCAGTCCGGCCATCGCCGCACCGATGACAAACACCAGGGAAATAATCCTGTCGGTGTTAATGCCCAGAATGGAGGCCATTTTGCGATCCTGCTGTACCGCCCGACACATCCGTCCAAGGCGGGTATTGCTGATTATCCAGGTGAGCAGCAGCATTCCCGCGAACGAGGCGACCAGAATAAAAATTTTGGTGTAGGTTATCTGGACAAAACCTTCACCCAGATGCACGCGGAATACACCATCCAGCATGGTAGGCACCCCTTGCTGGCGCGGCCCCTGGCTTAACTGCGCATAGTTTTGCAGGATAAGCGACATCCCAATGGCGGAGATTAGCGGGGCAAGACGGGTGGAGTTACGTAGCGGTTTATAGGCAATGCGCTCGATAGTCCAGCCGTAGACACCGGTTACCACAATGGTGAAGACCAGCGTGCCGAGGATCAGCAGGGGGAATGACTGCAGGCCGAAGAATGACAGCAGCGCCAGGCCAATGGCACAGAGATAGGCGGAGATCATATACACTTCGCCGTGGGCGAAATTAATCATACCAATGATGCCATACACCATCGTATAGCCGATGGCGATTAATCCGTAGACGGAACCCAGCGTTAAGCCATTGACTAACTGTTGCAGGAAGAATGTACTCATCATCGCGCGCTCGTGTTTTGAGGCCGCGCCTTGCGCGCAGCCTGGTGTTTATTACGCGTCGACAGGCGAACCTGCCGACGTTGAGCGTGACTCCGTCCCGTTACTGCACTTCCTTATATTTCCCTTTGTCGTCCCACTGATACACCACGTAGTCAGAGACTTTCAGGTCACCTTTGCCGTCCCAGGCTTTTTTGCCCATCACCGTATCGACGGAATTGGCTTTCAGCCATTCGCTGGCTTTGGCCGAGTCCTTGCCACCCGTGGCCTTAAAGGCGGCAGCAATCGCCTGAACTGAAGCGTAGGAGTAGAGGGTATAACCTTCCGGTTCGAATTTACCCGCGCGGAATTTCTCGATAACGGCCTTACCGTCCGGGATCAGTCGCGGATCTTTACCAAAGGTCATATAGATACCGTTGGTGTATTGCGGGCCGCCCGCCGCGGTCACCATCTCTTCGTTGACAATACAGTCACCGGAGAAGAACTTCGCCTGCACGCCCTGTTCGCGCATCTGGCGAACCAGTGGGCCTGCCTCCGGGTGACAGCCGCCGAAGAACACCACGTCCGGCTTTTGCGCCCCAATTTTAGTGACCAGCGCGTTAAAGTCTTTTTCCCCGCGTGATAACCCCTCGTACATCACATCCTGGACACCGCGTTTTGCCAGCGCGGCTTTGGTGGCATCCGCCAGACCCTGGCCGTACGTGTCTTTATCGTGGATGATCACCACGCGTTTGGCTTTCAGCTTGTCGATGATGAAATCGCTGGCGACCTGGCCCTGCTGATCATCGCGGCCACACATGCGGAACATATCGCTCATGCCACGTTCGGTGATCAGTGGGTTGGTTGAGCCGGGGGTGATGGTAATAATGCCCGCATCGCTATACACCTCAGAGGCGGGCATGGTGGATGAGGAGCAGAAATGGCCGACAACCGCGTTGACTTTTTCCTGGTCGACCAGACGGTTGGCGACCGCGACGGCTTGTTTAGGCTCGCAGGCATCATCCCCCTGAACCAGTTTAATCTTTTCACCGTTGATCCCTCCTGCGGCGTTAATGTCTTCAGCGGCCTGCGTTGCGCCGTGCCAGTATTGATCGCCATAGGTGGCATTGGGGCCAGTAAACGGCCCGGCCACACCAATCACAATATCGGCCTGGGCGGAAAATGCCGTGGCCAGACAACCGGCCAATACAAGAGAAAGAGGACTTCTGATAAGTTTCAGCGACATCATTATGTTCCTTAGCAAAGAGGTTTTTGCACCACGGTAAAAATCCGAACGTCCGGCGGTGCAGCCAATCCAGAAGCAAGAGCGAGAACAAAATAACGAGCTCCAGACAACATCCTGCTTAATACGGCGAGGTTTCCTTGCGCGGTGAAGCGCACAGAACATTAAGCAAAATGGTTGCCAGAATGGCTAACCCATTGACTGGGTTGCGACATGTTTGAGTATAGAGCGCCGTTTTATGCAGCCTTGCGGAACGGCCTGAAATTACAGCGGAGATCACATCTCATTAACAATAAAGCCCATAAGTTGTGCAAGGGTCACGATTTGCACGTTTTTGCAGCAATAAAGACCTAAACTTCAGATAGGCACAGGCGGCGATATGTGTCAGGATCTTTCCTTTTTTATCAGGAGTGTCAGCAATGACTGAAGGCCCGTTAAATGAAAGTGAAATGGAGTGGCTGGAAGAGACGTTAATGTCCTACGGTCATGACGATGCGTCCGTGATTGACGTGTCCGAACTCGACGGCATGCTTACTGCAGTGCTTTCCGGCCCCGTTGTGGTTGAGCCAGATGCCTGGCTGGTGGCGGTATGGGGTGGCGAAAAGTACATTCCACGCTGGAAGAACGATCGTGAAATGAACCGTTTTATCGATCTCTGCTTTAAGCATATGAACGATATTGCTGAGCGCCTGAGCGAATACCCGGAACAGTTTGAGCCGATGTTTGGTTATAACGACGTTGACGGTCAGAGTTACACCGTCGTTGAAGAATGGTGCTATGGCTACATGCGCGGCGTGGCACTGACAGACTGGTCAGCATTGCCGGAAGAACTGAAGGCCGACCTGGACGCTATTGCGCTGCACGGTACAGAGGGGAATGGCGAGAAGCTGGATGAACTGACCGAAGAGGAATACAAAGCCAGTATCGAGAGCATCCAGCCTGCGGCACTGCGTTTGTATAACTACTGGGTGGCTAACCCGCAGCAGCCGGAAGCGAAAAAGCCAGTTGTTAATGGAACGAAGGTCGGGCGTAACGATCCGTGTCCGTGCGGCAGCGGAAAGAAATTTAAGAGCTGTTGCTTGCACTGATAAAAAAGGGGCTGCTGATAGCCCCTTTTCCTTAACCCACTTCCGGTAACATTCCTGCCGCAATTAACATCTGCACCAGAATAACCACGACCCCACAGCCAAATACTATACACAGCAGAGGTTTCCCGCCGGCAACGCGATACCCTTGTTGAGGATGCTGTTGGCGACTCTTCCATGCCAGAAGGGAAGGGAGCAGCAGGGCAAGGACGGATAACGCCACGCCCGCATACCCCAGCGCCATCACAAACCCACGCGGATAAAACAGTGCAAAGGCCAGCGGAGGCAGGAAGGTGATGGCACCCGTCTGTAAACGTCCGGTGACGGTATTGCGACGCTGGAACAGATCGGCCAGATAATCAAACAGACCGAGTGCCACGCCCAGGAACGAGGTCGCCAGCGCCAGGTCGGCAAACAGATGCACCGCCAGCTCAACGTGCGGAGAGGTCACTACCTCACGCAGTGCCAGCAGGAAACCATTCAGACCGGCGTGTTCCGCCATCAGGCCAGTGAAGGTCGACGCGTCAATACTGCCCAGCGTCACCAGTTGCCAGAAAATATAGGCAATCAGTGGAATGGCACTCCCGATGACAAAGACGCGGCGAAGTTTGCGAAT
Organism: Enterobacter cloacae complex sp. 2024EL-00214; assembly: GCF_043945575.1. Classification (NCBI taxonomy): domain Bacteria; kingdom Pseudomonadati; phylum Pseudomonadota; class Gammaproteobacteria; order Enterobacterales; family Enterobacteriaceae; genus Enterobacter; species Enterobacter cloacae complex sp. 2024EL-00214. The sequence goes on along the minus strand of NZ_JBIMRC010000001.1, from coordinate 398,366 downwards.
GTCGCCATTCATATAGCTGACAATGCTCGGCACGCTACCGTGGAAACCAAATGAGGTGAAAATCACCGGAATGGCGGAGAGCGCCAGTCCTTTTTCCAGCGGCAGCGTCAGCAGGTTAATTTTGTGAACATGTGGTGCCAGCAGAACCAGCATGACAATCAGAAAGAGAATTTTGGCACTGAACAGAAAACGGTTAAACAGGTCGACCAGCGAGGTGCCGACACAGACCACGCCACCGCCAATGAGCGCAAAGAAGATGGCACCCGTCGCCGGTGTGATGTCAGAGCCGAACCAGTCGTTGACGCTGGAGGCGATCAATTCCCCGGCTCCGCTGATATAGGCTGCGGTCAGAGCGTACATCAGGAACATCATGCTAAAGCCGGTGACCCACTGGCCGTAGCGCCCCAGATAGCGCGCGGCAAGTGAACCCAATCCGGTATCGGCAGGCACGTGCTGATAAACTTCGAGCAGCAGCAGTGCGGTATAGCACATCAAAGCCCAGAGCGTGCCGAGCAGCAGCAATGTCACACTAAATCCGACGCCTGCGGCCGCCAACGGCATTGCCAGCATTCCTGCGCCAATCGTCGTTCCGGCGACGATAAAAATACTTCCCAGTGTTCTGTTTTTCACGCTTTCCTCTACAACGACTCTCAACCGCGACAAAATCTGCGGCGCAGAGTAAGGGAAAAGTCATACCTCGTCAAATCACCGTTACAACTGGTGTAATTAATTGTTTACGAATCTTTGGCGATTGGGGAGAGATAAACCTGCGCCAGCGCAAAGCGTGCTTCGGGACGAGCGTTTAGTCTGCTTGTTTTTTCAGAGGGGATGACAATGTCAATTCATGGACACGACGTGCTCAATATGATGATTGAGTCGGGCGAGCAATACACGGAACACAGTCTGGTTGAGGCTATTCATGCACGCTTTGGTGAAACGGCGCGTTTTCATACCTGTTCAGCTGCAGATATGACTGCGGTGGAACTGGTGGCATTTCTGGCGGCGCGCGGAAAATTTATTCCGGCGACGGACGGGTTTTCGACGCACGAAAGTAAAATCTGCCGCCATTAAAATAAAACGGTGCTGAAGGATCAGCACCGTGAGGGAATTAATTCTGGGTGTCGAGGGTAGAAAGTTCTTTATCGATAAAGTAAAGACCTTCACCTGATTTACCGGCCAGAGAGAGTTTGTCCAGTACGGATTTAAACAGTTTTTCTTCTTCGTGTTGCTCAGCAACATACCACTGCAGGAAATTAAAGGTCGGATAATCCTGGCTGGTCATTGCGGCATGAACCAGCTCATTAATTTTCTGGGTGATCAGCTGCTCGTGCTCGTAGGTGGCGCGGAACAGTTCATCGAGCGAACCGTATTCAGCAAATGGTGACGCTACGGTTTCGATGCGCGGCAGGCTGCCCGTATCGGTCAGATAAGCAAACAGACGCTGCATGTGCGTCATCTCTTCCTGGGCGTGACGACGCAGAAACGCGGCTGCACCTTCAAAACTGTGATAGCTGCACCAGGCGCTCATCTGCTGGTAGAGCAGAGATGAAAAAAGTTCGAGGTTCATTTGTGCATTGAGCTTGTCGATCATTTCCGTTTTCAGCATGGTGAAGCTCCGGTGTATTATTTCTGGTTTATGATGAGCGATACTATAATTTGTTATTGAATTATTTGCAAAAAGTAAAATAAATAGATGCTTATTTAAAAATACGAATGGGAATAAAACGCATTGGCAATTTTTATATTTATTAATGCGAATTATTTTTGTTCTTAGTTAAATACACTGCCAGTAAGGACTGGCAGCGCTGATTAATACCACGGATTTTTGGCGTTAGGGTTAACGGCATATCCCATGCATTTGTACTGGATAGTCACGGTCTCGTTCAGACACACAGACCCGCTAATAAGGGTACAGGTTTTAATGGGCTGACCGTAGGCGGAGGCGGTGGCATATCCCATGGTCTGACACGCTTTTGCTGCAGTGCCGTTATTAACATACCCATCGGATTGGGCGTTTTGCAGTATCGCCTGGCCGTAATCAAGGCGGACTATCCCGTTTGGTGCGTCCAGACTGCTTACCTCTGCCTGGCGGTTAATGCTACACCCCGCGAGCAGCAGGATCGTACCGACAACGAATACTCTTTTCATAGTTCACTCTGAGTGAATGGAAATACGTTATCGTACCCGCAGACGTCCGGCGCAATGCCTGGAATAGCCGGACAATCTGCCCTTTCTCTTTGCAACGGGCCGGATTAGTCGGCAAGACTGTCAAAAATCGTTTTGAACTCAAGATGATGCTTACGGAACAGTGTAATAAGCTGCGGGTCAAAATGACGGCCAGCGCCCTCAAATATCACTTCGCAGGCCTGCTCGTGGGTAAAACTCGGCTTATACACCCGTTTTTGTCTCAGGGCGTCATACACATCCGCCAGCGCCAGAATGCGAGCCTCAATCGGGATTTGCTCGCCGTGCAGCCCCTCGGGATAACCGCTACCGTCCCATTTTTCATGGTGCAAGTGGATAATATTTTCTGCAACTGCTCCCAGCCCAAGCCCCTGAATGATTCGCCACCCCTTAACGGTGTGGAGTTTCATCTCAGCAAACTCTTCGGCGGTCAGTGGGCCTTGCTTACGCAGAATGCGATCCGGCACGGCGATTTTCCCGACATCATGCAGGGAAGCGAAATGTCCTATCTCACGGATCATTTGCCGTGATAGCCCAAGTTGGCGCGCCATTAATTCACAATATCTGGAAACGCGCTGAATATGGCTACCGGTTTCGTCGTCATGTGCGCGGTTTACCTTCTCCAGCGCCTGCACCATATTACGGTTAACAATCCGGCTTTGCCTCATATGGCGGCGCATCATAATGAGCATGCTGATACTGAACAGCGCAACGATCAGTAAAATTAGGCTAATAATTTTCAGCGTATTTTTGGTTAAATCGGGGAACCATTTCTGCTCTTCCTGACGTTCAATCTGGGTGCGGAATTCGGACAACCGATGGATCTGCATAAACAGATGAAAGAGAGGGTGGTTCGGTTCCACCCAGGGGCCAATGACAAACTCGGAGCGGGTGACGCCCGCCACTTTCAGCACCCCACGAAACAGCTCGTTGCCGCGAAGCGTTGATTCCAGCGAACTGAGATCGCCAAGAATATAATCAATTTTATTGTCCTCCATTGCATCAATAAGGCCATCAATGCTGCGGTGGGGCACGATTATCACATCACTACCAAAATGCTGGCGTAAATAATTCGCGGCAAAAGACCCATCCAGCACGCCTACACGCTGGCTTCGGATACTTTCTTCATTCCACAAAAATGGCTTGTCGATGCGGTTGTAATAAACGTTATGCCAGGCAATGTCCGGGCCAATGCGCCCCTCTGTGTGTTCTTCGTTGTACCGGTCGGCAATATCAACCAGCCGGATGGGCCACTGCTGCCGGGAGAGGTTCGAATAATTATCGACAAAATTGACATCGACCTTCATACCTAACAAATCACGCATGTCGTTAATCATATCCATTGCCGTGCCGTGGTAGCCCTTGCTGTCACGCCAGATTAGCGGTGCAAAGTTTTCATTTTTAGGCAGGGTGATGCGCAGACGGTTATTTGCAATCCAGGCACGTTCACTTTCCGACAGCGTAATACGGCTTAGCAGGTAATTGCGCTTACTCTCCTCCAGCATTTTGTGCATTTCGCCATTGCGATACCAGAGGCCAATGATGTCGTTGATGGGTTCACGCAGGGGCAGGAGTTCAGGGCTGAATGCCAGAACAACCGGAGTACGTAATTCAGGAAACGGTCGCGAAATGAGGTAGTAGCGTTGGGTGTTTTCCATCTCGGTGGCATCATTAATATAAAAATCAGCCTGATGTTCACCCAGTAAACGGAAGGCCTCGTCGCTGGTGTCCACGAGCCGCAGAGAGCGGAATTTGAGATCGGGATAACGTTGTTGCACGCTTTCGAGCGTCGCGTCATCTTTACGGAACAACACACGGGCATGGCTTAGCTGCTCTGGCGTTGCCGCTGTCATCGACAGGCTGGCGGCAACCACTTCATTATCAAATAATCGTGACGAGAGTATCTTGGTTTTGGCTCGTTTTTCGGTACGTAATACGCCCGCATACACTCCATAGCCATCATGCGCAAAACGTTGACCGATATCCGCACCGGAAAGCGGCCTGAGCTGTAAATTCATCCCCGTTTTTTGATTGATGGCATTAATTAAATCGGGATAGAACCCCTGTAATTCCCCCTGCGGTGTATGCCAGGATTCAAAATCATTGGCGTCATAAATCCAGACCGGGACAGGTTCTCCGGTCTTGGCTGCCCACAGAGCAGGGGGACAGATCAGCAGAAGACCTGTTAATCCGAATAAAAAGAGAATGCGAAGCTTCCGGCAGCGCGAATTCACAGGTGTTCACCAGGCGGTTTTTAGGGTGTTTTGTTGCAGTCTAGCTAACAGTTTCTACTGATGACAGATTTTTTTAACTTTTAAATAACGTCCAGAAGACCGTTGAGGCATAACAGAATTGTGAACACATTCTTCTTGTTTAAAACGCAATTTCATTTAATTTGAAAGTTGGTTTTCTTGATAGTAAGGTGAGTGCCAAAAGGTATCTACGGCGGGTTGACCCGCGTCGCACTCGGGAGAGACAAGATGAAAATTGCACTGATGATGGAAAACAGCCAGGCGGCTAAAAATGCCGGCATCCTTGCTGAGTTAAAAACGGTAGCCGATGAAAAAGGCTTCCCGGTTTATAACGTGGGGATGAGCGACGAGAACGATCACTCGCTTACCTATGTCCATCTGGGGATTATGGCGAGCATTTTGCTGAACGCTAAAGCGGTTGATTTTGTTGTGACGGGGTGTGGTACAGGCCAGGGCGCACTGATGTCTCTGAACATCCATCCCGGCGTTGTCTGTGGCTACTGCATTGATCCGGCTGACGCTTTCCTGTTTGCCCAGATTAACAACGGTAACGCGCTTTCCCTGCCGTTTGCAAAAGGGTTTGGCTGGGGAGCTGAACTGAATGTTCGTTTTATCTTCGAAAAAGCCTTCACTGGCCGTAAAGGTGAGGGCTATCCGCCAGAGCGCAAAGCACCACAGATACGTAATGCTGCGATCCTGAACCAGGTGAAAGCGGCGGTGGTGAAAGACAACTATCTGGACACCCTGCGTGCAATTGATCCTGAGCTGGTGAAAACTGCCGTCTCCGGCTTGCGCTTCCAGCAATGTTTCTTTGAAAACAATCAGGACAAAGAGATCGACGCGTTTGTGCGTGCAATTGTCGGTTAATCACGTGTCTGGTGGGGATGATGCTCTGACAAAAACCTGCACTGGCAGGTTTTTTTGTACCCATCAGCGATGAGAAGGAGATGAAAGGGCGTGCGTTTTGCTACTATGGCGGCCTTTACATGAGGAGAAAGTCCATGTCACAAAACCTGAGCGCCGATCAGGAACTGGTGTCTGACGTCGTTGCATGCCAGCTGGTTATCAAACAAATTCTTGATGTGTTAGATGTTATCGCACCCGTTGAAGTGCGCGAGAAAATGTCCACCCAACTGAAAAACATTGATTTCGCCAGTCATCCGGCGGCCGCCGACCCGGTTACGCTTCGTGCGATCCAGAAAGCCATCGCTCTGATTGAGCTGAGATTCACTCCGCAGGGTGAGTCTCACTGAGACAGGCTGATACGTTGAACCTGGTTTTCTGAGACAACGTGAAAGGGCGACAGTCTCTGTCGCCCGGAGAAGGGTCAGAAGAAGGCTTGTACCAGCAGATAGCTGGCCGCGCACGCGCAGCTCACGCCAATCAACCCTGGCAGAATAAAGCTGTGGTTGATGATAAATTTGCCGATACGGGTCGTACCTGAACGGTCAAACCCGATGCAGGCCAGGTCGCTTGGGTAGGTTGGCAGCACAAAGTATCCGTAAGACGCGGGGAAGAAGGCGATCAGCATTTTGGGTTCGATTCCCAGCATTAAGCCCATTGGCGCAACAGCGGTGAGCGCCGCCGCCTGGCTGTTCACCAGCTTAGAGACCAGGAAAAGCACAATGGCATACGTCCACGGGTGACTTTTCACCACGCCTTCCAGCGCCATTTTTAGCTCGTCGAGGTGTGCCTGGAAAAACGTATCACTCATCCACGCGACGCCAAACACCGAGAAGATTGCGACCATCCCCGCTTTAAACACCGCTCCGTTAGAAATGGCAGAGGCTTTTACCTGGCAGGACATCAGCATAATGGCCCCGGCAATGAGCATCATCATCTGTATGACAAGGTTCATCGACAGCGCTGTCATTTTGCCTTTCACCTCGAAGGCAGGGCGCAGCTCAGGCAGTGCCCCCAGGAGGACAACAACGGCAATCCCGGCGAAGAAGATCCAGGTTGACCAGTAAGCTTGCTTAGGAAAACGCTGATTCATCAGCGTTTCAGCCCCACCGTAGATAAACTCGCGCTGTTTCGGATCTTTCAGCTTTTCCTGAAACTCCGGGTCATCCGCCAGATCTTTACCCCGGCGCAAACTCCACAATGCGGCAATAGCGACGCCAAATAGCGAGGCAGGAACCGATACGGCGAGAATTTCGAGGATCCCCCACGCGTGGCCGATACCGTGTTGCGCACCCAGGATGGACACCAGTGACACGACGGCAACCGAAACCGGGGAGGCAGTGATCGCCATTTGCGACGCTACCGACGCCACGGCCATTGGTCGTTCCGGGCGGATCCCTTTTTTCAGCGCGATATCCGCAATAATGGGGAACATGGTGTACACCACGTGCCCGGTTCCGCACAGAAAGGTCAGCATCCAGGTGGTAAAGGGCGCGAGAAGGGTAATGTGTTGAGGATGTTTACGCAGCAGACGCTCTGCAAATTGCATCATCACATTCAGACCGCCAGCGGTCTGTAAGGTGGCCGCACAGCCAATGACGGCCAGGATGGTCAGCATCACGTCAACCGGTGGTTTGCCGGGTTGCAGGCCAAAAATAAAACTTAAAATAAACAGGCCGATACCGCTTATCAGCCCAAGCCCCATGCCGCCGAAACGCGTACCAACCAGCAGGCAGAGAATAATGACAATAAACTCAATGGTGATCATGATGCTCCCTCGTCAATAATTATGTAACTAAATAAATCATTACATGTTGTGAGGTTATTCATTGGGAGCAAGATCTGATTTGTTAAAAGTCAGCAAAAGCAGAGAGTTGGTAGTAAAAGCGGAGGGGGGGACGTGGGGCTGCCTGCACCTGGGTACAGGTACAGGCGGCAGAATCAGTGATGCTGGTAATTAACGACGTTGAGCACGTGCTTGTCGGTTTGTTCAGGACATAATCCGGCGCGTTTTGCATTGCGGATTTCGTTGGCCAGCGTTTTTAGCAGTACACCATCCTGTTGTTGCTCTTTGTCCATATCACGCAGGAAATTGAGCGTGGTACTGTCTTTTTGCGCTTTGGCTTCATCGGTCAGTTTGCTGAGGGTTGCGCAGCGTTGTTCATACTCTTCCAGTGTTTTCTGGAACAGGTCTTCCAGACAAGAGTAATCATCGTTCATGACATCCAGCGCTTTCACAATGGGATTTGCACCAGAATCTTTCATAAAATCAAACACGCGCATCATATGTGTGACATTGCTTTGTGCCTGGGTGCGGAAGAAGGTGGCGGTACCGGTGAGACTGTTCTCTGAGCACCATTCACTCAGGTACAAGTGCAAATTTGAGGCATAGAACTCAAGGTTCATCTGTGCATTGAGCTTTTGAATCATCGCTTGGGTAGCCATACTAATATCCTTATTTATGTGGGACGCAAAGTCAGCTGCTTAACCTGGCTCTTCAGGCTGGAAATACCTATCGCGCATCACCATTACGCACGATAGCGGGTAACAGAATAGCGTTTTACTCTTTCTCCGGATGGTCTCGAATATTCACATCCTGTGTTCGATATCCACAAGCATACGCTGGTTATTCCTTTAAGAAAACTCCTGGTTTCGATAATTTTACGCTACATTACAAAATTTAATGAAGTTGAAGTTTTGTAATAAGGGAATGTGGATGGGTTTATTGTAATTTATTGAAATTTATAAGTTTATATATTTTATTTTTCGTTTTGATGGAAATGGTAGAGGTTCTCACTATTCACTGCATGATAATAAAAAATAAGTGCTGTTAATGTTATCAGATATATTCTTCGCTTTAAAAATTGCGCTAGATCATTTTTATTGACTACCCGACCAGGTCGCTCCTGCGCACGGTTATTTTTGTTTCAGATGAAAAAAAGGAACAAGGGTTTACATTATTTTTCCGGCTGAGGGGGGATGTGACGAAAGTTGCGGTGCCGTAACTACCAGGATTTGAGGAGCCAGAAGGCGTTACCACTATTCAGGGATTTCTTAGCTAATCTTATGGATGATTCTGCTCAGTGTATTTTTATTTGTCTGACAATTACTGCCATTTTTATGTCATTTTTCGCTGAATTTATGTACGCAATTACTGTAATTCTGCGGTGTGATGGCGCTCTCTTATGGATGATTAATTTCCCGCTAAAACTATCACCAGCACTAACGCTTATGACGAGGTAAGCGCTAATGTCTTGTTTTAAGTCCGATTAAATAAGAAGTACGCACGTATTCCCTACAGAAAAGATTGCTAAAGCTGGAGTTTACCATGCACAAATTTACTAAAGCGCTGGCGGCCATCGGTCTGGCTGCTGTTATGTCACAATCCGCTATCGCAGAAAATTTAAAACTCGGTTTTTTGGTCAAACAACCTGAAGAACCCTGGTTCCAGACCGAATGGAAATTCGCCGATAAAGCCGGGAAAGATTTAGGTTTTGATGTGATTAAAATCGCCGTGCCGGATGGTGAAAAAACGCTGAACGCCATTGATAGCCTGGCAGCCAGCGGCGCGAAAGGGTTTGTTATCTGTACGCCAGATCCAAAACTGGGGTCAGCCATTGCAGCCAAAGCGCGTGGTTACGGCATGAAGGTCATTGCCGTTGACGATCAGTTCGTCAATGCCAAAGGCAAACCGATGGACACCGTACCACTGGTGATGATGGCGGCGACCAAAATCGGCGAACGTCAGGGCCAGGAACTCTATAAAGAGATGCAAAAACGCGGCTGGGATGTGAAAGAGACTGCCGTGATGGCCATTACTGCTGATGAGCTGGACACCGCGCGTCGCCGCACTTCCGGTTCAATGGCCGCACTGAAAGCAGCCGGTTTCCCGGAAAAACAGATCTATAAAGTTCCGACCAAATCCAACGACATCCCGGGGGCTTTTGACGCGGCGAACTCCATGCTGGTGCAGCATCCAGAGGTGAAACACTGGCTGGTGGTCGGTATGAATGACAACACCGTGCTGGGTGGCGTGCGTGCAACGGAAGGTCAAGGCTTCAAAGCACCTGATGTTATCGGGATCGGTATCAACGGCGTTGATGCCGTCAGCGAACTGTCTAAAGCACAGGCAACAGGTTTCTATGGCTCTCTGCTGCCAAGCCCGGACGTGCATGGCTATAAATCCAGCGAAATGCTCTACAACTGGGTGACCAAAGGAGCCGAACCGCCGAAATTTACCGAAGTGACCGACGTGGTGCTGATCACCCGCGATAACTTCAAAGAGGAGCTGGCGAAAAAAGGACTGGGCGGTAAGTAATACGCTGTGATTGTGCCCCTCACTCACCGTGAGGGGCCTGACGTACACACTACAGGAATTACGGAGACGTTATGCAACAGTCCTTACCGTATCTCTCTTTTCGCGGCATCGGGAAAACGTTCCCCGGTGTCAACGCGCTGACCGATATCAGTTTCGACTGCTATGCCGGCCAGGTTCACGCCCTGATGGGGGAGAACGGCGCGGGGAAATCCACGCTGTTGAAAATCCTCAGTGGCAACTACACGCCAACGACCGGAACGCTGGCCATTCGCGGCGAAGACGTTGCTTTTGCCGATACTACAGAGGCGCTAAACGCCGGGGTTGCCATTATCTATCAGGAGCTGCACCTGATCCCCGAGATGACCGTGGCGGAAAATATCTATTTAGGACAGCTCCCGCACAAAAGCGGCGTGGTTAATCGCTCGCTACTTAATTATGAAGCGGGGCTGCAGTTAAAACACCTTGGTCTGGATGTCGATCCCCAGACGCCTCTGAAATATCTCTCCATCGGCCAGTGGCAGATGGTCGAAATTGCCAAGGCGCTGGCACGTAATGCCAAGATCATTGCCTTCGACGAACCCACCAGTTCGCTTTCGGCGCGTGAAATCGAAAATCTGTTCCGCGTGATCCGCGAGCTGCGTCAGGAAGGCCGTATTATTTTGTACGTTTCGCACCGTATGGAAGAAATCTTTGCCTTAAGCGATGCCATCACCGTGTTTAAGGATGGCCGCTATGTGCGCACCTTTACTGATATGCAACAGGTTAACCATGATCAGCTTGTTCAGGCGATGGTCGGACGTGAGCTGGGGGATATTTACCACTGGCAGCCACGTGAATATGGTCCTGAACGCCTGCGTCTGGATAACGTGAAAGCACCCGGCGTGCGGACACCGATTTCGTTATCGGTGCGCAGCGGTGAAATCGTCGGGCTGTTTGGTCTGGTGGGGGCGGGACGCAGTGAGCTGATGAAAGGCTTGTTTGGCGGCACACGTATTACGCAGGGGCAGGTCTCTATTGACGGACAACAGGTTGATATTCAGAAGCCTGCTCATGCCATTAACGCAGGCATGATGCTCTGCCCGGAAGACCGCAAAGCAGAGGGGATCATTCCGGTGCACTCTGTGCGCGACAACATCAATATTTCTGCAAGGCGTAAATATATTCGGGCGGGATGTTTAATCAACGACAGCTGGGAATCGAGCAATGCCGACCACCACATTCGTTCACTGAACATCAAAACGCCGGGTGCTGAGCAACTGATCATGAATCTTTCCGGTGGTAACCAGCAAAAGGCCATTTTAGGCCGCTGGTTGTCGGAAGACATGAAGGTCATTTTGCTCGATGAGCCGACGCGCGGTATCGATGTGGGGGCAAAACACGAGATTTATAACGTGATTTATGAACTGGCAAAACGCGGTGTGGCGGTGCTGTTCGCCTCCAGCGATCTGCCCGAGGTGCTTGGCGTTGCTGACCGTATCGTTGTGATGCGTGAAGGTGAAATTGCCGGTGAATTGCTGCATGAACAGGCGAATGAACAACAGGCGTTGAGTCTCGCCATGCCTAAAGTTAGCCAGGCTGTCGCCTGAGTAAGGAGTTAATGATGTCCTCTGTTACTACATCCGGAGTGCCGAAGTCGGCTTTCAGTTTTGGACGCATCTGGGATCAGTACGGCATGCTGGTAGTTTTTGCCGCACTGTTCCTCGCCTGCGCGATATTTGTACCTAATTTTGCCACCTTCATTAATATGAAAGGGCTGGGGCTGGCTATTTCCATGTCCGGCATGGTGGCCTGCGGGATGCTGTTCTGCCTGGCGTCCGGTGATTTCGACCTGTCCGTGGCCTCCGTGATTGCCTGTGCAGGCGTCACGACGGCGGTGGTGATCAACATGACCGAAAGCCTGTGGATTGGCGTGCTGGCAGGTCTGCTGCTGGGTGTCATCAGTGGCCTGGTGAACGGTTTTGTGATTGCGCGTCTGAAGATTAACGCGCTGATCACGACACTCGCGACCATGCAAATTGTGCGCGGTCTGGCCTATATCATCTCTGACGGTAAAGCCGTGGGGATTGAAGACGAGCGCTTCTTTACCCTGGGCTATGCCAACTGGCTGGGCTTGCCTGCGCCAATCTGGCTGACGGTGGCCTGCCTGATCCTGTTCGGTTTCCTGCTCAACCGTACTACCTTTGGCCGCAATACGCTGGCTATCGGCGGTAATGAAGAAGCGGCACGCCTGGCGGGTGTTCCGGTTGTGCGTACCAAAATCATTATCTTTGTGCTTTCCGGACTGGTATCTGCTGCGGCGGGGATTATTCTGGCTTCACGTATGACCAGCGGCCAGCCAATGACCTCCATCGGTTACGAGCTGATCGTGATTTCAGCCTGCGTACTGGGGGGCGTTTCCCTGAAAGGCGGCATCGGAAAAATCTCATATGTGGTGGCCGGGATCCTGATCCTGGGGACCGTTGAGAACGCCATGAACCTGCTGAATATCTCTCCGTTCTCGCAGTATGTGGTTCGCGGTCTGATCCTGCTGGCAGCGGTGATTTTCGACCGTTACAAGCAAAAAGCGAAACGTACCGTATAACGCGATCCCTGCCTTTTTATTGCTCAACTTATAACCATAGTTGACTTCTCAACCGCTCCGCCAGTTTTGCTGGCGGGGCGGTGGTCAAATGGCGAGCAACGTCACACTGTCTATACTTACATGGCGATGATTGAGGTAATGGCTTTTACCTCTCGAAAACTGTAAGGAGGAAAAGGGTGGCTGACTCGTTAACCGCACCGCCTGTACTGCCCGGAAATTTTGCATTCTTTTTTGACCTCGATGGCACGCTTGCTGAGATAAAACCACATCCTGACCAGGTGGCGATCCCTGCCACGGTTCTTCAGATGTTGCACCAACTCTCGCAGATGAATGAGGGAGCACTGGCATTGATATCAGGGCGCTCAATGGCTGAGCTGGATCAGCTCTCCAGGCCTTATCGCTTTCCGCTAGCCGGTGTACACGGAGCGGAGCGCCGCGACATCCATGCTCACACGCATATCGTTTCACTCCCCGATGCATTAACACAAACGCTACAGGCGCAGCTCTCTTCGGCACTGGCTGAACTGCCAGGCACGGAGCTGGAAGCCAAAGGTATGGCGTTTGCTTTGCACTACCGGCAGGCCCCACAGCATGCCGACGCGGTACTTGCGCTGGCCGCTGAGATCGTCAGCAGGTACCCACAGCTGGCCCTGCAGCCGGGAAAATGCGTGGTGGAACTGAAGCCCAAAGGGGTTAATAAAGGTGCGGCGATTGCCGCGTTTATGGTGACGCCGCCTTTTCGCGGCAGGACGCCGCTCTTCATGGGAGATGACCTGACCGATGAGGCAGGGTTTTGCGTGGTGAACCAGGCCGAAGGGATCTCAGTCAAAGTGGGGCCAGGTGAAACCATCGCCGGGTGGCGTCTGGCCAATGTCGCCAGCGTCTGGCAGTGGATCACTGACGTCGCCAGCCAGCAACAACACATAGCGCGAAACAACGGGGGAAACCATTATGGGTCGTTTAATCGTCGTTTCTAACCGTATCGCAGTGCCTGATGACAAAAAGGTCAGTGCCGGTGGACTGGCAGTAGGCGTTTTAGGTGCCTTAAAAGCCGCTGGTGGGCTGTGGTTTGGCTGGAGTGGTGATATCAGTGATGAAGAAAAACCGCTCAAAAAAGTGACGCGCGGCAATATCACGTGGGCATCCTTTGCCCTGAAGGAGAAAGATTACGAAGAGTATTACTCCGAGTTCTCCAATGCGGTGCTGTGGCCTGCATTTCACTACCGTCTTGACCTGGTAAAATACCAGCGCGATGCCTTTGATGGCTATATGCGGGTAAATGCACTACTGGCGGATAAACTGCTGCCCTTAGTCGGGAAAGACGATATTTTATGGATCCACGATTACCATCTGCTTCCCTTCGCCAGAGCGTTGCGGGAGCGGGGGGTGAATAACCGGATTGGCTTTTTCCTGCATATTCCGTTTCCTACACCGGAAATTTTTAACGCCATTCCGCCACATGAAGATCTGCTGGAGGCGCTGTGTGACTACGATTTGCTGGGCTTTCAGACGGAAAATGATCGGCTGGCATTCCTGGACTCTGTATCAGGCAAAACGCGGCTGGTGACAAAAGGCGGTAAAACGCACACAGCCTGGGGAAAGGCATTTCACACCGAAGTGTATCCGATCGGTATTGAGCCGGAGGAGATTGCCGAACAAGCATCCGGGCCATTGCCACCAAAGCTGGCGCAGCTCAAGAACGAACTGAAACACGTAAAGAATATCTTTTCAGTGGAACGGCTCGATTATTCCAAAGGGTTGCCGGAGCGTTTTCTGGCGTACGAAACCCTGCTGGAAAAGTATCCTCAACACCGCGGTAAGATCCGTTATACGCAGATAGCGCCAACGTCGCGGGGTGAAGTTCAGGCTTATCAGGACATCCGCCATCAACTGGAGATGGAGGCGGGGCGGATTAATGGTCGCTATGGACAGCTAGGCTGGACACCGCTGTTTTATCTGAATCAGCATTTTGAACGCAAGATCCTGATGAAGGTGTTCCGCTACGCCGATGTTGGTCTGGTCACGCCGCTGCGTGACGGGATGAATCTGGTCGCAAAGGAGTATGTGGCAGCACAAGATCCTGCTGATCCTGGCGTGTTGGTGTTATCTCAGTTTGCAGGAGCCGCGAATGAGCTAACGTCAGCGCTTATCGTTAACCCTTACGATCGCGATGATGTTGCTAATGCGCTCGATCGTGCGTTAACAATGCCGCTAACGGAACGTATTTCCCGCCATGCTGAGATGATGGACACTGTCCGTAAGCATGATATCAACCACTGGCAGGCGCGTTTTATTCACGATCTGCGCAAAATCATCCCGCAAAATCACGCCATGCAGTTGCAAAAAAAGATCGCAACATTCCCTAAACTGGCGTGATATTCCTCCTGGGGGTTAATGGCCCCCAAGAGGCACTAACAAAACATCAACCTGGCTTGAGGCAACAATCGATTTTGCCGCACAGGCTGCGCGAGAAAAAAAACTGTGGTTATGATTACCGCAAATAACCAAATCAATATTCTGCTTACGGCACATGCTAAGAATATGTTCGTTTAATTCCCCTGTTGCAATGACAGTCTGGTGAACAGGGTATTGAGCCTTTTCGACCAGCTCCAGCAGAAATTGCTGCGTTTCCTCCTGAAGAACGTCACGAATATCTTCAAGCATGGGCGCTGCCAGTTGATTATACATTTCAGGTTCTGCTGCAAGGGTGATCAGGCTGATACGGGCATTGTTCGGTCTGGCGATGGAGACAGCACGGGCGACAAGCTGGTGGCTTTCCGGTGAAACAGCAACAGAAACAAGAAGATGAGTGTAACCCATCGCATACTCCTTAGACGTCTGAAACACGGTGTTTTAGCCAGCTTTACCGCGAATCTCCCGCTTCTGCAAGAGGTGAATACGACATTAGTGTGAAGCTTATCATAATTATTCATTAATTATTCTTATAAGAAGAATAATTGAAAACGAAGTCTCGATGAAAAAAATTAACAACTTAACGTAAATCACACAAATTTCTGTTTGCAGCATGAAATCGTTGTGGCGGGGGATAAACACAATTCGAATGATTAGGGTGCGAAATTGTTACCTTGCGCACCGATTATAACTATATGTTTTTTATGAATAATAAAAATCACCCTCCGGGTGTGGTATGACCTGTTCAGGTGGCGTAGTCAATAATGCGCAATAAAGCAATTGGTGCTACCCCGCCAGACCATGCTTTTGCATGAGTATTCGTCTTCTAAGAATACAAAATAGCATTTTTTGTTTAAAAAACGACCAAATTACAAGTCGCGCTGATGGATTTATGGGTAATATTCACTTAAATTGTGTGATGTGGATCACATTTTTTTAAATTTGGGAGTGGCTGCATTGTATGTGGCAAAACTGACGAGTAGAGTTTGCGTCGAATTAGGAAAAATCTTAGTTATTTGTAAGAAATGATAAAGCGTGTAAGGGCACATTTTTGTGTACCTGTTGCGCGTTTTGCTGCATACAAACCTTAATTCAACTATGCATTTGGCCTTTTCTTTTTTTTTATACCGGGTGTTTTCCCGGCGACATCACGGGGTGCGGTCTTTCCGCATAAAAATAATAGTTGGTTATTCGGGATGGGAAAAATGCATACATCCGAGTTGCTAAAACATATCTATGACATCAATTTGTCATATTTACTGCTTGCACAGCGTTTGATTAGTCAGGACAAGGCGTCCGCGATGTTTCGTCTTGGCATTAACGAAGAAATGGCCACCATGCTGGGCGGATTAACGCTCCCGCAAATGGTAAAGCTGGCCGAAACGAATCAACTTGTTTGTCAGTTCCGCTTTGATAATCCGCAGACCATCACACGTCTGACACAGGAATCCCGTGTTGACGATCTTCAGCAGATCCATACCGGTATTCTTCTTTCCACTCGCTTGCTCAACGAAATCAGCCAGCCTGATGACGTAGCCCGTAAGAAAAGAGCTTAAAAATGAGCGAAAAAAGCATTGTTCAGGAAGCGCGTGACATACAGCTGGCAATGGAACTGATTACGCTGGGTGCTCGTTTGCAAATGCTGGAAAGCGAAACTCAGCTGAGCCGTGGTCGTCTCATCAAACTGTATAAAGA
Organism: Enterobacter cloacae complex sp. 2024EL-00214; assembly: GCF_043945575.1. Taxonomy (NCBI): domain Bacteria; kingdom Pseudomonadati; phylum Pseudomonadota; class Gammaproteobacteria; order Enterobacterales; family Enterobacteriaceae; genus Enterobacter; species Enterobacter cloacae complex sp. 2024EL-00214. The sequence continues at coordinate 382,021 of NZ_JBIMRC010000001.1, read as the reverse complement.
GTTACGCGGTAGCCCTCCGCCAAAAGGGATGCTGCCGTTTTCAACAGACTGGTTTATGACCTGGGAACAGAACATCCATGCATCCATGTTCTGTAACGCCTGGCAGTATCTGCTAAAAACCGGTTTGTGCAGCGGCGTTGATGCCGTGATCAAAGCGTATAAACTCTACCTTGAGCAATGCCCACAGCAGGAAGATGGCCCCCTGCTGGCGCTGACCCGCGCATGGACGCTGGTGCGTTTTGTTGAAAGTGGAATGCTTGAACTGTCGCGCTGTAATTGCTGCGATGGCAATTTTATTACCCATGCTCATCAGCCTGCTGGCAGCTTCGCCTGTAGTTTATGCCAGCCTCCATCCCGTGCAGTAAAAAGACGTAAACTTTCCCGGGATGCTGCCGATATTATTCCACAACTGCTGGATGAACAGATCGAACAGGCTGTTTAACCCGAACGTGTGGGCAAGATTCCAGCAGCGGTAAGCAATTACCGCTGCTTTTTTTTACCCCGCGTTCCGGTAACACACTCGAAATGAACGTCCTGCCTTAGTCACTAGCGGAAGGATGATGTCGTGCTTATCTTATTAGGTTACCTGGTAGTTCTCGGTACAGTTTTCGGCGGTTACATGATGACCGGCGGGCACCTTGGAGCACTCTATCAACCGGCTGAACTTATTATCATTGGCGGCGCAGGGGTAGGGGCTTTTATCGTTGGTAACAACGGTAAGTCGATCAAGGGAACGCTGAAAGCGATTCCGTTGCTGTTCCGTCGCTCGAAATACACCAAAAGCATGTACATGGACCTGCTGGCGCTGCTCTATCGTCTGATGGCGAAGTCCCGTCAGCAGGGGATGTTCTCGCTGGAGCGAGACATCGAAAATCCAAAAGAGAGCGAAATCTTTGCCAGCTATCCGCGTATTCTGGCTGATGCCATGATGCTGGATTTCATCGTCGATTACCTGCGTCTCATCATCAGCGGCAACATGAATACCTTCGAAATCGAAGCACTGATGGACGAAGAGATCGAAACCCACGAGAGCGAATCCGAAGTGCCGGCAAACAGCCTGGCGCTGGTGGGCGATTCCCTTCCTGCCTTCGGTATCGTTGCGGCAGTGATGGGGGTGGTCCACGCGCTGGCCTCCGCTGACCGTCCTGCGGCAGAACTGGGCGCACTGATTGCTCACGCGATGGTGGGAACCTTCCTCGGTATTTTGCTGGCGTACGGCTTTATCTCTCCGCTGGCCAGTGTTTTGCGCCAGAAGAGCGCCGAAACCACCAAAATGATGCAGTGCGTGAAGATCACGCTGCTCTCTAACCTCAACGGTTATGCACCACCGATCGCCGTGGAATTTGGCCGTAAAACGCTGTACTCCAGCGAGCGTCCGTCGTTTATCGAACTGGAAGAACACGTGCGTGCGGTGAAAAACCCAAACCAACAGACGACAACTGAGGACGCATGAAAAATCAGTCCCATCCGATCGTCATCGTAAAAAAGCGCAAGCACAAGGGGCATGGGCACGGTGCGCATGGCTCCTGGAAAATTGCTTACGCCGACTTTATGACCGCTATGATGGCGTTCTTTCTGGTGATGTGGTTGATTTCCATCTCCAGCCCGAAAGAGCTTATCCAGATTGCGGAATATTTCAGAACGCCGCTGGCGACTGCGGTGGCTGGTGGGCCACGCATTTCTAACAGCGACAGCCCAATCCCCGGTGGCGGCGATGATTACACCCAACAGAAGGGTGAGGTGAAAAAAGAGCCTAACATCAACGAACTGAAAAAACGGATGGAGCAGGCGCGTCTGAAGAAACTGCGTGGCGACCTGGACCAACTGATTGAAGCCGACCCGAAACTGCGCGCACTGCGACCACACCTGAAGATCGATCTGGTGCAGGAAGGTTTGCGTATCCAGATTATTGATAGCCAGAACCGCCCGATGTTCAAAACTGGCAGTGCGGAAGTTGAACCCTACATGCGCGATATTTTGCGCGCAATCGCACCGGTGCTGAATGGTATTCCAAACCGGGTGAGCCTTTCTGGACACACGGATGATTTCCCGTATGCCTCGGGTGAAAAGGGATACAGCAACTGGGAACTTTCAGCCGATCGTGCCAACGCCTCGCGTCGCGAGCTGGTGGCGGGTGGGCTTGATGATGGCAAAGTACTGCGCGTAGTCGGCATGGCAGCAACCATGCGCCTTTCCGACCGCGGGCCGGGTGATGCCATCAACCGTCGTATCAGTCTTCTGGTGCTGAACCAACAGGCGGAGCAGGCCATCCTGCATGAAAACGCCGAAAGTCAGAATGAGTCACTGGACGATTTAAAACAGCCTGGGGCCGTTCCTTCGGCTGCCGTTCCAACATCGCCACCAGCCAATCCGAGGTGATAGCGTGAGCATGGATATTAGCGATTTTTACCAGACATTCTTTGATGAAGCCGACGAATTGTTGGCCGATATGGAGCAACACCTGCTGGATCTGGTGCCCGAAGCACCAGATTCAGAGCAGCTCAATGCCATCTTCCGTGCAGCGCACTCTATTAAAGGCGGAGCCGGAACGTTTGGATTTACCATTTTGCAGGAAACGACCCATTTAATGGAGAACCTGCTTGATGAAGCACGACGCGGTGAGATGCAGCTCAATACCGACATTATCAACCTGTTTTTGGAAACCAAAGATATTATGCAGGAACAGCTCGACGCCTATAAAAGCTCGGCAGAGCCTGATGCCGCCAGCTTTGAATACATCTGCAATGCACTGCGCCAGTTAGCGCTGGAAGCAAAAGGTGAAGTGACCGCAGCCGTTGTCCCCGCGGCGAAACTGAGTGTTGTCGATGCCGTTGCCGGACAAGATGCTGCTCCGGCCGCAGCACAACCGGGCAAATTGCGCGTTGTGCTGTCTCGCCTGAAAGAGAGCGAAGTTAACCTGCTGGAAGAAGAACTGGGTAACCTGGCGACATTAAGCAATGTGGTGAAAGGCAAAGACAGCCTTGCCGCGACGCTTGACGACGGTATCAGCCAGGACGACATCGTGGCGGTGCTGTGCTTTGTTATTGAAGCGGATCAGATTGCTTTTGAAACCGAAGCCGCGGTGGTGGAAGCACCTGCCGGGGTGGAAGAAGTGGCTGTGGTTGCACAAGCGGCTGCACCTGCCGTGGTGCCAGCTGCGCCTGCACTGAAAGCGGTGCCAAAAGATGCCGCTGCACCAGGTCGTGGTGAAAAACCGGCCGCCCGTTCCAGTGAGTCCACCAGTATTCGCGTAGCCGTTGAGAAGGTTGACCAGCTGATTAACCTGGTTGGCGAACTGGTGATCACCCAGTCGATGCTGGCGCAACGTTCTAACGAACTGGACCCGGTAACCCACGGCGATCTCATCACCAGCATGGGGCAGTTACAACGTAACGCCCGCGATCTGCAGGAATCGGTGATGTCCATCCGTATGATGCCGATGGAATATGTCTTCAGCCGCTTCCCGCGTCTGGTACGTGACCTGGCCGGTAAGCTGAACAAGCAAATAGAACTGACGCTGATGGGCAGCTCTACCGAGCTGGACAAGAGCCTGATTGAACGCATTATCGACCCGTTAACGCACCTGGTGCGTAACAGCCTCGACCACGGGATTGAACTGCCGGAAAACCGCATAGCCGCAGGGAAATCGCCGGTTGGTAACCTGATCCTGTCAGCGGAACACCAGGGCGGTAACATCTGTATCGAGGTGACGGATGACGGTGCGGGTCTGAACCGGGAACGTATCCTGGCGAAGGCCATTTCGCAGGGAATGGCTGTTAACGAAAACATGACCGACGAAGAAGTGGGCATGCTGATCTTCGCACCGGGCTTCTCCACGGCAGAGCAGGTGACGGACGTCTCCGGGCGCGGTGTCGGTATGGACGTGGTGAAACGTAACATCCAGGAGATGGGTGGCCACGTTGAGATCAAGTCTAAGCAAGGTTCAGGTACCACCATACGCATTCTGCTGCCGCTGACGCTGGCGATCCTGGACGGTATGTCTGTCAAAGTGGCGGACGAAGTCTTTATTCTGCCACTGAACGCGGTGATGGAATCGCTGCAGCCGCGTGAAGAAGATCTGCACCCGCTGGCGGGTGGTGTGTCCTCGAAGTGCGTGGTGAATACCTGCCGCTGGTGGAACTGTGGAAAGTCTTCGAAGTGGACGAGGCCAAAACCGAGGCCACGCAGGGTATCGTTGTGATCCTGCAAAGCGCGGGTCGCCGCTATGCGCTGCTGGTCGACCAGCTGATTGGTCAGCATCAGGTGGTGGTGAAAAACCTCGAAAGTAACTACCGTAAAGTGCCAGGTATTTCAGCCGCCACCATTCTGGGTGATGGTAGCGTGGCGCTGATCGTCGATGTGTCGGCGCTTCAGGGATTAAATCGTGAACAACGTGTGGCGTACACAGCCGCCTGATTAAGTAAAAGGTAATAACATGACCGGTATGAGTAATGTAACGAAACTGGCGGGCGAGCCATCAGGACAGGAATTCCTGGTATTCACTTTAGGCGATGAGGAGTACGGCATCGATATCCTGAAAGTGCAGGAAATCCGTGGTTACGATCAGGTGACCCGCATCGCTAACACGCCTGCATTTATTAAAGGTGTTACTAACCTGCGTGGCGTGATTGTGCCAATCGTTGACCTGCGTGTGAAATTCAGCCAGGGCGACGTTGACTACAACGACAACACCGTGGTGATTGTCCTGAATCTGGGTCAGCGCGTGGTGGGTATTGTGGTGGATGGTGTGTCTGATGTGCTGTCGTTAACGTCTGACCAAATCCGCCCGGCACCGGAGTTCGCGGTCACGCTGTCCACCGAATACCTGACAGGGCTGGGTGCGCTCGGCGATCGTATGCTGATTCTGGTGAACATTGAGAAGCTGCTGAACAGCGAAGAGATGGCACTGCTGGATATCGCGGCGAATCACGTAGCGTAGGTAAAAGCAAAACGGCAACTTCGGTTGTAATGCCGATCAGTTAAGGATCGGTTGACCGATCCAGTGGCTGTGTAAGAATCCGGAAATGCTCACCCGTTTCCGGATTTTTTTATGCACATTGGACAGGCTCTTGATCTGGTATCCCGTTACGATCCTCTGCGTAACCCGCTGACTTCTCTGGGCGATTATCTGGACCCGGAGCTCATTTCCCGCTGTCTGGCCGAATCAGCTGAGCTTCTCAGAATCATGCGGAATGGTCATGAGAATGCTGATGACCCTGCAGGGAGCGTCACCAGGTCGTATCCCTGAGCTAATGCGAGATCTGGAAAGTATGGGGCAGATGGTCAGGTTGCCGACAAGAAGGGAAAGGGCCTTCCAGAGGGTGGTGAATGAGAGGCCCTGGAGATACCCCACAGCCCCGAAAAAGGGCCAGTCAGTTGCTTAACTGACTGGCATTACAACTGAGGTTGCTGTTTTTAGTGTTTGCTCCCTCTCCCGTGGGAGAGGGTTGGGGTGAGGGCAACAGACCTCACCTTTTTTACATCTTAAGCTTCCTGCTCCACCAGCTCCGTTTCCGCTTCCCGCTTCCCTTCATTTTGCGACAGCATCGCAGTAGCAATACCGTTACCCAACACGTTAATAGCGGAACGGCCCATATCCAGGAAGTGATCGATACCCATCAGTAACAGAATACCTGCCACCGGAATATTGAAGCTTGGGATAGTCGCTGCCAGTACCACCAGAGAAGAGCGTGGTACGCCTGCAATCCCTTTTGAAGCCAGCATCAGGGTCAGCATCAGTACCGTAACTTCCGAGAAACTCAGGTGAATGTTGTACGCCTGTGCAATAAACATCGAGGCAAAAGAGCAGTACACCATTGAACCTACCAGGTTAAAGGAATAACCAATTGGCAGGACGAAAGAGGCGATATTGCGTGAGCAGCCAAAACGTTCCAGCTGTTCCAGCGTTTTTGGATATGCTGCTTCAGAGCTGCTGGTGGTAAACGCAACCAGCACCGGATCTTTCAGCATGCTGACCAAACGAAACACCTCTTTTTTCAGCACCATGTAGCCCACTGCCAGCAACACCATGCAGGTGAGGAAGATCGCCACATAGTAACCGCCAATGAAGGAGGCATAGTTCAGCAGGATGCCGAGACCCTGTGTGGCAATAACGGATGAAATGGCGGCGAAAATTGCCAGCGGTGCCACGTACATCACGTAACCGGTCACTTTCAGCATGATGTGAGAGACGACGTCCAGCGCTGCCACCAGCGGGGCGTTGAATTTCTGCCCCAGAGACGCGCCGCCAATGCCGAAGAACATGGAGAACACCACGATCTGCAGAATTTCATTGTTCGACATTGCCCCGGCGATGCTGGTGGGAATGGTATGAGACAGGAAGGCTTTCAGCGTCATTCCGCCGACTGCCAGGCCGGTATCCACCGCTTCCGTTGGGATTGTCAGGTTCAGACCACTACCCGGGTGTTCCAGGGTGACAATAAACAGCCCCACCAGAATAGACAGCACGGATGAGCTAATAAACCACACCATCGCTTTACCGCCTACGCGACCAATGGTGGACGTTTCGCCCAGTTTCATGATACCGACCGTTAACGTACTGAAGACCAATGGTGCAATCACCATTTTAATCAGTCGCAGGAAAATATCGGTCAGGAGTGTGATGTTATCCGACCAGGTTTTGATGGCATCCGGTGAGGCATATTCATGAATTGCCGCCCCTGAAAGAATACCCGCCAGCATGAATATCACAATGAAGAGTGTGAGTTTGTTTGCACTTGCCACGAAAAAAGACCCTCTATGCGCTTAAGAGTGAGCCCACGCTGCTACATATAGAATTTTTATTACAGCGCAGGAAAAGATTCGGCACATAAATTGAAGTAAAGCGGGGGGAGATACAACTGATTTTTAATTTTTATTAAATTTGTTGTCGCTGTTACGACGATATATTGTGAGGTAGATCACATTTTCATGGGTATATACTCAGACTCTGGAAAGAAAATTTTCTTTAAATCATTATAACGAATTGTATTTAAAGTAAATTCCTTGTCAATACAACAAATGTAGCAGGGGGTGGTTGAAGTAGTAACCATAAACTAGATTCTCAATAACCCCCCTTTGCGGCGTATTTAGCGGGGCTAACATGCTGAGCGGTATAAATAAAATTTGGAAAGCGAACGGAAACGTCTTCTGGAGGTGGGTAAATGAAAAGAAAACGCCTTTTGATATGTGCAGGAGCCTTGCTGCCCGTCGTAACAGCCCCGCAGGCGCTGGCGGTAACCAGTAGTGGCACCATCGGGGTAACGCTGACACTCACCAATGGCTGTCTGATCAACAGCTCGCCAACCCAAAACGGCATTAACTTCGGCACCCTGGATTTCGGGACCCATCCTGCAACCTTTTCCACGCTGACCACCCAACTGAGCGGAGCCAGCGGCGGCAATACCTTCACCATCCAGTGTACAACTGCCAGCTATTCGGTGGCGATCACCGGCAACACGAATGCCACGGCACCAGGCAACGTTGTTGGCACGCCAGGCACGCCCGAGCGTTATCTGATTAATACCGCCAATGCGGCGCAGGGGGTGGCCTATAGCCTTTACAGCGACGGTGGGTTTAACACCGTGGTTGCCAATAACGTCGCTCTGCCGGTTGCGTCGACGGCAGGCGGGGTTGATAGCTATACCCTCTACGGGCGGATCACCGGGGGTGGCAACAGCGTCACGGTTGTGCCAGGTACCTACACCGATACCATTAACGTTAGCGTGACCTACTAACTTCAGAGTCAGTCATGAGGGAAGCCATTTCGCGTTTGCGCGCGGGCGCAAAGGGTGTGTTGTGCACGTTTTTTACGCTGGCGATGGGGGGAATGGTGGCTCTCCCGGCTCTGGCAGTGACTTCTCAGTCCTTTAAAGTCAGCGCGACCATTGTGCCGGGATGTTCGGTCTCTACCGGAACCGGAGGGCTACTTGGCTCGCTGGATTTTGGCACGCATAACGGCGTGGAGAGCGCCCCGGTTAGCACCAGTTTTGTACCCAGCGGTGCGTTGTCTATCGCCTGTACGCCTGGCGTGTCGTTGAGCATGACTATTGACGGCGGGCTGCATTACGCCTCAGTACGAAGGATGCAGCGTGCCGGTGGCACTGACGTGGTGGGTTATCGACTTTATAGCAGCAGTTCGCTGGCCGCTAACAGTGAGATTGGGGTCAACCAGGCAATCGCGGTGACCTATACCAACAGTAATAACATCGCGCTACCGCTTTTTGGCGTGGCGCTTATGACGGGGTTCAGCCCCGCAGGCACGTATTCTGATCAACTTACTGTGACATTGTCATGGTGATAAAGGGAGATAATCGATGAAGCTGTCTGTCTGGCATTTGTGCCTGGTGAGTCTGTTGGGGGTGACCGTCGCAAAGAATGATGCAAATGCAGCGGCGACCATTCTGTTATGGCCCATTGATCCCTGGCTGTCGGCAGACGCCAGTGCGACGGAGTTATGGATCCAGAATCAGGGCAACAGTGCGACAACCATGCAGGTTCGCATCGTGCGCTGGCAGCAGGAGAATGGCTTTGAACGTTATACCGCGCAGCAGGATGTCGTCGCCAGCCCGCCGATTGTGACAATCGGCACAGGAAACAAGCAGCTTATCCGCCTGATCCGACAGGGCACGATCCCGAAGGGGGTTGAACAAGCCTACCGCATTATTGTGGATGAAATTCCCCAGCCTGATGTGAAAGCGAGCCCGGCTATTGGCCTGCGGCTACAGATGCGATATTCCATTCCACTCTTCGTTTATGGTCAGGGGATCCCGACGGTCAAAGAGGGCGCATATCATGCGCTGGTTGATACTAAAAACCTGAGCTGGCGGGTGATGCAGGAAGGTGGTCACCCCGTACTTGAGGTGCGTAATCAGGGGGATGTTCACGTCAGGCTGAGCCAGGTGGCGCTGGAACAGGGGGGACAGACGCGTACGGTGGCGCAGGGGTTACTGGGTTATGTTCTGCCAAACAGCTTTCGCAGCTGGCCAATACCAGCAGGAATACGCCAGCCAGATCAGATAAGCGCGCAGATTAATGCCAGGGATGCACAATGGCAGTCGACGCCCGTCAACTGAAGCCGCTGATGATGATTCTGCTTTGCGTCAGTACCCGCTCCTGGGCCGAACCCGGTGATGACCGTTTACCGCCACCACCGGATGCGCAGGCGATCAATAGCGAGGCGGTATTCCAGCTTGCCATCGTACTGAATCACTATGACACCGGTCTGGTGGTACCTGTGACGCAGCGTAGCGGTGCGTTTTTTATCTCCAGTGCCGATCTGCTACGCGCAGGGTTGCCGCCAGAGCACGTACCGACAGGCGAGGTTAATCTTTCCACGCTGTCGCAGGTTCGCGTGGAGTATGACAGCGCAGCACAGCGTTTACTGCTAACGGTTCCCCGGGACTGGGTGGCTTCCCGTGTCACCTCCTTTAGCGAACAAACGGCGCAAAACAAACCCCATTTTGGCCGGGGGGCGCTACTGAATTACGATCTCTATACCAACCGTACCGAACATCTCGGTGGACAGGCCTCCCTCTGGCATGAGTTTCGTTATTTTAACGAGAAGGGTTCACTCTCTTCGACCGGCTATGTCCGGGAAAATTTCGACGGTAATGCGGATCAGCAGCAAGGGTATGTACGCTATGACACCACTGTGCTGATGACCAACGAGGAGGATGCAATCACCTGGAGCGCAGGGGACGTGATCAGCGACGCGCTGAGCTGGAGCTCCAGCGTGCGGATGGGCGGGGTCAGCTACGGGCGTGATTTTTCCCTGCGTCCTGACCTGGTGACCTGGCCGTTGCCTGAATTCTCCGGTGAGGCTGCGGTTCCTACCTCGGTTGACCTTTTTATTAATGGCTACCGCTCCGGCTCGACCCAGCTGCAGCCTGGGCCGTTCACGCTCACCAATCTGCCGTATATCAACGGCGCGGGGGATGCGGTACTGATCACCACCGATGCGCTGGGTCGCCAGGTGAGCACCACGCTGCCGTTTTACGTCACCAGCGATTTGCTTAACGCTGGGCTGAGTGATGGGGCTATGACGCTGGGAAGTCTGCGGCGCAACTACGGTATCAAGAACTTTGACTATGGCCCGGCGGCAGGCAGTGGCTCGTATCGCTATGGGATGACGGACTGGTTAACGCTGGAAGGCCATGCCGAAGGGGCAGAAGAGCTGGCGCTGGGAGGGGTGGGGACGGTGGTAAAGCTGGGGCGCTTTGGTGTGGTGAACTCCGCGTATACCCGCAGCCACATGCGCGGGGAAGATGGTGGGCAAATCAACTGGGGGTACCAGTACAGCACCAGCACATTTAGCGTGGCCACGCAGCATACCCGGCGTGACCGCGAGTTTGGCAACCTGGCATTGTATGACCAGCCGACCGTCTATGATGAAAACGACAAACCCATCGCCAGCCTTAGCCGCAATACCGACCAATATTCCCTGACGTTTAACCTCGGCCAGTACGGCAATATTGGTACAGCCTGGATAGGCGTCGAGAGCTTTGACAGGCAGAAAACCGAGCTGTTGAATCTCTCCTGGAGCCGCAATTTGTGGGGCCGTAGCAGTGTTTATCTGGCGGCCAGCCGCGATCGGCAACAGGGTGACTGGACCTTTGCGCTGTCACTGCAGGTGCCGCTGGGTGAACGCGAAAGCGCTGCTGTCTCTTTTGAGAAAACACCAGATGCCGGCAGCACGCAGCGCATTAACTACAACCACTCCATGCCATCCGACGGCGGGTTCAGCTGGAATATGGCGTGGGCCAACCAGTCGCAGTCGGACAACTATCAACAGGCCACGCTGGGCTGGCGCAACAGTAACATTGAACTGCAGGGGGGCGGCTATGGCGAGCAGGACATGATGACCTGGTGGGGTGAGGCGATGGGCTCCCTCGTGCTGATGGATGGCGAGCTGTTTGCGGCGAACAAAATCAATGATGCTTTCGTGGTGATCAGCACCGACGGTCATCCGGATGTCCCGGTTAACTATGAAAACCAGCCGGTCGGGAAAACCAATAATCATGGCTATCTGCTGGTCAGCGGCGTGTCAGCCTATTACCCGGCAAGCTACAGCATTAATACCCTCAACCTGCCCGCCGATACCCGCCTGAAAGAGACGGAACGGCGGGTTGCTGTTCGCCGTCACAGCGGCTATCTGGTGGATTTCCCGATGGAGCAGGAGCGGGTGGCCAGCGTTATTCTGCATGATGCGCAGGGGCAGGTTCTTCCTGTGGGAAGTCTGGTAAGTCGAGCTGCGCGTAGCAATGCCGTTGTGGGATATGACGGTATTGCCTGGCTGGAAAATCTTGATGATGTGAATGCGCTCGACGTGACAATGCCCGACTGTGGGGAGGTGATTGTTTCTGCATGAGGGAGAGAAGCTTGATAAATCGGCGGAAGCCTTGGATAGCAAGGGATGCGAGGCGCGAGGGGTATTCCGCACGGCTCGACGAAAAATGATAAATTATGAGGAAAATTGCACTAAGTTTTGCACAGTAATGATAGCGAGTGGATCGCTATTAAACACATTTTAAAGCCTACTAAATTACTCTTCCGTACCAGACTACTTTACCAATCACGTCGAAATCACTTGGGATGTTATCCAAATCAATCAGGAAAGGCTCAAAGGCTGGATTTGTGCTGCTAATCCTGAGCTGAGCACCCGGTAAGCGCTGCACACGTTTGACAAGTAATTGACTATCCAAGCGAATGACATAAATGCCCTCATGAGGATCTCTATCCCCATGGTTAACAAGGATGACGTCTTTATCATTTAGGACCCCCATCATTGAGTCACCTATGACACTGATAACTGATAATTTCCTAGGGTCAGCCTTAAGATGATTCACAACCCAATATCGGCGGAAGCTGACAGTAAACATCGGGCTTTCATCGTCATTTAAAGCCCCGTAACCAGCCGATGCAGAGACATTGTATCTAGGTACAAAGACAAACTCTTCTAGGTCCACTTCGTTGCCCTTAACATCAATAGCAGTTGACCCAGATGTTACTACTGGCAAAGAACTGGAGGGCTCTGCCACTTCATCACCTGCGACTAGCCATGCTACAGATGCATTCAGGCACTCAGAAAGCTTGAGTATATGAGTAGCACTAGGTTCCCTGTCTTCATTCTCCCATGCTTGGAGCGTTGATAGCGCGACCCCAAGCTTATCCGCAACATAACTCCTCGAAAGTTTTAAAGCCTCTCTCTGAGTTCGAATACGAGTACCAATTTCACTCTTTAGTTCGTTTTCAGGTTTGTTGGCCATATCTGGAAAAATCCCTCAACTTATTTTCAAGTTTTTCATGTTTGATGTAAGAGATTGAATTCAAAACAAAACAGTCTGTTTTTTGGCTGTTTTGATGACGTGAGCAACCTGAAAACAGAAAATTTAGTTTGTTTTCAGGTTTACATAACTCGAATTCGATCATATTGTACTTATGAGTTGAACCACGGAGATTAACTAATGAGTACATTCGAGAGCGCAAAAAAAAGCCAGAAAGATTCTGACTGGCATAGAGCCGATATCGTTGCAGCTCTTCATAAGCAAGGTTGGTCACTTCGTCGTTTGTCTTTGCACCATGGATACAAAAGTGCTGGGGCACTGAAAAACGCATTGGACCGACCGTGGCCGAAAGGTCAGCAAATCATTGCTGAAGCTATCGGCATCGCACCAGAAAGCATCTGGCCTACTCGTTATCATAAAGCATTTTCAGGTGAATGGAATTAATCATATGAACCAGATTAACCTGAAAACACATTATACAGCTCAAGAGTTGGCCTTGTTGCGCTTACCGGGATTACCGGAGACACGACCAGGTATAGCTGCAAGAGCTAAAAAGCACCAATGGATTTCACGATCAAGATCTGGTCGGGGGGGCGGTATTGAATATTCAGTAGATAGCTTACCTCTTACTGCCCAAGAAGCCCTACGTGACCAGCTCTATCAGAGCATACTCACAACAAAAAATGATGTTTGTGAAGTGTCACGAAAAAAAAGCTCAGTCAAACCGCGCGAAGAATTGGTATTAATCCGCCAGTGCCCGGCTCTTCTTGAGCGTGAAGTGGGCTCTCTGACTGATAAACAGAAAGAGATCGCCGATGCTCGTGCCGTTCTGGCAATGGAAGTGGAGAAACTGCGCGATGCCGGGATGTCCCGTACCGCAGCGGTTAACTACATCTCTATCGAGTCTCGTAAAGGTACACTGCCTGCACATCTGCTTAAGGCTGCTGAGATGGCCAATGCCCGCAAAGGCTCCAGCCGTGCCGGTGTTGGTACCCGTAGCCTCCAGGAATGGCTGACCATTTTTGAATCCACAAAGCCTGGCGTTGAGCGTATGGCCATGCTGGCCCCTGGCCATCTTAAAGCGAAGAAGCCTGAGCAGATTACCTGGCTCCCGGCGTTCCTTGCTCACTGGCGTAACCGCAAAGGCCCAACCCTGCGCGAGGCATACCGGGATTTCCAGGAGGAATGGTCTGTTATCTATGCTGACCAGCCTGCAATGGCTGCTGCATGTCCCTCTTATGATGCCGTTCGTCGGGCCATGGAGAAGCTGCCACGTCGCGAGAAAGCCCGTGGCCGCGTAAGTGGCTCTGCTGCGCTGGCTTATGAATGCTTCCAGAAGCGTGACTGGTCCCTTATGCCGGTTAATGGCTGCTGGATTGCGGATGGTAAATCCCTGGAGATGAAAGTGGCACACCCTGACCATGGCCGCCCGTTCACTCCAGAGCTGACGTTAATTATTGATGGCCGGACACGCTTTATTACGGGCTGGAGCCTGGCACTTTCAGAAAGCGTTATTGCTGTTGCTGATGCCTACCGTTACGCCATGCGTCATTTCGGCAAACCGTTATTTGTGTATTCCGATAACGGCGGCGGTGAAACAAACAAAACGCTTGATGCCGATGTGACGGGTATTTTCAGCCGCCTTGGTATTGAGCACCCTACCAGTATTCCGGGACGTCCTCAGTCTCGCGGCATCATCGAACGGCTTAACAAGGGTGTTCCCCGCCGTGTGGCCATGCAGTTCGATACGTTCAGCGGCGACAGTGCTGACCGGGAGCATGCCCGCATCACGTCGCGTGCCATCCAGTCAGCCATCAAGGCGCAGGAGAACGGACGGGAGCTGACGCCAGTACAGCGTAATGCCCTGGGTAAATTGCCCTCCTGGCAGCAGCTGCTTGACGCAATCGCCAGCGAAGTTGATGCATACAACAACACGCATGAACATCGTGAGCTTCCAAAACGTAACGGGCGTCACATGACTCCGGCTGCCTATCGTCGTGCCGTTCTCGAAGCTGAAGGTGACGATATTGAATATCTGACTGATGTTGAGCTGCGCGAAGCCTTTATGCCGGAGATGGTGCGTACCGCGCAGCGTGGCTGGTTGCGTCTTTTTAACAACGACTACTTCTCTGAAGAATTGATCCAGGTGGATAGCGAAGAGGTGCGGGTGGCTTTCGATATTCACGATCCCTCTTCCGTTATCGTTCGCCGGATGGATGGTACCTACGTCTGTACTGCGATCTGGAACGGTAATAAACGTGCCGCAATACCGGTGAGCGCAATGGATGTGGCAGTTGAGAAACGCCGCCAGCGCCGCCTCAACCGTATTGAAGACAAACGCCAGGAAATTGAGGCAGAGGGCCGCTCTGTATTACCGGGCCAGCGCTTCGACGATCTGGGGAGCTTTATCCCGGCTGAATTCAGCCGGATTACGGAAGAAGAACATTATTTCTTCCTCGAAACCGACCGTGAAGAATATCTGAAAAAAACCGGTAATACCCGGTAAGTGAGAGACATATGAGCCTACAAACAGAACTGAATGAACTTATGTCCCGCAAGGGTTACAGCCAGACACAGGTGGCCCGCGCTTTTGGTAAAAGCCCGGCAGTGGTTAATCAGTACCTGCAGGGAAAATATCAGGGTGATGTGGACAGCATCGACGAGCTGGCCCGCAGCTTCATTGCCCGCGAAGCCGACAAGGAAAAATCGCGGCGCATCACGCCGCGCTATATCCCCACAGTGACCTCCCGCAAGGGTATTGAGGTCATTCGCCTGGCGCACCTGGATGGGGAGATTAACGTTCTCTATGGCGCTGCTGGCCTGGGTAAAACCATGATTTTGCGTGAATACGCGTCCAGGCATCGTGATGCGCTGCTGATAGAGGCCGACCCCGGCTATACCGCCCGTGTTGTGCTCGAAGAGCTGTGTGGGCTGCTTGGCCTCAGCAAACGCGGCAACATGCATGAACTCAGCGAAGCCTGCATTGCTGCCCTGCGTGATTCAGGTCGCCTCCTGATGGTCGATGAGGCTGAGAACCTTCCATACCGTGCGCTGGAAACACTGCGCCGCATCCACGACAAAGCCGGTATCGGTGTCGTTCTGGCCGGGATGCCTCGCCTCATTATCAACCTTAAAGGCAAGCGCGGTGAGTATCAGCAGCTTTTCAGCCGCGTGGGTCTGGCGCTCAACATCGGCGAATCCCTGCCGCAGGCCGATATCAGCGATATCGCGATCAGTATGCTGCCGGATGCTGAGAACCCTGACGTATCTGAGGCGCTATTCCGGGCGAGCAACGGAAACGCCAGACGTCTTTTCAAACTGGTGCGCGGTGTCAGCCGTCACAGCGATATCAGTGGCCATGCAGTCAGCGCAGGCGCTGTCCGCAAGTTCGCAGAAATGCTCATTAACTGAGGATTTAACCATGACCAGAACATCAGGAAACACCGACAACGCAGGCGTTATCTCTGCGTTGATCCGGGCAGAAACGCTGATTTTATTTCTGTCAGCACAGGGAGTTCAGGTGAAAAGTGTATCCCTGCGCAACACACAGCCGGTCATTCGTATCGTGCGCCATGCATGGTGCGAGCGGATGAAAAAAGAGGGTCTGGCTCGGTTTGATATCACAGGCAATGACCGCCACGGGCGCTTGCGCCAGGGCGTCTATCAGGATGAAAGCGGGTGTCGGGTGGTCTGGTCTGAATCACTTCATTAAGCAGAGGGATATATGGCAAAGATTGTTATTGAAATAAAGGACAAATCTCGCGGTTTTGAAGTCGGTTGCAGGGTTATCCCTGATGACGGCGACAGCGATATCGTCAGCAAAGTGGCTGACAAAGTGGGTAAAGGTCTGGCTGGTCATGTGCTGGCAAAGGTTAACGAAGTCGTTAAGAAAGTAACGCGTCAATTTAAGGAGAGTAAAAATGTCCACTGAAAACAAGCAATTCACTGAAAAAAAAGCGCCAGAGGGTTACTGGATTGACGCCAAGGGCGTACTGACCCCTGTCAGTCTGATCAAAGATACCGACCAGATGCGTGACGATCTGGTGCGTAGCATCGTCGAAAAAGCGACGGCCCTGAGTGCTGCACTGGCAGAGTTCAAGCTTAGCGGCTTTTCCGATATCGGAGCCTTTGTTGATATCTCCGCCAGTCAGTACGGCGTCAGCCTGGGCGGCAAAAAAGGTAACGTCACGCTCTACAGCTATGATGGCCGCTATAAGGTTCAGCGTGCCATGCAGGACCGTATCGCATTTGACGAGCGCCTGCAGGCTGCTAAATCACTGATTGATGAATGTCTGGCAGACTGGACCGAGAATGCCCGCCCGGAGATTCGCGCCATCATCACCCGTGCATTCCAGACGGAAAAAGAAGGTGAAGTGAATACCGGCGCGGTTCTGGCATTGCGCCGCCTCGATATTACAGACGCTCGCTGGGTTAAGGCGATGGAGGCCATCGGCGAGGCTGTTCAGGTTGTCGGCAGCCGTTCTTATATCCGTGTTTATGAGCGCGTTGGTGAAAGCGATCAGTATCGCGCCATTCCTCTCGATATCGCTGGCGTGGGGGTGTGAGATGGCCATTCTGTTTGATCGTGCTAAATCGGACAAACCATGCAGCCCTTTCATGTCGTATGCAACCAGCGCTGTCATTGCCGAACAGAACGGCGAGTTTCAGCGGGCGGCGGATTCATGGAAACAGGCATTCAGTCTGGCAAAAATGGAGGTGAACTCTATTTATGCGGCTTCGCGTATGGAGTTCTGTCGTCATGCCGCACATCGTGGCTGGGGTGTTCCAGATGAAAGCTAAAGAATTCAATGCCCTTTACCCTAAAGGCAGTTCATTTATCTATCAGCCAGCCACAGGTTTACGCGGTGGCCGTGTAGTCAGAACGGTAGATGTGGCAAATGACCTTTATAAGGTCACGGTCGTGGAAATAAATCAGGAGCCTTATTTCGCGAATATTAAATCGCTGAAACCCGTCAACTGATTTTAACCGTAATTTAAATCACTTTTAAAAATGGCGTAAACCCGCAGGGGCTGGCTTACGCCAAATTCAGGAGTTGAACAATGGAAAATAAAGAGAAATATATCCAGAGAATTAAAAAGCTGATCGCGATGGCGCGTAATAACTCCAGCGCTGAAGAAGCTGCACTTGCCCTGCGCCGTGCTCAGCGTCTGATGGAAACCCACAAGCTGACTGAGGCTGATGCTGATTTGATTGATATCAATGAAGCTTCTACCCAGAAGGCCCCCTCTCATGCTGAGAAGATGCCGGAATATATGGCAATACTGGCAGAGATGGTCGCCCGCGTTTTTGGCGTGAAGTTTTACACCAGCCATGGCACTGAGCAGTGGGGCAAGCCAGCAAAACGCACCATACACTATTACGGCCCCGACGAACGCCCTCAGATAGCGGCATACTCATTCGAAGTTCTGGGTAAGCAACTGGTGAAAGCCCGCCGTGATTACCTATCCACATTACGCAAGAACATCAAACAGGCCACAAAAGTTGCCCGCGCCGATACCTTCTGCTCCGCATGGGTCAACGGTGCTTATGCCGTTGTCAGTGATTTCGCCGTCACGGAGGCGGAGACAACTCTGATGGAGTGCTACCGCAGCAGGAAATTAAGCGAAGGCATGAAAAGGCTGGAACCGCGCAAACCCGGCAAAGCCAGAGGAACGGATAAGGCGGAAAGCGAGGGATATCTGGCTGGACGTAATGCGCAGCTACATCACGCGGTAAGCAGTTCAGCTAATAAATGCGAACAGATCGGAGTGACAAAATGAAAACCTCGCCTCAACTGGAAACTACGCCAGTCAAAGAACTCGTAGCAGCCGGGCATGCGCTGGCGAAAGAACTACATTGCGCTGAGTCTGCCGCGCTGGTTCGCAATCTGGCTACAGCGCTTGATGTCCAGTTTGCTCGTGCCAACGCGCTAACGGTTGTTGATGTTTGTGACCCTAATGTGCTGGCGCAGCTGGATGAGCTGGAAGCTGTGAACGAGCTGTTTTTACGTGCAAGGCAGCTGATGTATCAATCAGGAGGGGCACCAATCGAAAACTCATTGAATCCGATTGATGCATGGCTGTATGACGCAGAACGCGTTGCCGGTAAAGGATAGTGACATGGCTACCAACGAAATTCTCATAGTTAACAAAATTGGGCGCGCTGATGGTGATTACGGATGCTACTGCCCTCACTGCGGAGAGCCGATGTTTTTCAGCGATGATGAACTGGAAGATATCCGAGGCTCTCAATACCAGCATTCTCGCGTGATAAATCTCAGAACCGGTGAACGGTGTGATGGATGGCTGGAAGTATCTACCAATGCGGGTTACTCGCGAATCTTGTTCGACCAGGGAGATGAATAGAGAAATGACAATCACCGAAATTTTGAATACCGGGCTCGCCTTCATGGGTTGGCTATTCATCATGGTCCAGACCGGTAAGTGGTTTACCTCTGCTGTTCTGAAATCGTGGGATAAACACCGCAAGTCATCACGTCGTCAGAAGGCTATTGATGAGTTATACGACGCTTTCGAACTGCAGAGCATTGAGCCTGGTACAACCGTTCGTCTTGCCACAAAGGGCGCTCTGACAATCATGATGTTTCGCTCTGAGGAGGCTGCCAAATGACAAACCGCAAAGCAAGAAGACTGCTGCGCATGCCTTTCAAATTCAGTAACCGTAAAGCGATGACAGGATGGCCGGCAACGATACCCCAGCCTGGCAACGAGTGGTGCGACAAGAAGAAACGCAGCGCTGCACAGAACCGCTGGAAAAATCATGTGAGGTATCTCTGATGAATTTAAACAAACATTCTGAGCGTAAGCCGGTGGTTTTCATTGCAGGTCCAATGACCGGGTATCACAACTTTAACCGCGATGAATTCAACGCTGAGGCTCGCATCCTGGAAGAGCGCGGCTTCACCGTCCTCAATCCGGCCATTCTTCCTGACGGCCTGCAGCATGAGCAGTATCTGCAAATTACATTGTCCATGCTTGAGCAGGCTGATGCTGTTTTCCTCCTGAACGGCTGGGAAAAGAGCACAGGCGCAACCAGGGAGTTTGATCGCGCCTGTGAGCTTGGTCTGTTGTTTCTTTACCAGGACTGGGAAAGCGTGTCGATTGCGATCCACCGTAAACGTCACCCATTAACGGAGGTGAGTTATGCATAGCGTAACGGGTTGCCAGTTCCAGGATAACGGCAACCGCCGTGTCTGGTTCTTCCGTGATAACAGCCAGGTTGTTGAGTTGTTGTCGGTTCCTCTTAAGTTGCGGTTCAACTATTACGACGCGAGTAACCGCAACGTTCTTAATAAGGGGATTCAGGCTGATATGAGAAAGGCGATTGAGTCTTTCAAGAAACTTCGGGGAATACAGTGATGGATATAGCTTTCATCCTCATATTTCTGGCGATGTATTTGACACTTGGCTGGTGTTGGGCATGCATCCTGGTCCGATTGGTGGGATTGGCTAATTTATCCTGCCAGAATTGCTGGTTCGCATTTCTCTTATGGCCATTAAGCATTATTGCAACCGATGCACATATGGAGGAGAACGATGAAAAGTCTGCTCAGAAACCTGACGGCGAAGACATTTAACCAGCGTTTTCCTGTCGGCTCCAGTTTCCTGTATCACCCGACACCAGGTATGCCCGAACGGGAGACCGTAATAACCCGCTCAGAAGCCTGGCATATGCGCAATGGTCGTCTGGTTGTCAGGGTTGAAGGGAAAATCGGTGGTATATCCGTCAGCAAAATGGAACCTTTAAAGTAAGTCATTACAGCAGGCACTTCACAAAGTGCCTGCGATAATGGCAACCAACAGGAGAAATATTATGTCCACGCCAGCAAAACGAGGCCTTATCGGGGCTATTAAAGCGGGTCAGGCATATCTTGGGTGGGATGATGTAACCTACCGTAGTGTTCTGTCTCGCTTATGCAACGGTAAAACATCATCCACTAAATGCACTCTCGACGAACTGCAGGCTGTCAGGGAATATATGCATGGTAAGGGCTTTCCTCGCTACTCAGCAAAACATGGTCGACGTCCAAAGGTTGCCAATACGCGCGAGTCAATTCTTGCTAAAATTCATGCATTACTTGCAGATGCAAAACGTCCGTGGAATTATGCCGAGAAAATGTGCGATCATATGTTCCACGTCAAATACATCGAGTGGTTGACGACAGAACAGTTAACCAAACTCATGCAGGCTCTCAGCATTGATGCGAGTCGGCGAAAAAAGCGGGAGCGTAATAATGAATCTGGAACAGGTAACGGAGCTGCTGCCATCAGCAGTGATACAAATAGCTGACCTGATAGGCTTCCCGGCGACCGAGCAGCTTCTTTCTGCTTTTGGTGGCACCACGTTCCCGATAGGTAAAGGCCTCCGCGCTATGGGGGCCAGCCGCGCAGCCCTCCTGCGCGATACTATCGGCGATGAGAAAACCCAATTACTCATCAAGAATTTTGGCGGCGAAGTTCTCTATTTACCCCGCTGTGATCGTGCCCTTCGTGAATTACGTAACCGTCGCTTTCTAGCCGAGTTCGCCGAAGTGCGTGGACAAGGTTCATCCTCTCTTATGGCCATGACCTTTCTTTGCCCTAAGTATGGTTTTAGTGATCGCTTTGCGTGGGAACTTCTTGCACAGCAGAAAAACAAAGATTGTAACAGTCAAGGAAAATTATTCTAATGGGCAATGCAATGAGATATGTGGCATTTTTCTTGGTGGTATTTAGTACTACTGCAGTAGCAAAAACAGTACCCAATACAAAAGCAGTTGAGACTTATAAAAATCAACTTGAGGAAACTAAGAGAATATTTAATGAAACGCAGAGCACTTTAATGGGTGCAACTGCTGTTTTTGATATGTACAAGAGTCTGGGATATCTTACACCTGAAGTTGTTGCAGTGAGTCGTCATTTCCTCCTCCTTGATGAGGATGCGAAAAAATTGTATGGGGAGAATCTTCTTTTAAACCCTACACCTTTTAGCTCTTGCGCTACGTTACCAGCAGCAGCTTACTCATATTGGATATCAAGGCTATCTTCATTAAAAACTGATAATGTTAAGGCTGTGAATGCGCAGGGTGAATCATACATAAAACAGGGTAAGGAATGTAAATTTGCAATTAACAACCCACCTCCTGCGCATATTGAAGAAAGTGACGATGTAGAGATAATTGATGTTAGTCAATAAGCCACTGAACCCCTTCACCTGATTATTCACCTAACCCGATGAAATACTGACGCCATCCCTTTTTAACCGGATGGCGTTATGCTTTTAACACTCCCACAATTTCAGCGAGCAGCGGGCCTTTCGCCAGTGATGGCGCAACGCTGGTTTGAACCATTCAGTAAAGCCACCGCTGAATTCCAGATTAATACACCAGCCCGGCTTGCCGCCTTTATTGCTCAAACCGGCCACGAGAGCGCGGGCTTCAGTCGGCTCAGTGAAAATCTCTATTATTCAGATGCTGAGCGCGTGGCGCGTATTTTCCGCAGCGACTTCGATCTCAATAAGAATCGTATTATTGAGCCCAGCGAGATTGAATTTGCCCGCCGCTATACCCGTAACCCTGAAAAAATGGCGAATTATGTTTACGCAAATCAGGGTGGTAACGGTAATGAAGCATCAGGCGATGGCTGGCGCTTTCGCGGGCGTGGCCTGATTCAGATTACCCTGCGCAATAATTACCTGCTTTGTGGTAAGGCGCTGGGTCTCGATCTCATCGCTAATCCCGATTTGTTACTGGAGTATCTCAACGCAGCCCGCAGCGCGGCCTGGTACTGGAAGGCTAATGGCTGCAATGAGCTGGCGGACAAAGGCGATTTTCTGGCTGTCACCCGCCGTATCAACCCTCCGGCTGAAGGTCAGGCCGACCGCGTGGCGCGGCTGAATGTCGCCAAGGCGGCGCTATGACGATCTCTCTGCGCGATCTGGTGACGAACCCGGCCACCGGTCGTCTCTCAACGTCAGACACCATCGTTTTTCTGGCCTTTCTGGTCAGTTCCTTCGTGCTGGTCTGGCTCACCGTTACCCGTCCAGAAACACCTGGTGAGCTGTATCTCACCTATCTGGGCGCATGGGTGGCACAGAGCCAGGCATCAAAACACATGTCCATCAAACGAGCCAGAGAGGTGCGCGATGTGGGAAGCAGCCCTGAAAATCCTGAAGGTTAGCTGGAAACCGCTGCTCGTCGTCGTGGTGCTGACAGGCTGCGGGATATGGTTCGGCACCTTCATCACAGGCAACAAGCTGGACGCTCAGGCGCTGGCCTTCAGCCAGGAGAAGCAACGCCTGACTGATGGTTTCAGTGAAAAAGAACGGCAGTGGGATCAGGAGCGTCTCAGCGCTGCGAATCAGTATGCAGCTGACCTGAAGGCTGCTCTTGATAAGCAGAACGCCTGGCAGCAGAAAGCGGATGCGCTGACGCGCGAGCTGGCTGAAAAGCAAAAGAAACATGATGAGACTGTTCGCGATCTTAAAAAGAGGCTTGACGATGCACTTGATAAAGATGGTCCTGGTTATACCGGCATTGGTCCTGGCGGCCTGCAGCTCTTCCGCGAAGCCTTCGGCTACCCCGGAGCCGAAGGTCTCCCCGCTGGTCAGTATCTGCCAGCCACCGCCAGCGGCACTTCTGGTCATTCCGGCCAGGCCACAGGCTCCGGTGGCGGACTCTCCCCCAGGGGTATAGTGGCGTTTTCAGCGGAATACGGCGCATGGTGCCAGCTCATTGAGAGCAGGCTGCAGGCAATAAACGAGTATTACAGGAAGTGAAAAACATTATGACTCTTGATATGGCCTTTCAGATTGCGCTGGCGCTGGCAGCGACCTTCGGCACCATCTGGATACGTCGTCTGCAAAAAGACATCACCGACCTGGAAAAGGCGGTTGATCGCATCCGGGATGAATACCAGCGCCGTGAGGATGCAAAAAGTAACTACACCGCAATGATGGATGCGATGAGGGAGCTGCGAGCGGCTATCGAGCGCATTGATAACAAACTGGACAGGAAACAGGATAAATGAAAGCCAGACACAAGCGCCGAACCCGCCGCGCGACAATCAGCCAGAGCGAACAGGAAACACTGAGCCGGATTTCCGCTCAGCTCGATCGCCTGCAGGCTCCCGTCAGCCCGGACATTCTGGGCGGGATTAATGACAAGCTGAGCCGGATTGATGTTCGTCTCACTACCATCAGCGACGATGCCGCTCGCCGTGGTGCCTCTGCGGGTGCGATTACAGGTGGCATCGCGGGCGGCGTCATCACGGTAGCGATTCTGCTCATTCGCGCAAAACTGGAGCTGTGATATGGCGCATCCGCAGGAAACACGGGAAAAACTGCGACGATCTTATATCTTCGGCCAGATGTCGCTCGAAATCGCCTCCGCTCAGGCTGGCGTGGCATTTGCGACAGCTCGCCGCTGGAAAAAGGAAGCACAGGACGCAGGCGATGACTGGGATAAGTTACGCGCCGCTCACCTTATGGCCGGTAATGGACTTGAAGAGATTGGCCGCGCCATTCTCACCGGGTTAATGACCCAGTATCAGACCACGCTGGAACTGCTTACAACCGAGTCTCAGCTCCCTCCGGGGGAACGCGTCGAGCTTCTGGCAAGCCTTGCTGATGCATTTAACAAAGCTGTCGCAGCAAACAAGAAAATACTGCCGGAGGTAAGCCAGCTGGCGGTGGCGCTGGATGTTATCCAGAAGCTCAGCGCATTTGTCGCCGAGCACTATCCAAAGCATCTGGCCGCATTCGTGGAAATCCTTGAACCCTTCGGCAAGGAGATGGAGCAACACTATGGCTGACCAGTTAATCCGGGTTAACAGTGAAAACTATGTGATGGCCAGTGACGTGCTGGGCGTCCGGTTCGCGGGCGGCAGAAACGTAACCGTCGCGACGTCGACAGGCTGCTACAGCCTCGATGTTGAACGAGATAAAACCGGCATCGAGTCGATGAACCGCTTCATCAGCGAGGTTAATAAAGCCCTCCGCAATCACCATTAACAGGCTGTTAAGGGCAAATTAATCATGGCCAGAACTAAGTTATCCAGCAAAGATTTTCTTGCCGAACTGGCGGAACTCTCCGCCAGTCTGCGTCGCACCATTGAAGCCGAAGATGTGGGCTTTGACCCCTCCGCTGCAGCAATTGCTGAGCGTCGCGGCCTCGTTGCTGACCCTGTAACGGGGTTTGAATACTTTGTGCAGCATTATTTTCCGCACTATGTCCGCCATTCCGCCCGCAGTGAGCTGCATAACTATCTTTATAAGCGCCTGCCTGAAATCATCCAGGCCACGGGGAGCCAGAACGATGCGATCGCAGCTCCGCGTGGTGAAGCCAAATCCACCATCGTGAGTCAGCTTTTTGTCATCTGGTGCATTGTGCTGGCGCTCAAGCATTACCCGGTCATCATTATGGATTCCATCGACCAGGCCTATCCGATGCTGGAGGCGATAAAGGCGGAGCTGCAGTTTAACCCCCGCCTGTTGATGGACTTCCCTGAAGCGACGGGCGGTGGCCGCGTCTGGCAGGCCGGGACAATCCTCACCCGAAACGACATTAAGGTACAGGTCGCCGGTAGTGGCAAAAAGCTGCGTGGTCTGCGCCATGGCCCGTATCGTCCTGACCTGGCTGTGCTCGATGATATCGAGAACGATGAGCTGGTGCGTAACCCTGAGCAACGCGACAAGCTCGATAACTGGCTCAAAAAAACCGTACTGCCGCTCGGCGGCGCGGGGGCCAAATTCGATGTGGTGTATATCGGGACAATCCTGCACTACGATTCCGTGCTTTCCCGCACCCTTAAAAATCCGCTATGGACGCGGGCCCGGTTCAAAGCGCTTATCAGCTGGCCGCACAATATGTCGCTGTGGGATAAGTGGGAAGAAATCCTGCGCAACAACGACGAAGATGGTCAGATGCTGGCACAGGCGTACTACCGTGAGCATCAGGCTGAGATGGATGAAGGAGCCGTGGTGTCATGGGCTGCGCGTCCGCTTTATGCCCTGATGCTCATCCGTGCCCGTGATGGCCACAGTACCTTTGATGCGGAATATCAGAACGATCCCGTCAGCGGCGAAGATGCGCCATTTACCGGCTGTATTAATTTCTGGGTCAACCGCCTTAACGAGTGGCGTTTCTATGGCGCATGTGATCCGAGCCTGGGTAAACACGGCAACAGCCGGGACCCTTCTGCGTTGCTGGTTGGCGGTTTCAACCGCTTCACCGGCATTCTGGATGTTGTTGAAGCGCGTATCCGAAAGCGTGTGCCGGACAAAATTATCTCTGACGTTATCGAGCTGCAGCGGGAATATAACTGCCTCGTCTGGGCGGTCGAGTCCGTCCAGTTCCAGGAGTTCCTGCGCACCGAACTGGTGAAGCGCTCCGCTGCGATGGGTATCCCCGTTCCTGCCAGAGCCGTCACGCCTTCGGTTGATAAGCTCCTGCGCATTGAGTCACTGCAGCCACATATGGCCAACGGCCTGATACGCCTGCACCCTTCGCAGACTACTCTCATCGACCAGCTCCGGCACTTCCCCAAAGCTGACCATGATGACGGGCCTGATGCCCTGCATATGCTCTGGATGCTGGCCGTTTCCGGCGCTGGTAATTTCGAATTTAAAGCTGTTCCCCGCCGTGGACATAGCGGGGACAGGTTCGGTCCTTCAGGAGGATTTTGATAATGGTTCAGATTCTTGACCAGTATGGTCGCCCGCTTAATAAAGAGGTGCTTAAAGCCCCCCAGACCTCCCGCACGTTCGAGCTGCAGCGTGACTGGCCAACTCACCCCTCACGGGGAATGACCATTGCTCGGCTTCCTAGACTGCTGGAAGCGGCTGAACGCGGCGACCTGGCGGCTCAGGCTGACCTTTTCGAAGATATGGTTGAGCGGGACGGGCATATCTTTTCTGAAATGGCCAAGCGCAAGAATGCGCTGCTCACTCTGGACTGGAGCATCGAGCCACCGCCGAACGCGACGGCGGAAGAAAAGCAGATCGCCGCGATGGTGGCCAGCTGGTTCGCTGACCTTCAGGAGATGGAAGATATTACCCTGAATGCGGCTGAAGCTATCGGGCATGGCTTTTCCGCTCAGGAGATTGAAAAGTGGGAACTTGACGGCAATCTTTGGCTTCCCGTCAAAATCAAACTGCGTCCGCATCGCTGGTTCTGTACCACGCCGGAAGCCGGGGATGAGGTGCGTCTTAACACCGGCACGCTGGGTGGAGAAGAACTCTGGCCGTTTGGCTGGCTGGTGCATACGCACAACGCCAAGTCAGGCTATATCGCGCAGTCCGGCTTATACCGCGTACTGGTCTGGCCTTATCTGTTTAAAAACTACAGCGTGCGCGATCTCGCTGAGTTCCTGGAAATCTACGGGCTGCCACCGCGTATCGGGTCGTATATGTCCGGGGCCAGCCAGGATGAACAGGATAAACTTATGGAGGCGCTGGTCAGCATCGGTCATAACGCCTCGGGGATCATCCCTGATAACACCAAAATCGAATTTAAGGATGCCGCCGAGGGGCAGTCCGATCCTTTCATGGCGATGATTAACTGGTGCGAACGTACCGAATCAAAGGTCATTCTCGGCGGCACGCTGACGTCACAGGCGGACGGCAAGTCCTCAACAAATGCCCTTGGTAATGTGCATAACGAAGTCCGGCACGATCTGTTGACCGCTGATGCCCGCCAGCTGGAAGGGTTTTATCGTGGCTTCATTCGTATGTTACTGGCCATTAATGGTTATAACGTCAGCCCGCGCCGTCAGCCGCGCCTGGTATTTGATACCCGTGAGCTGGAGAGCATTGAAACCTTTGCCAATGGTGTTTCCGCGCTGGTACGCGCCGGGATGGACACTATCCCGACGTCATGGATACACAAAAAGGTCGGGATTCCGGTGCCAAAAGAGAACGAAGCTGTGCTGACGCCGCCTGCTGTTTCCTCTCCGGTAGGGCTGAGCACCACGCCGGTATTCCGCCATTTCGCGGCACTGAGCACCACGGGCGAGGTTGTTGACCCTGCTCAGGATGCGCTGGACAGCGCCACGTCGCCTGGGGAGAGCATCGCGGTGGCCATGGATAAGCTGATTGCGCCGCTGGTTTCGGCTCTGAGAGAGGGGCAAAGCCCTGATGAGGCACTGGATATCATTGCTGCGAGTTACCCTCAGCTGGATGATACGCAGCTGCAACAGCTGATAAAACAGGCACTGTTTGTCAGCGAAGTCTGGGGGCGACTCAATGCCGAAAGCTGATGTTGATCTGGGGTACGCCATCGGGTTAAAGCCCGAAGAAGCGATTGCCTACTTCGAATCGAAGGGCTACGCCACCGGCTTTAACTGGCACGATATTGAAGCCCGCGCCCATGCCACCAGTTTCACCGTGGCGGGCGTCCTTAAACAGGATGTGCTTGAGGATATTCATAAATCGTTGCGCGAGCATATTGTTAACGGCGGCACGCTTCGTGACTTCGAACGGCAGATTACCCCAACGTTGATCCGTAAGGGCTGGCTCGCCGACCGTACCAGGCTGGTCGCCGATGACGATGGCGTTCTGGAGGGTAAGCAACTCACGCCACGCCGTCTGCGCACCATCTTTGAAACCAATATGCAGGCGGCCTATGGTGCCGGTCGCTATGCGGAGCAGATGGCCAACGCGGAATTTCGCCCCATATGGGAACGCGTGGCCGTCATGGATATGCACACCCGGCCACTCCACGCCAGACTCAATGGCTTCACTGCCCGCTATGACGATCCAGTGTGGCAGTTTATGTACCCGCCTGACGGTTACCACTGCCGCTGCCGCATTCGTGCCCGAACTCAGGCAGATGCAGACCGCATGGGGATTGAGGTCAAATCATGGGAGCAGGACATTGTCACGGTACAGCAGGCATGGGGACCAAAAGAAACCCGTGACGTTAAGGCGTTACGCTTCAACGGCGAGCTTTATACGCCTGATGCCGGATTCGGGCACAATCCGGGTCAGGGCTGGCTCTCTTCTCTCGGACAGCGCCTGATGGATAAATCTGCAACTACCACGCCCCGGATTGCCTCTCAGGCTATCCATGAAACCCTGTCTGAACCAGCTGTGCTGGATGCCGTCAGCGATGATGTGCGTCGCTGGGTCGACACCGTCAGCGTGCGGCAGAAGACCCGTGGCGACCTGAGGCGCGTTGGCGGTATCCAGCCTGAGCTGCTGAATCGCCTCGAAGAGCGTGGTGTTAACGGTGCGATCACATTAAGTATTCACGAAGAGGATGTCCGGCTAGCTCCGGGCCCGATGTGGTCAGAGCTTCCCGTTCTGCTCCGTCAGCCTGCTGGTGTCTGGCTTGATGATGACGCTCTGGTGTGGCTCCTGTCCGGGCAGAACGGCACCCGCGCCGTGCGTGGTGTGCAGTCTGACGATGGCTGGCGTCTGTCGCTTGTAAACGCCGGTGCCACAGTCACCCCTGGCGATGTGTTATCTGAACGCGCGGCGCAGCTGCTGGAGCTGAAATCATGAGCTACGCCATCAGGTATGACATTGGTGACTTTGAGCGCTCACTCGGTGAACTCATTAAAAAGCTGGAAAACCGCGCCCCCCTGATGCGTGAGATGGCCGCTGCTATGGGAGATGCGGTTGAAGAAAACTTCGCGCAACAGGGGCGGCCCGCGTGGATGGGCTGGAGCCCGGCATATGCCCGTCAGCGCCGGGGAGGTAAAATTCTCCAGAAGAGCGGTCGACTGGCGGCAAGTATCACGCAGTACAGCACGAATGATGAGGCGACGGTCGGGACCA
The DNA here is from genome assembly GCF_043945575.1 of Enterobacter cloacae complex sp. 2024EL-00214. Taxonomy (NCBI): domain Bacteria; kingdom Pseudomonadati; phylum Pseudomonadota; class Gammaproteobacteria; order Enterobacterales; family Enterobacteriaceae; genus Enterobacter; species Enterobacter cloacae complex sp. 2024EL-00214. Next base: position 352,960 of record NZ_JBIMRC010000001.1, on the reverse strand, counting down.
ATGTGAAATATGCCCGCATTCATCAGGAAGGTGGGGAAATCAGCATTCCGGCCCGCAGCCAGAAAGCCTACTACCGCCAGAACAAGGATGGTTCAGTGGGTAACCGGTTCGTTAAAAAATCCCGTTCCAACTTTGAGCAGTGGAACACAATCGGGGCGTATAAAATTAAGATGCCCGCGCGTCCTTTCCTGCATCTCACCGAAGATGACGTGGAGAAGATGGAGAGTACGGCTGAGCAATATCTGAAACGTATTTTAGACTGAGGGCAAATTCGTCCTGTAAGGCGCTGTGACGCGTTCAGTCTGATTGTGCTAGAGTGATTCGGCCAGAAGGTATTCAGACGTTTTTAAAAGCGGTTTAAAAAGGTCTGGGCTCATAAATGCATTACGGGAGCGAGCAACTGGACACATTCAAAGCTTTCCTTGATTATTTCACCCCGCAGCAGTGGGTTTTCATTGGCATCTTTGGGGGCCTGGTTATAAAGGTTGCTGAGTGGCTCACTGACCGATACTTTGCCCGCCGGCATCAGAAGCGTCAGTCTGCTAAACCCGATAAGCCGACAACCAAAGAAAACGATCCTCAGCAATAATCCACTGAACCTCTTCATCTGAACCTCCCCGCAGTGGTGCCGTATCGTCGGCACCATGAAAAAGACACTCATCGCTTCACTCACCCAGGAAATTAACACCGCCACTCCCGGTGTCATCCAGCTCTTCCCGGCTGGTGAATTCCGCGCCCGAGATGGCCGTCCGACCGAATGTGCCGCCTGGCTGATGACGCGTGAAATCGCCGAGCGGTTGATTGCCGCAGCCGATGAACGCGAGACGCCGTATGTCCTGGACTATGAACATCAGACTTTACGTTCAGCCAAAAATGGTCTGCCAGCTCCCGCTGCGGCCTTTTTCAAAAAGCTGGAGTGGCGCGAAGGTGAAGGCCTCTTTGCTGTCGATGTTGAGTGGACCACTGCCGCTGCAGACATGGTGGCAGCAAAAGCATATCGCTTTATTTCCCCCGTATTTTCTTACGACAAAACCGGTCAGGTGCTGGAGTTGCTCAACGCCGCGCTGACCAATACACCAGCGGTCGACGGGATGGAGGAAGTGTTACTTGCTGCCGCCTCCCTGATGGCCGCGCATTTAACCACAGAGGGTCAGACCGAAATGGATGAAGAATTTCTCAACGAGTTACTGAGCAACCTGCGCTGGATGCTCAATCTGCCAACCGCTTCAACGAAAGAAGAGATCATGGCTGAGCTGCAAAAAATCATCACCATGATTTCCGGTGGCCAGGGGACTGCAGCGGCGTCGGTCAGTCTGCTGGATATCCTGAACCAGAACGCGCAGAACATCGCCGACTTGACGGCGAAACTCGACACGCCTGACCCGGCTAAGTGGGTTTCGGTGGAGGTCATGCATTCAGCCGTTCAGCAGGCGACAGAGCGTGCCGGTGCGGGAAATACCGCCGCACTCGCCACGCAGCAGGCTGAAGCGCTGATTACGGTTGCCCTCGGCGACGGTCGTCTGCTTCCGGCACAGCAGGAATGGGCTGCATCACTGGCGAAATCCGATCCGGCCAGTCTTACCGCCTTTATCGAAAAAACGCCAAAGATTGCCGCACTGACTACCAGTCAGACTCAGGGGCAACCGCCTGCAGGCCTTCCGTCACGCCCGTCACAGGGTGCTGAAGATGATGCGATTGACCCGGCCATCTGCTCAATGATGGGCAATGACCCGGAAAGCGTCGCGAAATACCTCAAATAAAGGAGAGCGAAATGGATCGTCATACCCCTTATCGCGACGGCCAGCTGTTTGCCGTCCCGGTTGCGGCAGCCACAGAACTCTTTGGCGGCCACATTATTGCGGCCAACGCAGCGGGCTTTGCTGTACCAGGCAGCGCCACTGCAGCCAATACCACCCTCGGAATCTGTGATGGCTGGGTTGATAACACTGCCGGTGCAGCCGGTGATGCGAGCGTGCTGGTTCGTCGCGGTAAAGCCTGGTTCCTTGCCAACAGCACTGCTGACCCGGTCACGCTGGCGCAGACTGGCAAGGATTGCTACGTGGTGGACAGCCAGACCGTGGCCAAAACCAGTGATACCAACGCCCGCCCGGTCGCCGGAAAGGTGCTGGGTCTTGAGAATGATGGCGTCTGGGTTCTGATTTAATAAGGAGAGAACCGTGTTAATTAACGTAAAAAATGTACGTCAGATTTTCATTAATCTGAAAGCGACCTTCCAGAACGCCTTTGATCAGGCTCCGTCCGACTGGCAGAAGATTGCCATGGTGGTGCCGTCGACCGGGAAAGAAAACGACTACAGCTGGCTAAGCCGTTTCCCGAAAATGCGTGAGTGGATTGGCGACAAGGTGGTGAAAGCGCTCGCCGCGTTCAACTACACCATCCGCAACAAAGACTGGGAAGCGACGGTAGAAGTTGAGCGTAACGATATCGAAGACGATCAAATCATGGGCTATGCCCTGCAGGCGAAAGGTGCGGGCCAGTCCGCTGCAGAACTGCCTGCCGATATCGTCTTCGCTCTCCTGAGCAAAGGTTTCACCAATCTTTGCTACGACGGTCAGCCCTTCTTTGATACCGACCACCTTTCGGGGGGCAAGTCGGTCTCTAACAAAGGCACGAAAAAGCTTGCCGTTACCTCGCTTGCCGCCGCAAAAGCAAGTTACGGGGCTGCACGAACGGCCATGCGCAGCCTGAAGGATGATGAAGGCGCGTCCCTGAAAATTCGCCCGACCATCCTGGTTGTGCCTCCGGCTCTTGAAGACGATGCCAACTATCTGATGACGGCTGACCGCTTCCCTGACAATACGCCAAACCCATACAAGGGGACGGCTGAAGTTCTGGTTGTCCCAGAGCTGACGTCAGATACCGCCTGGTTCCTTCTGGACACGTCAAAACCCGTGAAGCCCCTGATTTATCAGGAGCGTAAAAAACCGGTCTTTGTCGAGCAGACCGACTACAACGCTGACAACGTCTTTATGCGCAAGAAGTTCATCTTCGGTGCTGAAGCCCGTGCAAATGGTGGCTACGGCTTCTGGCAGATGGCGTATGGCTCCACCGGGGAGGACGCATAATGCCGATTCAAATCACTGCCCGCCGCGATGGCTTTCGCCGTCTCGGCATCGCCCACAGCGCGAATACTGTCACCTGGCCGGATGACCATTTCAGCGACAGCGAACTCCAGATTCTGGAAAACGATCCCAATCTGATTGTGGTTCGTTTGCAGGATGTGCCTGAAAACGCTGGCGACGGCGATGCTGTTTCCGCCCTGACCACCGAGCGTGACGGCCTCAAGGCACGCGTCAGCGAGCTGGAGGCGACGGTTCTGCAGCTCAACCAGGATGGCGACGCGCTTAAGCAGCAGCTTGCCAGTGCAAACGGCACCATCACGGAGCTGGAGACGGTACGTGATGCACTGAGTCAGAAGCTGGATGCGCTGCAGGCCGGTTCGGAAAACCCGGACAAAAAGGCCAAGGGGTAAGCCATGTACGCGAACCGGGAGGACATGGTCAGGGCGTTTGGTGAGCGCGAATGCGTGTCGCTCACCGACCGCAACTACACCGGGCAGATTGACGATGATGTGCTGAACGGCGCACTCGTTCAGGCCAGCGCTGAAATCGACGGATATCTCTGCGGTCGCTATCCGGTGCCCTGGGCTGATGAGCCCCGTGTTCTCGTTGGTCGCTGCTGCAACATCGCCCGCTATCTTCTGTGCGGCTCTGAGACCCAGATGACAGCAGAAATCCGCGAGCGGTATGAAGACACCGTTCGCTACCTGGAAAAAGTTGCATCCGGGCGAATCAATCTGGGCCGCACGACGACAGGTGAAGTGGTGAAAAGCGGAACCGGTGCGCGGATGGTGTCAGGTGGTCGCGTCTTCGGGCGTGACCAGACTGGCGGAGGAAGTTTCTGATGGTGATTACGGATATTGAAAAAGCCATCGTGGAGCGCCTTCGCAAAGGTATGGGGCGTATGGCGAAGAATGTGCGCTCCTACGGTGGCGAGCTGGATGGCGAGCCTGCAGAGGTACTGCGCCAGCTGCCTGCCGTCTGGGTGACGTTCGGCGGGGTGCAAAAAACCGAGCCATACAGCACAGCACGGCAACGGTTTGTCACTCACGGTCGCTTTGTCGTGGTGGTAGGCGAGCGCAGCCTGCGCAGTGAAGAAGCGGCCCGTATGGGTGGGCCGCACGTACAGGAGGTCGGTACGTACATTCTTGTTGCTGCCGTTCGTCGTCTGCTGTCCGGTCAGGATATGGCGGATACGGGTATCAAAATCGACCCGCTCAGCCCAGGTCGCGTGCGCACGCTCTTCAACACCCAGATAGAGTCTCAGGCATTTTCCGTATTTGCCTGCGAGTTCGACACGAAATGGATTGAGTCAGCGCTGGAGAACGGGCGTTACCCGCTGACGGATGCGCCGGAAGGCCATGTTGATCATATGTTCCAGATTTATGGTGGTGCCACCACCGACGATGACCCGGCATGGCTGAAAACCCGACTCAGTTACGATCTTAAGCAGCCTGATAAAGACAATGCAGCAGAGGACATTATCAGTCATGAGCAAAATTAAAGTAAAAGCCGCCAGTGGGTTGAGCGTGCCGCGCGAAGATAATGCGCGCCGCTACATTACCGATGCGGAACCCCTTGAGGTGGAGAACACCGCTTATTACCAGCGTCAGGTAATGGCCGGTGATCTGATTATTGTCACCAGTAGTGACAAGAACGCCAAAAGCAAAAATAACGTTGCCAGCACGGAGGTGAACGGTGAGCAGTCCTAATATCAGTTTTGACACTATCGGTACGAACCGCAAACCGGGACAGTATTTTGAGTTCAACACCCGTCTGGCCGTTCGTACCCTGCCGGGTAATACCCAGAAGGTGCTGATGATTGCGCCAATGCTGGCCTCCGGTTCGTCTGCGCCGCTTGTCATTCAGAATGTTTTCTCTGATGAAGAGGCCGCGACGTACTTTGGCCGTGGCTCAATGGCGCATCTGATGGCCACAGCGGCTATCGGTGCCTATCCCTACCTGCAGCTGCAGATGGTCGGCATCAGCGATGCGGCCACTGCAACAGCAGCTTCGGGCAAGGTTACCGTGACCGGCACCGCGTCATCCAGCGGGAAGCTGAGCGTAACCATTAATGGTACCCGTATTGATGTCGGCATTTCGGCTGCAGATACGGCGGAGACCATTGCGGCAGCGTTGACGGAACTGATTACCCAGAAAGACGGGTTGCCAGTCACAGCGACGGCAAACGCGGGGGAAGTGACCCTGACCTGCCGCCATAAAGGGGCGGTTGGTAACGACATTATTGTCTCTTCCGGCGTGACGGCAGCGGGTATCACAGCGGCGGCGACCACTCTTACAGGCGGTAATGTTGATCCGGATATTACGCCAGCGCTGGCAGCGGCGTTCTCTGCAGGTCATAACATTATTGTTTGCCCGTTCTCCACCCAGGAAGCGATGACGGCGCTGCGTAACCATCTGACAAACGTCAGCAATGCGATGGAGCAGCGCGGCGCAATCGGTGTGGGTGGGTGGCGCAAGTCGCTTTCCACAGGCATTGCACTGGCCGCCTCACTGAATGACGGGCGTATCACGCTGGGCTGGCATAGCGGTTCGGTAAAAACCCCGGCGCAGATTGCCGCTGCCTATGCCGCTGTTATCGCCAGTGAAGAAGACCCGGCCCGCCCGCTGAACACCCTTGCGATGAGCACGCTGGATGTGACTGCAGTGGAAAGTCAGCCAGGGCGAACCGAGCAGGAGAACGCCCTGCGTAATGGTCTTACGCCGTTTGAGATTGGCCCCGGTGACAAAGTGCAGATCGTTCGCGCTATCAGCACCTACACCAAAAACGCCCAGGGCGTGGATGATGTGGCGCTGCTGGATATCACCACCATCCGAACGCTGGACTACGTGCGCAAGGCCTGCCGTGAACGCATCGCTCTGCGATTCCCGCGCGATAAGCTCAGCTCAAGGACGCCGCCGAAGGTGCGCAGCGAACTGCTTGATGTGCTTTACAAGCTGGAGGAGCTGGAGATTGTCGAGGAGGTGGATGCCAACAAAGACGGTCTTATTGTTGAGCGCGATCTGCAGGATGTTAACCAGCTGAACGGTCGCATTCCTGCGGATGTTGTGAATGGCCTGCACGTCTTTGCCGGTCGAATTGATTTGCTGCTCTGAGGAGTAAACCAGAATGGCTCTTGAAGAATATGTTGGCGCGATCGTCATGGAAGTCGACGGCCAGGAAATTGAAGTGACCGACCTCAAGGAAGATGTGACCACCGGGCGAAAGCTTGTGAAGACGATGAACAAAACGGGCCGGGCCAAAGGTTTCTCCCGTGGCATCGAAGAGATCCAGCTGACCGTTACGGTGGTCATCCCGGAATCCGGCGACCTGAACTGGGGCGGTATTGAAGGTGCGAAAATCACCCAGTATCCACTCAACAGCAGCGGTAAACGTGTTTCTTACCTGGACTGCTTCAGCACTCAGGCCGGGGCTCAGTATACCGTCGACAACGAAGCGAAGCGCGATATCACCATGAATGCGCTTCGTCGGGTGGAGGAATAAATGGAAAAGCAGCAGCTTTTATATGGCGTTAAATACGGTGATAAAGTCCATTTTGACTTTGCCGTCAGGCTGCCTGTTGTCAGGGACACTATTGAAGCCCTGCGTCTCACGGATGAGGCTTGCGGAACAACCGAAGGGGCTTCGGCGGGGATGTATTATCGTGTAGCGCTGATGGCACAGGCAATTGAAGAACTTGGTTCACTGAATAAGGAAGACATAACACCAGAGTTACTCCTTGATGAGTTGAATGATGATGACTTTGACATCATTGATGCTCAGATTAACGCTGTTAAAAAAAAGCGGATGGATTTGAACAAAAACTCACCGGCTACCGAACCCTCGTCCTCGCACTCGGACGATACGGGATCAGTGAGCAGCAAATCGGAAGCATGACACGAACGGAACTCGACGGCTACACCGAAGCACTTGCCCGGTTACACGGAAAGAAAACCGGGCAAACTACCACCCGCACAACCCGTACGGCCAAATCGCAACGCCTGAAGAAAGTCGGCAAACGGAGATAACCCATGGCGCGTAACTTACAACTGGCGCTGCAGTTGCTGGCACGTGATACCGGCTCCAAAGTGCTTAAGCAGGCACTGCAGGGTATCAGTCGTGATACCAAAGCGGCGCAAAAAACCGATGATGAGCTGGCGAAATCCCGCCAGCAGAACGCAGCCACAGCGATTCGCTCCTCCCGTTCTCTTCAGGACGAATACCGTCGCGCCAGTTCGGCGCGATCTACCCTTGGTATTCGTTCAGAGCGAGAGATTCAGCGCGAAATACAGCAGACTATGGCCGCCTATAACCGCTTATCTCGTACCGGTGCACTGTCCGCTAATGAGCAGACAAGAGCCTTCTCTGCCATGAAAGATAAAGTGCGCAATTTGCGCAGTGAATTGAACGGTGTTGGTGAAGGTATGAGCCGAATGCAAAAACTAGGTACTGCGGGCTCAACTATCTCAGCTGTAGCCGGTGGGGTCATGGCAGCAGGCGCTACACTGGTCCGTCCGGTCTCGAATCAAATGAGTTACCAGCAGAGACTGGCAATGATGGCTAACACAGCCTATGCAGATCAGGGCCTGGAGGGCCGGCGCACTGGTATGAATGAAATGGATTCCCTTATTCGTCATTCAGTTAAAACTGGTGGCGGGACTAAAGAATCAGCAGCAGAGACTCTGGATGCAATGCTTGCATCAGGCTCTGTAAGCATGCAATCGGCGAAATCAATATTGCCTTTGATTCAAAAATACTCAACTGCAACGGGAGCAGCTCCCGCTGACCTTGCAAATATCGCAATTAAATTAAAACAGTCATTTGGAATTCAGGATACAGAGCTTGATAAAGCACTCAATATGTCGATCAGTGCCGGACAAAACGGTTCATTTGAGTTGAAGGATATGGCAAAGTGGCTTCCATCACAACTTGCAAGCGCCGGTAATGCTGGTATGAAAGGTCTGGACGACTTTGCAGTGTTATTGGGTTGGAATCAGGCATCAGCCATTACCGCTGGCTCTCCTGACCAGGCAGGTAACAATCTTAATAATCTTCTCTTGAAATTAAATAGCCAGGATGCCGCTAATGCCGCCGCAAGAGTAAAATTACCGAGTGGTCGAGGAATCGATCTTTCAGGTAGTCTCGCCAAAGGTGTTGGTAAAGGAGTTAATCCTCTCGAAACATTTAACCAAATTGTAGATAAGGTTGTTGCATCTAATCCTGCTTATAAAAGGCTAGAAGAAAAACTTAAAATAGCGCCTGAAAACGAAAAAAGAGAAATTATTAACTCTCAAGCAAAAATACTGGAAGGGTCAGGTATTGGAAAAATAATTGCAGACCAACAGGCTTTACTTGCACTCCTGGGATACAGAGGTAACAAATCCTATACGCAGGGTGTTATTTCAGAAGCTAATTCTCAACGTAACTTATCAGATGGAAAAACGGCTGGCGATCTTAGTTTTTTGTTAATGTCGGAACAACCTGGATTCAAACTGGGACAACTTGATAACGAGAGAGACTTTCAGGAGATGGATTCAGTCAAGCCGTTATCAGATTCCCTGGGATATCTTTCAGATAAATTACTGAAGTATGCAGAGGAATATCCTGGTTTAACCAGGGCTGTTTCTGATGCAGCTATTGGAATTAAAGCAATGGCTGCGGCTGCGGCGGTATTTGGTGCGATAAAATGGATGTCAGGACGGGGAGGGGCTGGGGGCAAGCCAGCAGGCTCAAATCCCCTTGAAATTCTCGCGGAAGGTGCTTCTGGCAACAATGCCGTACCTGTTTATGTAACTAATGCTCAGGAAATCGGCGGCGATAAAGAAGGCTTCCTTGACAAATTTTTGGGGGGAAGTAGTGATTTGCCAGGCCAGTTAGGAAAATGGGCTTCATATGCAAATGTGGCAAATATTATTTATGAGTCTGCCCAGGATAAATTCGATTCTGCTGACGAGGAAGCTAAATCAAAAGGGATCACTACTGGCGAGCTTTTTAGACAAAAGTTTCAGGAAAAAGAGAATAACAAGAAACCTCTTTTCGATGTTGATCTCTTTTCAATGGTCAAATCCTGGTGGAGTTCACCTGCCACTATAGGGCAAAACACACCTGCAGCAACAGGCGTGCCGTCTTATCTGTTGCCTCAGCAGCAACAAAAATCACAACCCATTAACCTCACCACAAAGCTGATACTGGACGGTCGTGAAATAGCATCAGCTGTTAATGAATACAACGGCGAACAATCCGTTCGCGGCTCAACAGGAGGCCCGCAGTGAGCTGGGAAGATTCATTACAGGATGCCTCATTCAGGGGCGTCCGCTTCGATGTGGTTAATACCCGTGACAGCGCCAGCCGCGACATTGCGACCTATGAGTATCCCTATGTGGACGGCGGCGATGTTGATGACCTTGGCCGCAAGCCTCGTAACCTGCGAATGACGGTCCTTTTCTGGGGTGACGATTACGAAGTGCGACTGCAGGCGTTTCTGGCCGCGCTGGATACACGCGGTAGCGCGGAGTTAATCCACCCGGTTTTCGGCTCCATGACGGGCATGCAGTGCATTGAGTATCAGGCATCGCATGAAGCGGAGAACGTTGATTACTGCGTTGTCGAAGTGGTCTTTATCCAGGGTGGACTTAATCTGCCTTTCTTTGGCAGCGACTTCCCGCTGTCGAAGGCCGATATCATTTTCAACCAGGCGCAATCTGCTCTGGAGAAAGCCCAGACGGCCATCGACAATATTCTCTCGCCTCTGCGTACAGCGAAAAAGTGGATGAAGAAAGCGAAATCGCTGGCAACCACGACGCTGAATATGGTTACCGTACTTAAGGGGGAACTGACGGGATTTGTCAGTACCACCTCGGATTTTGTTAATTACCCGAAAGCGTTCATGAATGACCTGCAGAGTGCGCTGAGCCTGACGTCGTTTCAGTCCAAATCAAGTGTCAGTAATAATCCAGGAAGCTATTCACAGTCTTCAGACGTTTCCGGTACAGCGGGCATCGTGATGGCCGACTGGAAGAATGGCCGTAACAATCTGCAGGAGGTGGCCGCATTACCTCAGCAAATCGTGACCGGGCAAAAGACTGTTGCCGTCACCGTTCCGGCGGGATCATCAACGTCTGATATCACTGAGCTGGTAACGGCGGTAAAAATCCAGGTTGCAATCCAGCTGGCGCTTGATGCTTCCGACATACTCAGTGACAGCAGCATCAGCGATATTCTGTCGCCTGTCGATATTGAGCAGATCACCAACGACACCAGGACGGCCATTCAGACGGCAATCGACCAGACGCGGGACACCTTTGCTGCCGATACGCAAAACGTGAGCGCCGGTGAAACACCGGGTGGCGTGACATGGCAACCCGTGGTTGAAAGCCTCAAGGATATTGCCCTGACTGTTCAGGAGTTGGGCGCAGCCGTTATTACCAGCAGACCGCCACTGACGACGCGAGTGATATTGTCCGACACCAACCTGCATTTGCTGGCCCACTTGTGGTACGAGGACTACACCCGCGCCGCCGAGCTGCTGCGCCTTAATCCGACATTACGTAATCCTAACAACATCAAAGCCGGTGACATTCTGAATGCCTACTCAAGATAAAGATTCGCAGAATACGGTGAGCCTGGTTATTGATGGCAAAATCCACAGTGCATGGAGCCGCTATCAGATTGACTCCGATTTTCTGATCCCCTCCGATGCCTGGAGCGTAACGCTTGGGCTGCCTGACGGTATTTTTCCGGCGGCCATTAAACGAGGTGTGCCGGTACTGGTCAGGGTGGGTAATGATGTGGTGATGTCCGGTCGGGTGGATGTGGTTCAGCGCCGCGTATCCCGTCAGCAGGTCTCTTTATCGCTTTCCGGTCGCGATGGCGCTGCCGTGCTTGTTGACTGCGCTTCACCAGTTTTCACCTCCCGTCAGCTCAGTCTTGAAGAAGTGATCGCCCAGGTAGTCAGGCCGCTGGGGGTGACAAACATCCGCATTGAGGCTGAGACTTCCCTGCGTAATGACAAGGTCAGCGTTGAACCCGGAGAACGTGCGTGGGATACGCTTGAGCGTGCAGCTGCTGCACGCGGGTTATGGCCATGGTTTGAGCCAGATGGCACGCTGGTTATTGGTGGGCCGGACTACACAAAAGACTCGGTGGCCACGCTGATTCTTAATCGTGACGGTCGGGGAAACAACGTCCTCGATCTCAGTGACCGGTCATCCATTACCGGGGCGTTCTCTGAACTGACAATGCTGGCACAGGGACACGGTCAGGGGAAAAAATCCGGGAAGCTCGATGTTATTGACGTTGATGGCCAGAGCGCTGACGCAGAAGACGACGATGATGCCGATGATATTTATGACAGCACCGGCTCTGCAGAGAATGGCTTTCATGGCTTACGCAGCACCGTTCGGGACAGTACCGTACCATTTTACCGTCCGCAAATTATGGTTGCCGGTGATGCTGATAACCAGGCACAGGTTGATTATCGCGCAAGAAAGGCCATGGCCGATGCCCGCCTGAACGGGTTTGATCTGACAGCTATTGTTAAAGGCCATCGCATGGAGAACGGTAAGTTATGGCAACCGGGCCAGCGTATCCGTGTCCGAAGCGAGTCACATGGCATTGATGACATTTACTTCCTCATGGGAAGAGAGTTTTCAGGTGGACGGCCAGACAACACCATTACCACCCTGCGTCTCAAAGAGGATGGAATATGGATACCGGATGCTTATCCGAAAAAACGGAAATCACGTAAACGCCGCGCCAAGGTAAATAAAGAGCTGGAGATTATCGATGTGGAGCAAAATTGATTCGCGTATTAACACGGCGTTAAACCGTATAAGACAGGCCTTCAGGGGCGTTTTAATAAGGGTTAACAGCGGCGGTGATATTCAGACCATTCAGGGTAAAGGTCTGGCTACGGAGTCCCTGCAGGATGTGGAGATGTTCCAGCAATACGGTTTTACATCCAACCCGCCCAGGGGCACTAAAGCCATTATGCTCCCGCTGAACGGGCGCACCAGTCATAGCGTGGTTATTGCCACGGAACACGCTTCATACAGGCTAAAGAGCCTGAAAAGTGGTGAGCTTGCCATTTATTCGGATGAAGGCAGCAACATTATCCTGAAGCGCGGGAAAATTATTGAAGTGAACTGTGATGAATATATTGTTAATACTAAAAAACATATCGTGAATACCGAAGAGCATATTGTTAATACAAAAACGTATAAAACCACAGCCTCAGAGCGGGCAGATTTTGATACACCACTGCTGAAAGGCAGTAATGAAGTCGCTGACGGGAAATCTACGCCGAACACCATGCGTGAGACTTATGACGGTCACGACCACAACCACGGCGGCGATGCAGGCACAACGCAGAAACCTAATCAGCAAATGTAATTTGTGGTAACGTAAGTTCTCCTTCAAAAGCAATACCCACTGAACCCCTTCACCGATAATTTAAATTTCCATGCCGATAGTATTACGGCATGGAAATGTTGATTGACCCAACGACCGGCGATTATACCGGCGACAGCTCAGACACTTTAGCGAATGCCGTCTATTTAAGGCTGATGACGCCCCTTGGCTCATGGTGGGCTGAGCCAGCACTGGGCTCTCTTTTACATACACTGCGCCGCGAAAAGGATGTGTCCCGCGTTCAGAAACTCGCGGTGCAGTATTCGCAGCAGGCCCTGCAGCCGATTATTGATGACGGTCGCGCCCGGTCTATTTCCATTACTGCAGAGCACTGGCAAAAAGGCTGGATGCTGCTTCATATAATCGTCACGTCCGCGAGCGGAACGCCGCAGACCTGGAAATTTCCGGTTAAGGTCAGCTGATGCCATTCATTACCAAAAATGCCGCGCAAATTCGCACCGACATTCTGCGGGATATCAAAAATCTCCTGCAGTTGTCAGATGACAAGCTGGGGCCAGACAGCGACTGGTATGTCCGGGCGTCAAGTGTGGCCAGCGTTGCCGAAGGGCTTTATCAGCATCAGGGATGGATAGTCCGTCAGATATTCCCGGATACAGCTGATTCTGAATTTCTCTATCTGCATGCCCGCTTACGTGGTTTAAGTAAAAAAGCAGCAAATAACGCCTCCGGGCCCGCTACATTTACCGGCGAACCGGGAGCCTTAGCTGCCGCCGGTCTTGTGTTCAAACGCGACAGTGTTTCATGGACAACAACCGAAGAAATTACTATCGGGCCGGATGGAAAAGCATCCGTAAATGCCATGTCATCACTGTCAGGGACTGCGGGTAACACCACCTCAGTCACATCGGCAACGCTGACCACTACACCTGACGGGTTTGACAGCACAGTGACCGTAGGTCTGATGACTGGCGGTACGGATGAGGAAACTGATGCGGAGCTGCTTGCCCGTCTGCTAGAAATCATTCGCCGACCTCCTGCAGGTGGTAATAAATATGATTACAAACGCTGGGCCCTGGAAGTATCCGGCGTATCCGCCGCATATGTTTACCCGTTGCGTCGTGGGCTGGGTACTGTTGATGTTGTGATCACGTCTGCAGGTGGGCTGCCTTCTCAGGATGTGATCGACAGGACACAGGCTCACATTGACGATGTCCGGCCTGTTACAGCAAAAAACACGCTGGTTCTCATGCCTGCCATCCGTACATTTGACGTGCTCGTAAAGGTATCACTGGAAGGCATCACCCTCGCCGCAGCCAAACAGGCTATCACCGGAACGCTTGAGGACGATGACTCGCGCCGTGAGCCGGGAGTGGCTTTTATTCGCAGCCAGGCGGGGACATTGATTTCTCTCATTCCTGGTATTACCGACTATGACATCGTTACACCATCCGCAAATATTCAGCCTGTAATCGATTCCACGAAAGTCGAATGGCTTAGATTAGGAAATGTGGAGGTAGAGCTGCTATGAGCTACTTCACGCTGTTAAATCGTCTGCTGCCACTCGTTTCGTACAGTCCGGGCCAGCCTCTGCTTGATGCATCATTGCGATCTGAATCAGGTGTTTTTGAGACTCTCGATGCGTCTGCAGGGCTTGTTGAAGGTGGAGTTACTCCATTTTATGCACGCAGCCTTTTGTCTGACTGGGAACGCGTCCTGGACCTTACTCCTGCTGAAGGTGCGACATACCAGCAACGCCAGCAGCGTGTGCTGGCCAAACTGGCCGAGGTTGGTGGTCTCAGTATTCCGTACTTTATTCAGTTGGCCAGTAACCTTGGCTACATCATCACAATTGATGAACCGCAACCTTTCAGGGCGGGAGTTAACCGCGCCGGTGATCGCCTCTGGGTTGAAGACATTATCTGGGTCTGGCGCGTCAATATTCAGAACTCAGGAACGCAATCCTATCGCTTCCGCTCAGGCAGCTCAGCAGCAGGTGAGCGCCTGACTACCTTTGGTGATCCGGTCATTGAACAAGTCTTCCGCGATCTCAAACCAGCTCATACATTTTGCTACTTCGCATATCAGGAGAATGAATAATGCGGCCCTTAATGCCACCGGTGCAGACGCCGGATAATCTTTTCCATGATGGTAATCCGCTCACTGGTGAGCTGGGAACCATAGTTGATGCTGAACACCTTAATAATGAACAAGCCGCTATCCGCGATACACAAAGTGAGCTGATTGCCATTCTTACAGCAGCGGCAATGGAACCAGCATCGACAGCAGGCCAGCTGTTAGCTGCGTTGAATAAACTTTATGCCCCATTTAACGATACTTTGGGAGCGCTTTCCACTCTGGTCGGGGGGGCCAATAAACTCCCATATTTCACCGCCGCTGATGCTGCCGCTTTAACAGCGTTATCCAGCATTGGTCGGGACATCATCGGTAAAGCAACGGTTGCTGACGTTCTCACATACCTTGGTTTGGGAACAGCGGCAACGAAGAACGTCGGTACCAGCTCCGGGCAGATACCCGATATGTCCAGTTTCGTCTCGTCAAGATCTGCCACGTCGATAGTCTTGAATCTTCCTGGTGGTTACAAGCTTATGTGTGGCCAGCAATTAGCACCTACAGATGCGCAAGGCAACGTGTTCCTGACGCTCCCGGACACATTCCCCACTGGATTTATATATGCGGAAGCCCATCAAAGCAAAATATCATACGCAGGAGACAGCGACCCATACATCTTTTCATCTTATCCATCTACTACAGCCCCCGTTAGTAAGGCTAGCTTTGCAGTCCGCAACACCAAATCGGGGATAGCTCTTGCGAATAGTTCTATTGTATGTATGTATTTTGTATTGGGGTATTAATTAATGAAAATATATTACAGCCCGTCACTTAATGGATTTCTTCTTGAAAAAACTGCAGAGGATTATAAAGGGCATGATTTAATTGAGATAACCGAAGCGGTTTATAATGAATTTATGGCTGGCTCAACTACCAAAAAAATGGTTCCTGGGGCTAACGGTCCGGCATGGGCAGATATTCCCCCACCAACACACGATGAGCTAGTCGCAGCAGCTGGAGCAGAAAAACAACAGCGAATAGACTTGGCTAACGAATTTATGAACAGCAAACAATGGCCGGGTAAAGCAGCAATTGGTCGACTGAAAGGAGACGAACTAACACAGTATAATCTGTGGCTTGATTATCTTGATGCACTGGAAGCTGTCGATACCTCCAGTGCACCTGCCATCGAATGGCCTACACCGCCGGGGGAGTAGGCCAGGTAATATCCGGGGCCGCTGAGATATCTACGGCTTCAATATTATCCAGATAGTCCAACCAAGCGTTATATTTTGCTTTATCTGTATCTTTAAGGCGGCCCATAGCCGCCTTTCCCGGCCATTGATTACTGTTAATGTAGTCGTTTGCAGCACTAATCCGATTCTGTTTTTCAACCCTCGCCTGAGCCACAACCTCTTCGTGTGTCAGTGGAGGGATGTCTTCCCATTCCGGCATCCCATTTTTACCAGCAACTCTTATTTTCCCCTTTGGTGGTTCTTCGCTATATTCAATATAAATAGCGTTTGTTACTTCGACCGCATCCTCCGGCCAACCAATACCATTGATATAATCATCTTTAAGCTCAAGCGGGAAAAAGCTGTTATGTTTAGCGCTATAAAAATATGTGTTCACGTTAGCTCCCAATAGCAAAAAAGTATGCGTTGAAACCACCAGCACCGGACATGTACGCCCCAAACCCTGCACCGTTAACGGTGTTATTTACCACCGCTAAAGTTGGCGAGGGGGTTCCACCAGAAAAGTTAATATCGGCAAATGTAAGCTGGATATTGCTTACCACACTGGGGAAATTGATAGGAAAAGGAACTGAAATCTGAGTTTGCCCAACAGGAAAACCTGCTTTTCCCCACTGTAAGATTTTCCCACCTGGCAATTTTTGCCACCCACTCGCGTTGGTAAAGCTGGACATGTCAGGTATCTGTCCGGCACCGACTCCTACGTTCTTCGTTGCCGCTGTTCCCAAACCAACATTTTTGAGAATGACCATCTAGCTCACCAGTGGCATGCTTTCTGCCTTTTGCAGGGAATAAACCATGCTTATTGGGTATATCAGGGTGTCAACAAATGACCAGAACACCGCATTGCAGCGAACCGCGCTGGAATGCGCAGGATGTGAACTGATTTTTGAAGACAAGATCAGCGGAAAGACCTCGGAGCGCCCAGGGCTAAAGCGCGTGCTTAAGACCCTGAGAAAGGGGGATACGCTTGTGGTATGGAAACTAGATCGCCTTGGGCGCAGCATGCGGCATCTTGTCCTGCTGGTAGAGGAGTTGCGGGAGCGAGATATAAATTTTCGCAGCCTGACAGACAGTATAGATACGTCAACGCCAATGGGACGTTTCTTCTTTCACGTTATGGGGGCACTGGCTGAGATGGAGCGTGAGTTAATTGTGGAACGCACAAGAGCCGGTCTTGCGGCTGCCAGGGCTCAAGGTAGGGTGGGAGGAAGACGCCCAAAGTTTACATCGGAACAGTGGGAGCAGATGGGAAGATTAATTGCATCTGGAGAGCCACGCCAGCGAGTTGCGCTTATTTTTGATGCTGGTATATCCACCCTTTATCGTAGGTTCCCGGCTTCATCATTTGAATGAGATAAGCAGCGTGGCGTTTTAATTTGCACCGTGCGCAAAAGCTGTTTTTCGCTCTCTTGCTGCGGTGCATAATTTAATGCGTTTCGGTGCGAAAAATTTCGCCGCGCTACACGACGGGAAGCACTGTCAGGCCACGCTGACAGTGGATGCAAACCCGGAACACAAGCTGAAAACTTATGGTCCACTGGTTTGCCGGGAGCAGCCATGAAGCGCGTGCTGCTGTGGATTTTACTGCTTATCTCCGGCGGTAGCTGGGCGGCGTGTACCGTCAGTACGGTGAATGCGTCTTTTGGCAGCGTCAGTTCATTTGCCCTCAGCGGCACCGGGGAAGTGGAAACGACCGGTACGCTGGTTGTGTCCTGTGATGCGGTGCTTAACCTGCTGACTAACGACTCGATAACGCTCAACTACACGGCGGCGTCGGTATCAGGTAACAACCGCGCTACCCTGAAACGCACCGATGATTTGACCGTCACGGACGTTATCCCCACGCGTCTGTGCGGACTATCGGGCTGCGCGAGCAGCAGTGAAGTGCAAATCAGTAAAGCGTATACCTGGAGTGGTAACACCCTGCTCGGTCTGCTGGGCTCAAAACAGTACAACATTCCGCTCTATTTTCGCACGGTACCCGGGCAGAACGTTACGGCAGGGCCATACCAGGTACAGCTCACTTTTAGCGTCAACTATGACGTCTGTTCAGTCGGTGCGCTTGGCCTTTGTACTATCTCGCAAACCGGCACGGCGACGACCAGCATTCTGCTCAATATGACCGTGACCAACGACTGCAGCACCATGAGCACACCCGATGTGAACTTCAACAGCGCACCGCTGGTACAAAGTTTCCCGACCGTTTCACAGGCTGTCGCCGTGACCTGCACCAAAGGCAGTACCTACACCATCGGTATTAATAATGGTGCAAACGCGCTCAATAACGTGCGCAGGATGGTCAGCGGCAGTAACTACATGAGCTACGACATCTATAAAGAAGCCACAACCAACCGCTGGGGTGGCAGCGGTACTGAACGCTGGGCCAGCGCGTTGTCCTCACAGGTCAGCACCGACGGGCTTTTGCGGACTTACAACTACACCGCCAAAATCCTTACCAACCAGAGTACTCCGCCTGCGGGTACTTACAGCGATACGCTGATCGTTGACGTTGCGTTTTAACCCCACGCTTTTCCCTTTCGCAAATGTAAAGTTCCTGTGGGCAGTGCCGATAACACCGTTAATAAATCTATGAGAAGGTGTTGTATGTTGAACCGTATCCGCGTTGTCACAATGCTCATGATGGTGCTGGTCATTTTCGCACTTCTTCAGCTCACTTCTGGCGGGCTCTTTTTCTCGTCGTTGAAACAAAACCAGGACAGCTTTGTCACCTCGAACGATCTGCGCGAGCAGCAGAGTGAACTGACCTCGACCTGGGATCTGATGCTGCAAACGCGCATCAACCTGAGCCGTTCGGCTGCCCGCATGATGATGGATCCAAACAATCAGCAGAGCAGTGCGAAAACAGATCTGTTGAAAAATGCGCGAGCCACGCTCGCGGACGCCGCAAAACATTACGACGCCTTTAAGAAGATCACCCCGCAGCCTGCAATGGAGCAGGTGAGTCAGAATATTGACGAAAAATACAACGCCTACTTTGCCGGTCTGACGGAGCTTATTCAGTTCCTGGAAGGCGGCAATATGGACGCCTATTTTGCCCAGCCGACGCAGGGAATGCAAAACGCACTGGGTGCGGCACTGGGCGAGTACGCCAAAGCCAGTAGCGAGCTGTATCACACGGCATTTGCGGAAAGTCAGAATGATTACCGTTTTGCCAAATGGCAGATGGCCATTCTGGCGCTGGCCCTGGTCATCGTGCTGGTGGCCGTGTGGTACGGCATTCGCCATATCCTTCTTAACCCGCTTGGCCGCGTGATTGCCCATATCCGTGAAATTGCCGGTGGTGACCTGACCAAAACGCTGAACGTTTCCGGTCGCAATGAGATAACCGAGCTGGCGACCAGCGTTGACCATATGCAGCGCTCGTTGATTGATACCGTTGCCAACGTGCGTAACGGCTCAGATGCCATCTATACCGGCACCAGCGAAATCGCAATGGGGAATAACGATCTCTCTTCCCGTACTGAGCAGCAGGCTTCTGCGCTGGAAGAGACGGCCGCCAGCATGGAAGAGCTTACCGCTACCGTGAAGCAGAACGCCGATAACGCCCGTCAGGCATCTCAACTGGCTGAAAGTGCCTCCGAGACGGCACAGCGCGGTGGTCGTGTGGTGGACGGCGTGGTGAAAACCATGCATGAAATTGCCGACAGTTCGAAGAAGATTGCCGACATCATCAGCGTTATCGATGGCATTGCGTTCCAGACCAATATTCTGGCACTGAACGCTGCCGTGGAAGCCGCGCGTGCCGGTGAACAGGGCCGTGGGTTTGCGGTGGTGGCCGGGGAAGTACGTAACCTCGCCAGCCGTAGTGCCAATGCGGCAAAAGAGATTAAAGCCCTGATTGAAGACTCCGTCTCTCGTGTGGATACCGGCTCAGTGCTGGTGGAAAGCGCGGGGGAAACCATGAATGACATCGTGAATGCCGTGACCCGCGTAACAGACATTATGGGTGAAATCGCCTCTGCGTCTGATGAGCAAAGTCGCGGTATCGACCAGGTTGCCCTGGCGGTATCGGAAATGGATCGCGTGACACAGCAAAACGCCGCGCTGGTGCAGGAGTCCGCCACGGCGGCCGCTGCACTGGAAGATCAGGCCAGCCGTCTGAAGATGGCGGTCTCGGCATTTCGTCTTGCTTCACTCGCGGGACATACGGTCGACCCGCATGCGACTCAACACACCCCGGCCTCCGCGCCCGCTGCAACACGTACGCGTGCCGGAGCGACCGGACAAGATGACAACTGGGAAACATTTTAACTGACATGTAAACCGTGGCGGCTTGCCGCTGTATTTAATGTGAAAGAGCAGGTTGAAGCAGTATCAGAAGTCGGGCGGTCGCAGGCCGTGCCAGTTGTATCCTGAATGTGATTAAGAAGGCGCTATGACATCACCAATGCCCTCAGGGCAAACGTCATTATTGTTACAGATGACACAGCGCCTCGCGCTGTCCGACGCGCATTTTCGTCGGATATGTCAGTTAATCTACCAGCGCGCGGGGATTGTGCTTGCCGATCATAAGCGAGACATGGTCTACAACCGTCTGGTTCGGCGCTTGCGTACGCTGGGGCTGGATGATTTTGGGCGCTATCTGAGCATGCTCGAAGCGAACCAGAACAGCGCCGAATGGCAGGCTTTTATTAACTCATTAACCACCAACCTGACGGCATTCTTCCGGGAAGCACATCACTTCCCGGTGCTGGCAGAGCACGCGCGCCGTCGTACCGGGGAGTATCGCGTCTGGAGTGCGGCAGCCTCTACGGGTGAAGAGCCGTACTCGCTGGCGATCACCCTCGCGGACACGTTGGGCATGGCTCCAGGGTGCTGGAAAGTGTATGCCAGCGATATTGATACCGAAGTGCTGGAGAAGGCTCGCAACGGAGTTTATCGCCAGGATGAACTGAAAACGCTGTCGCCTCAGCAGCTACAACGTTACTTCATGCGTGGAACAGGCCCGCATGAAGGGTTGGTGCGCGTACGCCAGGAACTGGCGAACTGCGTTGAATTCGCGCCAGTTAACCTGCTGGATAAGCAGTACAACGTTCCGGGGCCATTTGATGCCATTTTTTGCCGTAACGTAATGATTTATTTTGATAAAACGACGCAACAGGAGATTCTGCGTCGCTTTGTTCCGTTGCTCAAGCCTGACGGTTTACTGTTTGCCGGGCATTCGGAAAACTTTAGCAACCTCGTGCGTGAGTTTAGCCTGCGTGGGCAAACGGTCTATGCACTGAGTAAGGAAAAAGCATGAGTAAAATCAGGGTATTGTCTGTCGATGATTCGGCGCTGATGCGCCAGATCATGACTGAAATTATCAATAGCCACAGCGATATGGAGATGGTGGCAACCGCGCCAGATCCTTTGGTTGCGCGGGATTTAATTAAAAAATATAACCCCGACGTGCTTACGCTGGATGTCGAAATGCCGCGCATGGATGGCATTGATTTCCTGGAAAAATTGATGCGTCTGCGCCCGATGCCGGTCGTGATGGTGTCATCACTGACCGGGAAAGGTTCCGAAATCACGTTGCGCGCGCTGGAGCTGGGGGCGGTGGATTTCGTCACCAAACCGCAGCTGGGTATTCGTGAAGGGATGCTCGCCTACAGTGAAATGATTGCCGAGAAGATCCGTACCGCGTCACGTGCGAAACTTGCTGCCCACAAACCGATAGCCGCTCCGGCAACACTGAAGGCCGGCCCGCTACTCAGCTCGGAAAAACTGCTGGTGATTGGTGCATCAACCGGTGGAACAGAGGCAATTCGCCATGTACTCCAGCCATTGCCGCTTTCAAGCCCGGGTATTCTTATTACTCAGCATATGCCGCCAGGATTTACCCGCTCGTTCGCGGAACGTCTGAACAAACTGTGTCAGATCAGCGTGAAAGAGGCGGAAGACGGTGAACGTGTGCTCCCCGGACATGCTTATATTGCGCCGGGTGACAAGCATATGGAACTGGCGCGCAGTGGCGCAAACTATCAAATCAAAATTCATGACGGGCCGCCGGTCAACCGGCACCGTCCGTCGGTGGATGTGCTGTTTCATTCGGTGGCGAAACATGCGGGGCGCAACGCCGTTGGGGTGATCCTGACGGGGATGGGCAACGATGGTGCCGCCGGAATGCTTGCAATGCACCAGGCGGGAGCCTGGACGATTGCGCAGAATGAAGCAAGTTGTGTGGTGTTCGGCATGCCGCGCGAGGCCATCAATATGGGTGGCGTGAGCGAAGTGGTCGATCTTAGCCAGGTAAGCCAGCAGATGCTGGCGAAAATCAGTGCCGGACAGGCAATACGTATTTGACTCAGGAGTATTATTTTATGGCGGATAAAGAGCTTAAGTTTTTGGTTGTGGATGACTTTTCCACCATGCGTCGCATTGTGCGCAACCTGCTGAAAGAGCTGGGTTTCAACAACGTTGAAGAAGCAGAAGACGGCGTTGATGCGCTGAACAAACTGCAGACAGGCGGCTTTGGTTTTGTTATCTCCGACTGGAACATGCCAAACATGGATGGTCTGGAACTGCTGAAAACCATTCGCGCAGATGCAGGAATGGCCTCTCTGCCGGTTCTGATGGTGACCGCAGAAGCGAAAAAAGAGAATATCATTGCCGCTGCACAGGCGGGCGCAAGTGGCTATGTGGTGAAGCCATTCACTGCGGCGACTCTGGAAGAGAAGCTCGGCAAGATCTTCGAGAAACTCGGCATGTGAGGTGTTGGATATGTTGCAACCTGCTATGAAACCCGTTGAAGAACATTCGCCCAGCGATATTATTGCCCGCATCGGTAGCCTTACGCGCATGCTGCGTGACAGCCTGCGTGAACTGGGGCTTGACCAGGCTATCGCAGAAGCGGCAGAAGCGATTCCGGACGCGCGTGACCGTCTGGACTATGTCGTACAGATGACCGCTCAGGCGGCTGAACGTGCGCTGAACAGCGTTGAAGCATCACAACCGCATCAGGATGCGATGGAGAAGGGCGCGAAAGCGCTGACCAAACGCTGGGACGAGTGGTTTGAGAATCCTATTGAGCTGTCGGATGCCCGTGAACTGGTGACCGATACGCGTCAGTATCTTGGTGATGTGCCGGGTCACACCAGCTTCACCAACGCGCAGTTGCTGGACATCATGATGGCGCAGGATTTCCAGGATCTGACCGGTCAGGTTATCAAGCGCATGATGGATGTGATTCAGGAGATTGAACGTCAGTTACTGATGGTGCTGCTGGAGAATATCCCGGAACCGGCCTCTCGTCCGAAGCGCGAGAACGAAAGCCTGCTCAATGGCCCGCAGCTTGACGCCACCAAAGCGGGCGTTGTGGCAAGCCAGGATCAGGTGGACGACCTGCTGGACAGCCTCGGCTTCTGATTGTACTTCCCGCCTCAGGTTGCGAACGCGGCCTGAGGCGGTAAACGCGAAGAATCACCGAAAAGAGCCAGAATAAACTGGCTTTTCCCGCCATTGGATTTCCGCTGCACTGGCATGATACCCGTGACTAAATGGGCTGCGAGCATGCACTGTGGCAGAAGATAACGACGACAAAACGGAAGCCCCCACACCCCACCGACTTGAAAAAGCGCGTGAGGAAGGGCAGATCCCCCGATCCCGAGAACTGACATCCCTGCTGATCCTGATTGTGGGTGTGTGCGTTATCTGGTTGGGTGGGGAGTCGCTCGCCCGCAGACTGGCAGGAATGCTCTCAGCAGGGTTACGTTTTGACCACAGTATGGTTAATGACCCCAATCTGATCCTCGGACAAATTATTTTGCTGCTTAAAGGGGCGATGACCGCCTTGCTGCCGCTTATCACAGGCGTGGTGCTGGTGGCGATTGTGTCACCGGTTATGCTCGGTGGCCTGGTGTTTAGCGGCAAATCGTTGCAGCCTAAATTCTCCAAACTCAACCCGCTCCCGGGTATAGCCCGTATGTTTTCCGCCCAGACCGGTGCCGAGCTGGTTAAAGCGATCCTCAAATCCACCCTGATGGGAAGTGCCGCCGGGTTTTACCTGTTGCACAACTGGCCCGACATGATGCGCCTGATCAGTGAATCACCGTTAAGTGCAATGAGTAACGCCATGAATCTCATCGGGTTGGGCTCGCTGCTGGTGGTGCTGAGCATTATTCCAATGGTGGGCTTTGACGTTATCTTCCAGCTTTATAGTCACTTCAAGAAGTTACGGATGTCACGCCAGGATATCCGTGATGAATATAAGCAGATGGAAGGTGACCCGCATGTAAAAGGGCGTATTCGCCAGATGCAGCGTGCCGCCGCCCGTCGACGGATGATGGAGGATGTACCAAAAGCCGACGTCATCGTCACTAACCCGACCCACTACTCCGTTGCGCTGCGATACGACGAAAACAAAATGAGCGCGCCGAAAGTGGTGGCGAAAGGGGCGGGGTTGATAGCGCTGCGCATCCGCGAAATCGGTACCGAAAACCGCGTGCCAATTCTGGAAGCCCCGCCGCTGGCGCGTGCCTTATATCGCCACGCGGAAATCGGACAACAAATCCCGGGACAACTCTACGCCGCCGTGGCGGAAGTGCTGGCCTGGGTATGGCAATTGAAACGCTGGCGTCTGGCTGGCGGTCAACGGCCTGTGAAACCTGAAAACCTTCCGGTGCCTGCCGCGCTGGATTTTATGAACGAGAAGGACACTGATGGCTAATCTGGTGGCAATGTTGCGCCTGCCCGGCAACCTGAAATCGACTCAATGGCAGATCCTTGCCGGGCCGATCCTCATCCTGCTAATTTTGTCGATGATGGTACTGCCGCTACCGGCATTCATCCTCGATCTGCTTTTCACATTCAACATTGCGTTGTCCATCATGGTGCTGCTGGTGGCGATGTTCACCCAGCGTACCCTTGAGTTTGCGGCGTTCCCGACCATTTTGCTGTTTACCACCTTGCTGCGACTGGCGCTGAACGTGGCGTCCACGCGTATCATTCTGATGGAAGGTCACACCGGCGCGGCGGCGGCGGGTAAAGTGGTTGAGGCTTTCGGCCACTTCCTCGTGGGCGGTAACTTTGCTATCGGTATCGTGGTGTTCGTTATCCTCGTTATCATCAACTTTATGGTTATCACCAAAGGTGCCGGGCGTATCGCCGAAGTGGGCGCGCGTTTCGTGCTGGACGGGATGCCGGGTAAACAGATGGCGATCGACGCCGACCTGAACGCCGGGCTTATCGCCGAGGATGAAGCCAAAAAACGCCGTGCAGAAGTGACCCAGGAAGCGGACTTCTACGGTTCGATGGACGGTGCGAGTAAGTTTGTGCGTGGGGATGCCATCGCGGGCATTCTTATCATGGTGATTAACGTGGTGGGCGGCCTTCTGGTTGGGGTGTTGCAGCACGGTATGGACATGGGGCATGCGGCGGAAAGTTATACGCTGTTGACCATCGGTGACGGCCTCGTCGCCCAGATCCCGGCGCTGGTTATCTCTACCGCTGCGGGTGTTATCGTGACCCGCGTCAGCACCGATCAGGATGTTGGCGAGCAGATGGTCGGACAGCTTTTCAGCAATCCGCGCGTAATGCTGCTGGCGGCGGCGGTGCTCGGTCTGCTCGGCCTGGTTCCGGGTATGCCAAACCTGGTGTTCCTGCTGTTCACCGCCGGTTTGCTGGGTCTTGCCTGGTGGATGCGCGGACGTGAAAGCAAGCCAGTTGCGGAGCATGCGCCGGTAAAAGTACCGGAGAACACGCAAGCCGTCGAAGCAACCTGGAATGATGTTCAGCTGGAAGATTCACTGGGAATGGAAGTGGGTTATCGCCTGATCCCAATGGTGGATTTCCAGCAGGATGGTGAACTGCTTGGCCGTATCCGCAGTATCCGTAAAAAATTCGCCCAGGATATGGGCTTCCTGCCACCGGTTGTCCACATCCGTGACAACATGGATCTCCCGCCTGCGCGCTATCGCATTCTGATGAAAGGGGTGGAAATTGGCAGCGGTGATGCCTATCCAGGTCGCTGGCTGGCGATTAATCCGGGCACGGCGGCAGGAACGTTGCCGGGTGAACAAACCATCGATCCGGCCTTTGGTCTGGCGGCTATCTGGATTGAAAGCGCACTGAAAGAGCAGGCGCAAATCCAGGGTTATACCGTAGTGGAAGCCAGTACCGTGGTGGCGACCCATCTTAACCACCTGATTGGTCAATTCTCGGCAGAGCTGTTTGGTCGCCAGGAAGCACAGCAACTGCTCGACCGCGTGACGCAGGAGATGCCGAAGCTGACCGAAGATCTGGTGCCGGGTGTGCTGACGTTAACCACGCTGCACAAGGTGCTGCAAAATCTGCTCGACGAAAAAGTTCCTATCCGCGATATGCGCACCATTCTGGAAACGCTGGCCGAACATGCACCGCTGCAAAGCGATCCGCACGAGTTGACGGCGGTCGTGCGCGTGGCGCTGGGTCGTGCAATCACCCAGCAATGGTTCCCGGGAACCGGCGAAGTGCAGGTGATTGGTCTTGATACGCCACTTGAACGTCTGCTGCTTCAGGCATTGCAGGGTGGTGGCGGGCTGGAGCCGGGTCTGGCTGACCGCTTACTGGCACAAACCCAGGAGGCGCTGGCGCGTCAGGAGATGCTGGGTGCGCCACCGGTTCTGCTGGTTAACCACGCGCTGCGACCGTTACTGTCGCGCTTCCTGCGTCGTAGCCTGAATCAACTGGTGGTGTTGTCGAACATGGAGCTGTCGGATAACCGCCACATTCGTATGACCGCGACGATTGGAGGTAAATAATGCGTAAGTGGCTATGGATCTTATTTTTCCCGCTGGCGGCGCAGGCTGCGGGCGAAGGGATGTGGCAGGCCAGCAGCATGGGCGTAACGCTCAATAATCGTGGTGTGTCGATGTCTTCGAACCCGCTGTCACCGCCTGATGCGGTTTCCGGGCTGATGACGATGGTGGTGTGGAACTATAAGCTGATTGGCCCAACGCCTGCCGGGCTGCGGGTGCGTTTGTGTTCGCAGACTCGCTGTACGGAAATTGACGGGGAAAGTGGCACCACGCAGGCGCTCAACGGTGTGCCAGCGGTGGAGCCTTTACACTTTGTCTGGGAAGTGCCGGGGGGAGGACGTTTGATCCCGGCGCTGAATGTTCAGAGCAATTCTGTGATTGTTAACTACCGCTAATCACCGTCCGCCCCTTGAGGCGGACGGTTCTGCTTACATACGCTCTACGGTTTCGATACCCAGAGTATCCAGACCCAGCTTCAGGGTTTTCGCGGTCAGTTGCGCCAGCTTCAGGCGGCTGTTACGCACCGCTTCGCTGTCTGCGGACAGGATAGGGCAGTGCTCGTAGAAGCCGGAGAACAGACCAGCCAGGTCGTACAGGTAAGCACACATCACATGTGGAGTACCGTCACGCGCGACAACCGTCAGCGTCTCCTCAAACTGCAACAGGCGCGCTGCCAACTGCGCTTCACGATCTTCAGTGAGGGTGACAGTTGTTTTTGCCAGCACGCTTTCGTCGATGTCGGCTTTACGGAATACCGAGAGCACACGGGTATAGGCGTACTGCATGTACGGTGCCGTGTTGCCTTCAAACGCCAGCATGTTGTCCCAGTCGAAAATGTAGTCGGTGGTACGGTTCTTGGAGAGATCCGCATATTTCACCGCACCGATACCGACGGCATTGGCCAGTTTTTCCAGTTCATCAGCTGGCATATCCGGGTTCTTCTCGGCCACCAGGCGACGGGCGCGTTCCAGCGCTTCGTCCAGCAGGTCAGAAAGTTTCACGGTACCACCCGCACGGGTTTTGAACGGTTTGCCGTCTTTACCCAGCATCATGCCGAACATGTGGTGTTCCAGCGGCACAGAGTCAGGCACGTAGCCTGCTTTACGCACGATAGTCCACGCCTGCATCAGGTGCTGGTGCTGACGGGAATCGATGTAGTACAGCACACGGTCAGCGTGCAGGGTTTCGTAACGGTACTTCGCACAGGCGATATCGGTGGTGGTATACAGATAGCCGCCATCCTTTTTCTGGATGATCACGCCCATCGGTTCGCCTTCCTTGTTTTTGTACTCATCAAGGAACACTACCGTTGCGCCTTCGCTCTCAACCGCCAGACCTTTGGCTTTCAGGTCGGCCACAATGCCAGGCAGCATTGGGTTATACAGGCTTTCACCCATCACATCGTCACGGGTCAGCGTTACGTTCAGGCGGTTGTAGGTTAACTGGTTCTGGGACATGGTGATGTCAACCAGCTTGCGCCACATTTCCAGGAAGTACTGGTCGCCACCCTGCAGTTTCACGACATAACTACGTGCGCGCTCAGCAAACACTTCATCTTCGTCGTAGTGTTTTTTGGCTTCACGGTAGAAACCTTCCAGGTCCGCAAGCGCCATCTCGCCCGCGTTTTCTTGTTGCTGTTTTTCCAGGTAAGCAATCAGCATACCGAACTGAGTACCCCAGTCACCCACGTGGTTTGCGCGGATCACTTTATGGCCGAGGAACTCCAGGGTGCGGACAGCCGCATCACCAATGATGGTGGAGCGCAGGTGGCCGACGTGCATCTCTTTCGCCACGTTTGGCGCAGAGTAGTCAATCACCACGGTCTGCACTTCTGGCTGGGTGACACCCAGGCGGTCAGACTTCAGCGCGGCGTCAACATTGCTTGCCAGGAAGGCAGGCTCAAGGAAAATGTTGATAAAGCCCGGGCCGGCGATTTCGGTTTTGCTGGCGATACCGGTGAGATCCAGATGAGTCAGCACCAGCTCAGCGAGTTGTCGCGGCGGCATGCCCAGTTTTTTAGCGACTGCCATCACGCCATTAGCCTGATAGTCACCAAACTGTACTTTTGCTGACTGACGAACCTGCGGTTCGCAATCCGCAGGCGCGCCTGCGGCAATCAGTGCCTGACTGACTTTTTCTGAGAGAAGAGCCTGAATATTCACCTGGATACCTTACGTTTTTGATGCGGGTTAATAACCACCTGCATCAGTTAAAGAATTTAGGGCGGGAGTATACTGCAAATGCCTTCTGGCGTCAGCATTACGGGGGCCGAAGATTGCTCAGAATCCAGGCTAAGAAGGTGTGCATAATCATGCAGTCATAAAATCCGTTATTCTGCGGTTGGTCGAAAAGGGACAACAGAGTAAATTAGCGGCTTTGCGACACGATAAGAGACTGACATATGGCGAACTGGCACTCCATTGACGAACTGCATGATATTTCCGCAGATTTACCGCGCTTCACCCTGGCGTTCACAGAACTTGCCACCCGTCTTGGTCTGGATATCGCGCCGCTTGAGGCCGATCACATTTCCCTGCGCTGCCATCAAAACGCCACCGCTGAGCGCTGGCGTCGCGGGTTCGAACAGTGCGGTGAGCTGCTCTCTGAGAATATGATTAACGGCCGTCCTGTCTGCCTGTTCAAACTGCATGAACCGGTATGTGTGGCGCACTGGCAGTTCAGCGTTGTCGAACTGCCGTGGCCTGGGGAGAAACGTTACCCGCATGAAGGCTGGGAGCATATTGAAATTGTGCTGCCGGGTGAGCCGGACACGTTGAATGCCCGCGCGCTGGCGCTGTTATCCGACGAGGGCTTAAGCCAGCCGGGTATTTTTGTGAAAACAAGTTCCCCCAAAGGTGAGCGGGAGCGTTTACCCAACCCAACGCTTGCCGTGACGGACGGGCAGGTGACGGTGAAGTTCCATCCGTGGACGATTGAACAGATAGTTGCCAGCGAAGCCTGAGAGTTGTGAGTTCACGCCGGGACGAGGTACGGACGGTGTGTCATGATGGTGCGTTTAGTGGAATTTAAGGAGGATTGAATGGCGCTGCTGGAGATTTGTTGTTACAGCGTGGAGTGTGCCGTGACCGCGCAAAAACAGGGGGCCGACCGTATTGAACTGTGCGCAGCTCCCAAAGAAGGTGGGCTGACGCCTTCATACGGTGTGCTGAAATCTGCCCGCCAGGAGGTCAGCATCCCGGTTCACCCAATTATTCGTCCACGCGGCGGTGATTTTTGTTACACGGCGGGTGAGTTTAGTGCCATGCTTGAAGATATCGCACTCGTTCGTGACCTGGGGTTCCCGGGGCTGGTTATCGGTTTGCTGGATGAAGACGGTCATATCGATCTACCGCGTATGCGTCAGGTGATGAGCGCGGCAAAGGGGATGGCAGTCACGTTTCATCGTGCGTTTGATATGTGTAAAGATCCTCTTCAGGCGTTTGATACGCTTGCAGAACTTGGCGTGTCGCGAGTGCTGACATCGGGTCAGCAGTCCTCTGCTGAAAAAGGATTAAAATTAATTACGGAACTAAAAGCACATTCCGGTGTTCCAATAGTAATGGCTGGCGCAGGAGTACGTGCCAGCAATCTGGAACTGTTTTTAAACGCAGGGGTGGAAGAGCTTCATAGCTCAGCGGGTAAGTGGATACCGTCACCCATGCGTTATCGCAATACAGGGTTGTCAATGTCGACGGATGCTGAAGCGGATGAGTACTCGCGCTACGGTGTAGATGGAGAGTCGGTTGCGGTAATGAAATCGATAATTGAGCGTCATCACGTGTAGCAACGTACTGATTTTTACCGCGCATCATGTCGCCCAATATGATGCTTGCTTGTACCAGGCCCCTGCCAATTAAACAGGGGCCTTTTTTTCGCCTTCATATTTCAAGCCGCCGCTGCGTTGCCGTCTTGCTGCAACGTGAACTATTCTGGAGAAAACGTGCTACGAGTAGGCCGGGTAAGGCGTAGCCGCCACCCGGCAAAAGGCTACGGCTTCGTCGCAATCAATACCGCACGCATTGGCGCAGGGTAGCCTTCAATGGTTTTGCTGTGATCCGCCGGGTCGAGGAATTGTTCCAGGGATTCGGTCACCATCCAGTCCGTCCGGCGCTGTTCTTCGATTGAGGTGACGCAGACGTCCGCAATGCGCACATCCACAAAACCGCATTTCTCCAGCCAGTTTTTCAACGCCAGCGCGGAAGGGATAAAGTAGACATTGCGCATTTGCGCGTAACGGTCACCCGGCACCAGAACGGCATGTTCATCGCCTTCGACAACCAGCGTTTCCAGCACCAGCTCGCCGCCGCTGACCAGCTGATCTTTCAATTGCCACAGATGCTCCAGCGGGGAACGACGGTGGTACAGCACCCCCATCGAGAACACGGTATCAAATGCCTTCAGGGCTGGCAGTTGCTCAATCCCCAGCGGCAGCAGGTGGGCGCGCTGGTCGTTGCCCAGCAATTTACGCACCGCTTCAAACTGACACAGGAACAGCTGCATTGGGTCGATACCGACTGCCAGATGGGCACCCGCACCAATCATGCGCCACATGTGATAGCCGCTACCGCAGCCAACGTCCAGAATCGTGCGCCCGGTAAGGTCGGACAGATGGGGAAGAACGCGATCCCATTTCCAGTCTGAACGCCATTCGGTATTGATGTCGATGCCATAGAGCGAGAACGGCCCTTTGCGCCACGGCATCAGGTTACGCATCAGTGTTTCAATACGGTTTGCCTGCCCGGCTGAGAGGGGTGTTTCGCTTTCTGCGGTTACGCTGTGGAGCAAGTCCAGACGATAGGGTTTCAGCTCAGGCAGAAACTCCACCGCGTTTGACCACTGCTTTAACAGACCGTGCTGCTGATCGCGCTGCCAGGTAGCAATCTGCGCCGGTAAGGTTTCCAGCCAGTGGGAGAGGTGGTTTTTCGCAATCAGTGAATAGAAGTTACCAAACTCGATCATGCCGCATCCTCAGCTTTCAGCGCGACCAGAGAGCCAAAGTTAAAGCACTGGAACCACAATTCGCTGTGTTCAAATCCGGCTTTACGCAGGCGTGCTTTGTGAGCTTCAACGGGATCCGTCAGCATTACGTTTTCGAGCATGCTGCGCTTCTGGCTGATCTCCAGCTCGCTGTAGCCGTTGGCGCGTTTAAAGTCGTGGTGCATGTTGAACAGCAGCTCGCCTACGTCAGCGTCTTCAAAGCTAAACTTCTCTGATAACACCAGCGCGCCACCGGGGTTAAGACCTTTATAAATTTTATCCAGCAACAGCTGACGGTCTTCAGGCACCAGGAACTGCAGGGTAAAATTCAGCACCACCATTGAGGCATTCTGGATGTCAATATTGCGAATATCGCCTTCCACCACTTCAACCGGCGTCGGGGCCTTATAAGCGTCAATATGACGACGGCAGCGTTCAACCATTGCGGGTGAGTTATCGACGGCAATGATCTTACAGCCCTCGTGGCGAATGTTACGACGAACCGACAGCGTTGCCGCGCCGAGCGAACAGCCCAGGTCATACACCTGCGTACCGGGCTGAACGAAACGCTCAGCCAGCATGCCGATCATGGAGATGATATTGGAATAACCGGGAACAGAGCGCTGGATCATATCCGGGAAGACTTCGGCTACCCGTTCATCAAAGGTCCAGTCGCCCAGGCTGGCGATAGGCGCGGAAAAAAGCGTGTCGCGATCTGACATAACGTAAAAATCCGGGAAAAATAAAGTGGCGTATTGTGCGCTAATGGAAGGAGAAAACCAACTCCCACGGCATATACCAAAGGTTAGCCAGCACCATCAGCACAAGCGAACACCAGGTCGCGCTCATGCCGGAACGACGCCAGCGGAATAAGCGGTGATGAAAGCCGTAATAGTGCATTAACCGGCCAGCAAGCAAAAGCAGACCACAGATATGTACCATCCAGGTTTCTGCACCATCCATCTCCATAAACAGCAGTAAAATGAGCGCAATGGGGATGTATTCGACCGCGTTGCCGTGGACGCGGATAGCACTTTGCAGTTCCGAAAAACCGCCGTCACCGTAGGAGACGCGGTATTGCATTCTCAGCCGAACAACATCAAACGAAAACTTAATCAGCAGTAATGCACCTAACACCGCATACAGCGCGCTGACCATACAAACTCCCTGTTTTTTGGCAGATGGTACCTCTCTATGATAGGGGGCTTCCTCAGAAAAGAGAAGATTGTTGTGGAATAGAGGGGGCGTTGCCCACCGACGGAACCACGTCCTGTAAGGCTTGCCACAGAACATCGACCAGTTCAGGTGCCTGGGCGATATCCGGGGTGTGTAAAAAGAGATACGGCGTGGTGCTTTGCTCCCATTTTGGCAACGTTTGCAGCCACACGGCGAACATGTCCCGATTTTGCAGCATGTTATCGCTACCGATAAATCTGACCATTGGGTTATGCGCAGTCACGACGGCATGGACGGGTACTTTGGGCTTTTTGCGTTGTGCATCAATGATGGCTTCGTTATGCGGAATGGCGCTGTGTACAGGACGGCTGTCGAGGATTACACCTTTCTTATGATACACTTGTTCAATCTCTTCATAACTCATCATAAACCCCATGCCAAAAGCAATCTCATACATACGATTTTCTACGAAGATTCAATCGGTTGGTGATTCTACTAAGCGTCAAAGCAAGTACATTAACGATTGGTTAAAACGAAATCCCGATTACTATTTAGACGAATCATTACGCTTTCAGGATTTAGGTATAAGCGGCTTCTCTGGTGCTAATGCTAAGTCAGGGGCTTTTGGTGAATTTCTAGCCGCTGTGGAATCTGGCTACATTGAAGCGGGTTCAGTTCTTCTAGTCGAGTCATTAGATAGAGTAAGCCGTCAGGACATCGACACAGCCGGAGAACAGCTTAGAAAGATTCTCAGGTCTGGCGTTGAAGTGGTGACACTTGTCGATAACGAGTGGTACACGAAAGAAAGTCTGAAAGATTCACTGTCCATGATTAAAGCGATGCTGGTGATGGAAAGAGCACATGAAGAATCAGCGATGAAATCTACCCGCTTGCGCTCTATGTGGGCTGGTAAAAGGGAACGGGCTGCAAACGGTGAAATTATGTCAAAGCGTTGTGCAGCATGGTTAAAAGTCTCTGAAGACCGTTCACACTTTGAATTCATCCATGAAAACGTGAAGGCGGTTCAGAGGGTGTTTCAGCTACGGTTAGAGGGCTTGTCTCATATCAAGATAGCCAAAAAGATGAACGATGAAGGTTTCTATACCCTGAACCAGCACAAATCCATAAAGGGGGGCTGGTCTCAATCATCGGTTACAGAATTGCTATCCAACCGCTCAGTGATTGGTTTCAAAGTCCCTTCTAAATCAATGGCTGTAAAGGGTGTTTCAGAGATACCAAACTATTACCCCTCAATAATCACCGATGAACAATTCTACGCTGTACAGCAGCTTAAACAGGGTTCAGGGCGTAAACCTTCCTCTGACCTACCTTTGCTAACAAATCTCTTCAAGGGCGTTCTCAGGTGCTCTGAGTGTGGCTTTATCGTCGTTGTTGCGGGTGTCTCTGCTAAGAGGTCTGGTATATACAAATGCTCAATGAAGAGTGAAGGGCGCTGTAATAGTGTTGGGTTCAGTAGATTGCAGACTGACCGCGCATTGGTTCAGGGGCTGCTTTACAATACTAACCGTCTTGCCCTAAATCGTGATAATGGCTCTGCTATAGGCTCTCTTCAAAGTGAGTTAGAACAGCTTCAGAAACAGCGTGAGAGGCTCATTAAGCTGGCTATGCTGGCAGATGATACCGAATCAATGGCAAAGGATTTGAAAGCCCTGAATAGTCAAATTAAGGACGCTGAAAAGGCTGTCTCAGAGGTTCACCAGCGAGAGAAATCAAGCCAGCTTGAGACAATCAGTCATCTGGATTTGACTGTGAAGAAAGACAGGGTAGAGGCTCAAATCATCATCAAGCGTATCGTTAAAGAGATTCGAATCAACACGGCTGGAAAGAAATGTGATGTCTTATTACACAATGGATTGAAATTATTAAATTTTCCACTCGATAAAGTAGTTGACGGTGCTCAATGGCTAGAGATTTTACCGCTGATTGATGGTGATGAATTCGACTTCGAAGGGTTCACAACTAAGCCACGACACATAGCCTTAGAAGAGGCTCCGGAGTGGGTAAAAGAGATGGAAGAGCAACCTAGTCAGCCGCTGTGAAAAGTTTGCTTAACCTCTTGCGAGTAGATGAACTAGAATGCTTGAAAATCTGGATGTTGAGGGCAATTGATGGTGAAGTCTCCGGTAATTCAGCTTAGAAATATGATTCATTCTGGCACTGTAGGAATGCAGCCTATTTTGATGCAGGCGATAATTATTGCAAAAAAACTCGGTCAAAAGGATTTTGGAGATTGGCTTGAGAGTGAATACAGGGGATATCCCTCTAAAAGCCTAACTCCACCCTATCGACTTTTAAACTTGCCTTATTATTCGCAACTGAATAACGGTCAGTGGCAGAATATGAATTTAGATAGAACTTTTCTTAAAGATTTGCTGGAGCACGACACTTTTTATCTTTTTAAGATGTGTGCGGTTCAAAATCCCCTTGCGGAAGTTGAGCGTTTCGCAACATCTGGTGAAAGCCTCACTGCATATGTAACGGAGGATGTTAGGCAGTTTTTTGTTCGCTTGTTCGGAGATTACCCCAGCTTTGCACAATTCCCTACGGCCTCTCAGATGTCAAAAATCGTTGCAGATGTCAAAATGATGATTTTGAACTGGGCGATAGACTTAGAAAGTAAAGGAATTTTTTGCGAAGAGCTGGAAATTACCTCAATAGAACTTCAAAAAGAGATTATTCAAGTGAATAACAATACCAATAATTTTTTCTCTACCGTTACCAATAATGGTTCAATTGTGGCTGGTAACACTGGCGACATTAATCAGCAAAACTCTATTTCAGTTGATGACATTGCATCCCTTGAGCGTGAGCTAAAGAGTCACGGTCTTGATGATAATGATGTTGCTGAATTGAAACAGCTTCTTGAGCAATCACCTAAACCAGCCTCAAAAGAAGAAGTTGAAAAAGGTTTCGGCTCATGGATTGGTAAGATGACAGGTAAGGCTTTTACAGGTGCGTTAAAGGTCGCTGGTGCAGCGGCTCCAGCCGTTCTTACTAACGCAATCTGCTGCTACTTCGGGATCCCTGTTTAACTCTTTTAAGGTCGCTGGGGTGATTGATTCTCACTCTAATTATTGAAAATTAGTTCCAAAAATCGTATTAACAGCTAAGGAAGGAATCATGAGTGAAATTATTAAAGAACCAGTTGAACAGATTAAACAAGCCTTTAAGGAGAGGATTTCAAGCCCCTTATGGGGTTATGTGTTTTTCTCATGGCTCGGATTTAACTGGCAGAATATCGCAATTTTATTCATGAGTAAAAAAGAGGTTGAGGCAAGGATTTCTAACATTACTTCGCAGGATTGGTTTTTTGTTCATTATATTGTATTACCAGTGATTGTTGGTGCTGCTTTAGCTGCTATCTCCCCCTATCTTCAGCAGTGGCTCTTAACTGCGCAAAAAAAGGCAGATGATAAAAGGAAAGAGAATAATCTTGCTGAGGAGTTGAGATTGCTCGATGATGATATGATTAAGAAGAAAAAGGCTATTGAGCTAGCGAACATTGCCGAACTAACTGAGAAAAGTGAAAAAGATAAACTTGAACGTCAAAATGCAAGAAATGAGAGTAGATTGGCACTAATCAAGTTACGTGAAGCTACACTAACAAAATCGACTCAAGCTATTGAGAAATTATACGAGGACTCACACGTAAAGCTCAATGAAATTCAAAGCGAGATTAAACTTGCTGAGGAAAGGTACAAGGTTAAAGTCGAAACCATTAATAATGCTGCTGTAGCACTCAATAAAATAGGTGAGCTTTATCATAAGTACGAAAATATGAACACCAATGAAGAGTTTGTTTCATTTCTGAAAGAGATTAAAAACAAGGGTCTCTTTGGTTCAGCCTTTCTAGATAACAATTTCAATTCAATGACTGAAAAGGAAATTATCTACGGGGCGTTGAAACAAGTTCCTGAAAACATCGAGCAAAATAAACGCTCAATATAGTTGCGTGAAGTTTATAAGGTCGCTATGGTTAGCCAGATTTCCTTTTCGGTTTCTGAAATTTCCATAGTGACCCCCTTCAATGACTTGCTAACGCTGAATAATAGCCGTTTAGATGGCTAAATTAACAGTAAAAAACAGTCTCTCCGAATAGTGTTAAAACCCCTATCAACACCAGTGATTTCAATAGCCCTAGCCTATTAACTGTTTTAGTTCCGAAAAGAGATAAGAATCAGTATTTATATAACCTGTTTCAATGGTTTGGATTGTCTCAAAAGGAAGTAGTTTTGATACTGCTGAAAAGGGTCTCTAAAGGTGTGATTAGGTTGTCTCAAAAGGTTGATATTGTTTTTTGATACATGTATTATTTTGAGACTAGGTTTTGAGACAACTTTCAGGGAATCACCATAATGTCATCTGTAATCGCCTATGTCCGTGTATCAACTTCTGACCAGACTATTGAGAACCAGAAGAAACAAATCAATGAGGCTGGTTATCAGGTTGGCAAGTGGTTCTCTGATGAGGCTGTATCAGGTGGCATTAAGGCTACAGAGCGTAAAGGATTCGGTGACCTGCTGAACTATGTCCGTGAAGGTGACACACTGATTGTCATCGGGATTGACCGCTTAGGCCGTAACACTATTGATGTACTCTCAACAGTTGAGACTCTTCAAGCTAAGGGCGTAAAGGTTATCAGCTTGCGTGAAGGGTTCGACCTGTCTACACCAGTGGGTAAGGCTATGCTCACTATGATGGCTGGATTGGCTTCTTTAGAGAAAGACTTGATAGCAGAGCGCAGAACAGCAGGGATTAAACGTGCTCAATCTGAAGGTGTTCACTGTGGAAGACCGATTAAAGCAACGTCAGAACAGGTTCGGGAACTTCTTTCACAGGGAATGTCACCAAAGCAGGTACAGGATGAGTTAAAGATTAGTAAGGCAACTTTCTATCGACTGAACAAGTAACAATTAGATAGTGATTCACAATGCCCCTTCGTTGGGGCTTTTTTATATCTGACGTTTATCAGGATCCCTATAACGCATTCTAAGCGGCCTTTAAATTAAGCT
This sequence comes from Enterobacter cloacae complex sp. 2024EL-00214, assembly GCF_043945575.1. Lineage (NCBI taxonomy): Bacteria > Pseudomonadati > Pseudomonadota > Gammaproteobacteria > Enterobacterales > Enterobacteriaceae > Enterobacter > Enterobacter cloacae complex sp. 2024EL-00214. The sequence goes on along the minus strand of NZ_JBIMRC010000001.1, from coordinate 315,259 downwards.
ATAGGTTAGGGTTGCCATCATTAAATAATCGCTTAGAACGCTGTATAGGCTCAGATATGTTCATTTTTTGCCATTGGTATGGAATCTTTGAAAAGGGCGCTACCAAGCAGAGAGATTCAGACTATACAAAATCTTAAAAGTTGCTCTAGATATGCTGAAAGTTTCTGGTAAAGCTGAAATAAAAATAGGTCTGGAAATTTTTTAGAAAAATAATATTTGTGAAAATTCATCCACCAGCTTCAAAGCCTCTTTCACGGATCCCGATGTGATTTACTGTCAAGGCTGCAAGGTGTAACCAGAATCACCGATGAGCGAAGCAAGGTGAGGTTAGAAGGGCTTCTTTAAAGAACTCTTAAAAGATACTCAGAGACAAGAAGATGAAAAACAAAGAACAAAAAGAATCTGTTAAGAGGTTTTTAGGGTAGCATAAAAAACAATCAATTACAATCGGTTGATGTAAATAAATCATGGTGATTCAGGGCGTTAGCCCTCTTAAAATTCCTTTTCAATCAATCTGTACAACCACCTTCTAACGCGGTTCAACGGTTCCCCCTTTGGGCGGGAGAACCTACCGCAAACACCCTATACCAGCCCTGCATACGCAATCTCTGAAAAGTAACCATTCCCAAGCACCTGAAAAGTATCCTGCCAGTTATATATATACCGGACTTCCATATCGTTGATTTATAAGATGTTTTTGGTTGACTGAAATCTAAAAGCGCCTGTCACAAATTGTTAATAATGTTGACAAAATGTTAAATTTAGATTAGTATGGTTTATTAGATAACGAATTGAGGTATCCACTATGTAATGTACAAAGCTAAAGTATTCAATGGAGTCAAGACTCCGGCTGGAAAGCCAATCACAGGTAAAGGCTTCTTCTCAGATGACCACGATTTAATAGATACCCCCGAATACCGCGAATCTCTTAAAAACACCCTCATCGAATTAGGTTACACCAGCTTCAATAAACCATTACCTGCAAGCACTAAACCTTACCGCAGAAGAGGAACACCCCGTAAGGCTATGGAGAATACACTTCAGCAATATTTTATTGATAAAGACTCAGTAAGTAACCTTCCTTCAAAAGTTGAGGATGTATTCACCGGTTGCGTTAATAGCTGTCCAGATAAGCTATCCCCATTTTTCTGCTTTAATTTAATGAAGCGATTAGGCGTTATTACAGCAGCCGCTGTAGAGGATGAAACAGGCTTTAGTAAAAGCTGGTGTAATGATATTACTCAGGCATTACAGTTAGCAATCATAATGATTGAACATTGCCATGATAAAGGCGAAATTCAGGTGATGTTTAACAGTGACTATGAAAACGATAGATTCGATTCTGACAGGGAATTAGAAGACATCCTTGATTTACACATTCAAAAGGCAGCATAACAATGAACCACACATTAACACATATCGGTGAACCAGCTTACCAGCAATTAAAAGCACTGGCTGAACACTTTGAAGTAAGTATTCCACAAGTCATCACTCTGATTATCAAAGGAGTAATTTAAATGAGCAAGACAAAAGCAGTCCGAATTAAAAAGACAGATAATCAACTTGTGAAGCTGACAGCCGTCACCGCTGAAACAACAATCAGAAAGACTCTGGAAAGTATGATTCTGAAGTCTTACGTAAAACACATTGAGGCAGTTAAATGAAAAACCGATTTTTGAATATGCTAAACAATCCTGTACCGCATCCCGATTTAACAGACGCAATTTTTAATTCGGTATCTGAACCAGAGTTATGCTTGACCGTCCTGAAAACTCTTCCAGAGATTAACCAAATCACTATTGCTACATTCTTCAGCGGTCAAGGGCTATCACTGATGGGTGCTGCACTAATCTATGAAATGGTACTCAAAGCACACGATGCAATGACAGATTTAATCTGGAATGAATACGAGGTAACCAATATGACTAATGGCTAACTATACAGTCGATGAATTCATCATCCAATTAGGTTTTAACGAGAACGTTTCAAAGAATCTTCAACGCCTCGAAAGCAGAACATTAAAAGTCGCTGAACGAATTGAAAAGAACCTTAACCGTGCATTTACCCCAAAGGGTAATTTCAATAGTGTGATTCAATCCGCTAATAACGCATCAAAACAAATTAACCGTGCATTCTCAAAGAGCATGAATTTTGATGAAGCTGGTAAATCATCGGTGAAGTCTGTAGAGAATGCTGCTAAGGCTTCTGCAAAGCGCATTAAAGAGATGTATCAGGACGCTTACGGGGCTAAAGGAAAAGGTCGCTTGAATCCACCAGCCGGAAAGCCACAAGGCAGAGGCTCAGATTTAACAGCTTCTAATTCAATCCGTTCACTTGCTAATACTCAGTTCTATTCGAATCTGACCAGACGTCTTGAGGGTATGGGTTCAGCTGGACAAGCAAGGGCGATGAAATTACGCCAGCAGATTCACGGACTCCGTGATGACGCACTAGCCAACCCCTCAGCCAGCCTGAACCAGTTCCGTTTAGCTCTCCGTGCAGCCACTGACAGCGCTTCTAAATGGGCTTCTCAGAACCGTAAACAGGTATTTAATGCAGATGGGTTATCAAGCTCATTCGGGCGTCTGGTAAGCGTTTCAGCGGCCTTATACGGGACATTTGAAGCAGTCCGTAAGGTGGTTGAAACAGGTGTAGCCCGTGAAGGTGTGAATCTCTCCGCTGAAGCTGTCTTTAAAGGCCAATCGAAAGACGCTAAGACATTTGCCGCTCAGTTCTCTGACCAAATCGGACAGGGTGTCACTGAGACCTTGAAACAGTACACTGGCTTTGCTGCTGGTGCTCAGAATTCGTTAGGCTATCAGGGTACACAGGACTTCTATAAGAACGCTGCAACGTTTGGTCGTATTCGTGGTCTGGATGCTGAACAGCTTAAAGGCATCATGACAGCATTCACACAGATGGCATCTAAGGGACGTGTACAGGCTGAAGAACTCAGAGGCCAGTTAGGTGACCGTTTACCGGGTGCTGAACAGATGTTCGCTGATGCTTTGGGTGTAAACACTCAGCAGCTTGATAAGCTCATGAGTAACGGTAAGTTACTGTCTAAAGACGTTCTTCCCCGTGTATCTGCTCAGATGAAGAAAATGGCTGATGAAGCAGGGGGGTTAGACCGTGTATCACAAATGGCTGTAACTGGTATCGGACGAGTTAAAGCAGCGATGGAGAATGACCTTAACAAGGCTTTCACATCCTCTGAAAAGGGCTTAGGCCTGTTTAACGCCTCAGTAGCTAACATGCTCAACGATGCTTCCCCAATCGCAGAGGCTTTAGGTCACATCCTCGGAAAGGTCGCTTCTATGACCTCTGGAGCGGTTGACCATGTAGATGAGTGGAGCCGTAAACTCTCAGCGTTAATTCTCAGAACTTCAGCATGGTACGATGACTTGTCAGACGGTCAAAAGAAACTGGTTGATTCTGCTGAACAGTTCGCTATCGGGGCTGCTGGTGTTCTTGCTCTGGTTAAGTCTATCGCTGGTGTGGCTAACAAGCTGAAATGGTTAAGTGCTCTGTTAGGTGGTGGTGCTGAAGCTGGTGCGGCTGCTGGTGCAGGTGGATTACTCAAGGGTGCATCCCGTTTAGCTGGGCCTGTTGGTGTCGCTCTGGTTGCTCATGATGCGGTTGATGCTTCAGGAGTTGAACAGAAGTACCCAAATGCTGTAGGGACTGATAACCCGATTGCTAAAGCTCTTAACTGGCTTGCTAACCCTTCTAAAGTGTTGGGTGCTCAGGATGGTGATTCTATCACTAATAGCCCGTTCACACGTGCTATGGGTTCATTGGGTGACTGGCTTCAGGGTAACAATGCGCTGTCCGGTCAGGCTAATACATTTGCTGTACCGTCAATGTATAACCCTGCTCAGACAACTATTAGGAATGACCAAAGAATCAATATCAGTGTGAATATGGATAGTCAGAAAATTGGGACGTTCCAGACACAGGTTTTAACTGGTGGCTTTGAAGACCTGAATATTAACGCTGAACATTTGGGCGATTAATGACTGTTTGAGTTTTACAGATTAAGATTATCATGTGATAATTGTTTTATCTGGTTTGCTTAATCAAAAAATCAACTGGTACAGGTCAAGAGGTATTTTGAGAAAGCAATGTAAAAGGGACTCTTCGGAGTCCTTTTTTATTTGTATTGAAAAAGGTTCGATTATGAATGAAGACATATTACAAAGTAACAGGAAAGACCTGTCACACTATCCATACTGAATTAAGAAAGATTGGTGATTTGATTAACCCAATCCCGAATAAGAAATATCACATCAAAAGGATGATGACTAAAGCCACTCGCTTATTACTCATCAAATCAATCAGTGAAAGAATTAAAAATAACCGTTGACAATTTGTTAATATATGACAGAATGGTTATATGAGTTAGAGATATTCACTATCCATCAATCACCGATTATTTCTAATTCCTCAGTTTCCTTCTGTTTATCTTCTTAGGCATCCATCCCGAATGAGTGACGGGAATTCCTCTTGAGAAGATGAACAACCTAATTTGAAAACATTGAACCGTGTCCCGTAACATTAAGTTGGCTGGATGCGGTTTTGTGCTTTCTGAAATCTAAGCAAACCAGACTAAGAGTAATTAATAATGACCACTTTAAATCAAGCTGTATCAATTAACCAACCAGTAGCTTCAATCAGTCACCTGTTACCATTCGAACAAAAGCAGCATGTTGAAAAGCTGTATTTTCCGAAAGTACAACAGGCTTCTGAAAAGATGTCTAAAGCTGAAGTTGAGTATCGGGACGCTATAGAGTCCCGCTCAGTGCTGATTAATCAGAAAGCTGCTGAATATCTTGCTAATCCTTCAGAACGTCATGGATTCATTGTGAAACAGGTTTACCCGACTAACCAACAGCAGGTAATTGAGAGCATGGCTGATGCTGGCTTTATGGTACACCGTGTATCTGTTGGAATGGTTACCTTTATCCGTATGCCAAAGAACGCTAAAGATAATCCTCTTCAGGAAATCACAGATAAAGCTAAAGCAGAAGCTGAATCAACAATTGATAAGATGATTGAGCGTTTGAAGGTAAAAGCCTCTGAAGCTGTCCACCAGCGAAACAAAATTGTTATTGAAGCTCGTAAAGCTCTGGATGCTGTAAAAGACTTTACTGATTACCTGAGCGTGATTGTAACCGATTCTGAAGAGGTGACCAAATAATGAGTATTTCAATGAAAGGGCTGTCCAAACGTGGCAGCTATAATCATCTTACTGACTCGATGGAATACAGATATTTCAATGGTCAAACAGAAATCAGTGAATCAACTTATAAGCTGCTTGCTTCAGGCAATAAGCCTAAACCAACTGTCAAGCCAGCTAAAGCGGTCACTACTTACAAGGTGAAGCCTAAGCCAACAATTGAACAGCAAAGAGATGCAGCCTTGAAAGAGGCTATTAAACAGATGGTAAGCGGGGGCTGATAATGGAAAATAGAATTGACGCCCCGATTACTTACTATGACGCTGAAAGGCGTCTGATTGTTGGTCACAATCTGGTTGGAAAAATCCACCCTCAATTATTTGATAAGCTGGTTCGTCGTTCAAACGATGGTTCAACCCGTTGCCAGCAAGCCCGAATCACAGACTATTTAGAGGGGTTACTAACTAATGGCTGAGACATTTATTAACCCTGATAAGCCGTGTATTCATTGCGGCTCACTTATCCGTTATGCCTCATCGGGAAGTTGTGTTGATTGCTCAAAGACACGTAGACAGCCGCCAAAGCCTAAACCACAGATTGCACGTGTAACCGCTTCAGCAGCAAGAGCACCGTTTCACTGTGAAGGTGGAGATACCCGAAATAACATCATTGTGAAGCTGTCTGATAAGGCGCTTAACCGTCTTGATGAGATTGGTTACTCGTTGGTTCAGAAATACCGTTTGGCAGGCTACACGCAAGAACGAATCCGAATGATTGCTCTGTCTCATCTGCTTGAAGCCGCTTAATACCCCCGCTACAAATCCCATCTTTATAGTGTATTAATAGAAAGGTCTCTTCAGGATCACCCGGTTGACCAAGCGGTCATGCAGACCGCGATTAAGGGCTTTTTCGGCCTCACCTTTGGCAAAAAATTCAGGATGCCTGACTTCCACACCATAAGTAAATTCCCGGGGCAGGGCGTCGAGAAACGGCCAGAGTGCGGGCAGGTCACGCGGGCCAAACGTCGCAGGAAGCTGGAGCCAGTACTGGCCGATACGATTAGCCAGTGGCACCATGCGGCTGAAAAATTCTTCGGTCAAATCGCCGCAGTTACGCAGCGCAGCGTTATGCGAAATGGTGGCCGGAAACTTAAAGCAAAAGCGGAAATCATCGGTAGTCTGTTCACGCCAACGCTCAACAATTTCTGCTCTGGGGAGGGCATAAAGCGTGGTATTGCCTTCAACACAGTTAAAGTGTCGGGCATACTCTTCAAGGCTGGTGATGCCAAGGTGCACCCATTTGGGGTGCGACCATTGAGGCAGGCCCACGTACATCATAAGGCGCTTAAGATTTCATCTGTGCTGCGCACGCGACCGATGCGTGGGAAGATGTGGGTCATGCTACCCTGGTGCTGATCCGTTGAGCCTGCGCTGCACGCATCTTCGGCGATCACCAGGTTAAAGCCCAACTCCCAGGCGTTACGGGCGGTGGACTCTACACCAATGTTGGTGGAAATCCCGCACAGGATGATGGTGTCTATGCCACGACGACGCAGCTGTAGTTCCAGGTCGGTACCGTAGAATGCGCCCCACTGGCGTTTTGTCACTTCAATATCGCTGTCGCATTTACCAAGCGATGCCGGATACGTCCACCAGTTCTCTGGCAGAGCTCGCGCCGCTGGCTGGGCGTCAACAGGCTGTTTTAACGCTTCGGCGAAATCCGCAGACCAACCGACGCGAACCATGACAACAGGTGCACCGCTGGCACGGCATTTTTCCGCCAGGCGGGCGGCACGGCTGACCACACTGTCAGCGGTATGCGGGCCGCCGGCAAAGGGGAGGATCCCTTCCTGCAGGTCAATCACCACAAGTGCAGTTCTGGTGGCATCGAGTGTAAACATAATAACTCCAGTTAAATAAACAACCTGGGCTACACCTTACGACGTTGTGCCCTGCTGTGGGTCGGATAATTTTGTTAATTTTTGTGAGAATGCGCAATAAGAGCGCAGCAAACGTGCGTCTGGCGTGCTTCGCTCTTATCGTCCGGCGGAATTTCCAGTATAATAGCCGCCTTTTTTCATCCAGTTGTGACATACAGAAAGCTGCGACATAGTAGCCTGCATACCAGGCAACATTTAGCCTGCGGCTAATTAAGGGATATCTCATGCGTACAGAATATTGCGGGCAGCTGCGTCAGTCCCACGTCGGACAGCAGGTCACCCTGTGTGGTTGGGTCAACCGTCGACGTGATCTTGGTAGCCTTATCTTCATCGATATGCGCGACCGCGAAGGTATCGTTCAGGTGTTCTTCGATCCGGATCGTGCGGACGCGTTGAAGCTGGCTTCTGAGCTGCGTAATGAGTTCTGCATTCAGGTGACCGGCACCGTGCGTGCGCGTGACGAGAAAAACGTCAACACCGACATGGCAACCGGCGCAATTGAAGTGCTGGCGTCCGATCTGGTTATCATCAACCGTGCTGAAGCGCTGCCGCTGGACTCTAACCACGTCAACACCGAAGAAGCGCGTCTGAAGTATCGCTACCTGGATCTGCGTCGTCCGGAAATGGCTCAGCGCCTGAAAACCCGTGCGAAAATTACCAGCCTGGTACGTCGCTTTATGGATGACCACGGTTTCCTCGACATCGAAACCCCGATGCTGACCAAAGCCACGCCAGAAGGCGCGCGCGATTATCTGGTCCCTTCACGCGTTCATAAAGGCAAGTTCTACGCGTTGCCACAGTCTCCACAGCTGTTCAAACAGCTGCTGATGATGTCCGGTTTTGACCGCTACTATCAGATCGTAAAATGCTTCCGTGACGAAGACCTGCGTGCTGACCGTCAGCCTGAATTTACCCAGATCGACGTAGAAACCTCCTTCATGACCGCCGGGCAGGTGCGTGAAGTGATGGAAGCGCTGGTGCGTAGTCTGTGGAACGACGTGAAGGGCGTTGAGCTGGGTGATTTCCCAATCATGACCTTCGCCGAAGCAGAACGTCGCTATGGATCTGATAAACCAGACCTGCGTAACCCGATGGAGCTGGTGGACGTGGCAGACCTGGTGAAAGCCGTTGAATTCGCCGTGTTCGCAGGCCCGGCTAACGATGCGAAAGGTCGTGTTGCTGCCTTGCGTGTACCAGGCGGTGCGAGCTTAAGCCGTAAGCAGATTGACGACTACGGCAACTTCATCAAGATCTACGGTGCGAAAGGTCTGGCTTATATTAAAGTGACCGAGCGTGCAAAAGGCCTGGAAGGCATTACCAGCCCGGTGGCGAAGTTCCTGAACGCGGACATCGTGGAAGCGATCCTTGAGCGCACTGGCGCGCAGGACGGCGACATGATCTTCTTCGGCGCAGACAACAAGAAAGTCGTTGCTGATGCGATGGGCGCACTGCGTCTGAAGCTGGGTAAAGACCTGAGCCTGACCGACGAAACCAAATGGGCTCCGCTGTGGGTTATCGACTTCCCAATGTTTGAAGACGACGGTGAAGGCGGCCTGACCGCAATGCACCACCCGTTCACCTCGCCAAAAGATATGACTGCGGCAGAGCTGAAAGCGGCACCAGAAGACGCGGTGGCAAATGCCTACGATATGGTCATCAACGGCTACGAAGTTGGCGGTGGCTCTGTGCGTATTCACAGCGGCGAAATGCAGCAGACCGTGTTTGGCATTCTGGGCATCAACGAGCAAGAGCAGCGCGAGAAATTTGGCTTCCTGCTGGACGCGCTGAAATACGGTACGCCTCCGCACGCAGGCCTGGCATTCGGTCTTGACCGTCTGACCATGCTGCTGACCGGCACTGACAACATTCGTGACGTTATCGCCTTCCCGAAAACCACCGCTGCGGCGTGTCTGATGACCGAAGCGCCAAGCTTTGCCAACCCGGCCTCTCTGGCTGAGCTGGGCATTGACGTGGTGAAAAAGGAAGAGAAAAACTGATATGGCATATAAGCGTCCCGTTTCTGTCTTAGTTGTAATCTACGCCCAGGACACGAAGCGGGTGCTGATGTTGCAGCGGCGCGATGACCCTGATTTCTGGCAGTCGGTTACCGGCAGTCTGGAAGAGGGGGAAACCGCGTTGCAGGCCGCCGCGCGCGAAGTAAAGGAAGAGGTCACCATTGATGTTGCTTGCGAGCAACTGACCCTGAAGGACTGTCAGCGCACGGTGGAGTTTGAAATTTTTAGCCATTTACGTCATCGCTATGCTCCGGGTATTGAGCGCAATACGGAATCGTGGTTCTGCCTTGCGCTCCCCCGCGAACGGGAGGTCGTGTTCACCGAACACCTGGCCTACCGTTGGGTGAATGCGGCGGATGCCGCCGCGCTAACCAAGTCGTGGAGCAACCGGCAGGCGATTGAAGAATTTGTAATTAACGCTGCCTGAGAAGGCGCGATTTTTGGAGAACTTTTTATGGCAGGTCATAGTAAGTGGGCCAACACCAAACACCGCAAAGCGGCACAGGATGCCAAGCGCGGTAAGATCTTTACCAAAATCATTCGTGAGCTGGTAACGGCAGCACGTCTGGGTGGCGGCGATGCGGGTTCTAACCCACGTCTGCGTGCGGCTATTGATAAAGCGCTGTCTAACAACATGACGCGTGACACCCTGAACCGTGCTATCGCACGTGGCGTGGGCGGTGACGAAGACGCGAACATGGAAACCATCATTTATGAAGGTTACGGCCCTGGCGGTACTGCGGTAATGGTTGAATGTCTGTCTGACAACCGTAACCGTACCGTTGCGGAAGTGCGTCATGCGTTCAGCAAAACCGGTGGCAACCTGGGTACCGACGGTTCTGTAGCGTACCTGTTCAGCAAAAAAGGCGTGATCTCCTTCGAGAAAGGTGATGAAGATGTGATCATGGAAGCGGCGCTGGAAGCCGGTGCTGAAGACGTTGTGACCTTCGATGATGGTGCTATCGACGTGTACACCGCGTGGGAAGAGATGGGTGCAGTGCGTGACGCCCTGGAAGCGGCTGGCCTGAAAGCGGACAACGCTGAAGTGTCTATGATCCCGTCAACCAAAGCGGATATGGATGCTGAAACAGCACCGAAACTGCTGCGTCTGATCGACATGCTCGAAGATTGCGATGACGTGCAGGAAGTGTATCACAACGGTGAAATCTCTGATGAGGTTGCGGCTACGCTGTAATGGCGTGGCTTAATTTTATCGTTACAGGAGACGCGTGATGTCGATTATCCTCGGGATAGACCCCGGCTCGCGCGTCACCGGTTATGGCGTCATCCGTCAGGTTGGACGCCAGTTAACCTACCTGGGCAGCGGTTGTATTCGCACCAAAGTTGACGATTTACCGTCCCGCCTGAAGCTCATTTATGTAGGCGTGACGGAGATTATCACCCAGTTTCAGCCGGACTATTTCGCCATCGAGCAGGTCTTTATGGCGAAAAACGCCGATTCGGCGTTAAAGCTCGGCCAGGCACGCGGCGTGGCCATTGTTGCTGCCGTGAACCAGGATCTTCCGGTATTTGAATACGCGGCACGACAGGTTAAGCAGACGGTGGTGGGGATTGGTAGCGCGGAGAAAAGTCAGGTACAGCACATGGTGCGCACCTTGCTGAAGCTTCCCGCGAACCCACAGGCCGATGCCGCCGATGCGCTGGCCATTGCGATAACCCACTGTCATGTCAGCCAGAACGCGATGCAAATGAGCGAGTCGCGGCTCAATCTGGCGCGAGGCAGGTTACGATAATGAGAAATCAGGCTGGATGTTTATCCAGCCTTTTTTTATTATACCCGTCATAATTCAAGCTGCATGTGCGTTGGCTGCACTCGCTCACCCCAGTCACTTACTGGTGTAAGCTCCAGGGGATTCACTCCCTTGCCGCGTGACTCGGCCTATGGCCTCTCCCCTTCGGGGCCAGCGCAAGCGCTGTTCAAAACGCTAAAGGCGTTTTGTCCTGCAACTCGAATTATTTAGGGTATACGTCGGCAGTTAATTTCTTCCAGAACGCAGGAGCGTCACGTGATAGGCAGACTCAGAGGCATCATCATTGAAAAACAACCCCCGTTAGTGCTGCTGGAAGTAGGTGGCGTGGGCTATGAAGTCCATATGCCAATGACCTGCTTCTATGAGCTGCCGGACGCGGGTAAAGAGGCGATTGTCTTTACCCAGTTTGTGGTGCGTGAAGATGCCCAGTTGCTGTACGGCTTTAATAACAAGCAGGAACGTACGCTGTTCCGCGAGCTGATTAAAACCAATGGCGTCGGGCCAAAGCTGGCACTGGCTATTCTGTCCGGGATGTCTGCCCAACAGTTTGTGAATGCCGTTGAGCGCGAAGATCCCGCTGCGTTGATTAAGCTGCCGGGTATCGGTAAGAAAACCGCCGAGCGTCTGATTGTCGAGATGAAAGACCGCTTTAAAGGTCTCCACGGCGATCTGTTTACCCCAGCGGCGGACCTGGTGCTGACCTCTCCTGGTGCGCCAGCATCGGATGACGCCGAACAGGAAGCGGTTGCTGCGCTGGTAGCACTGGGCTATAAACCTCAGGAGGCCAGCCGCATGGTGAGTAAAATCGCCAAACCGGATGCCAGCAGTGAAACCCTGATTCGTGAAGCGCTGCGCGCTGCATTGTGAGGTAAAGGATGATTGAAGCAGACCGCCTGGTATCGGCAGGCACTATTCAGGCAGATGACGTGGTGGATCGCGCGATCCGCCCCAAACTGCTTGATGAGTATATCGGCCAGCCACAGGTTCGTTCCCAGATGGAAATTTTCATCCAGGCGGCAAAATTGCGTGGCGATGCGCTCGATCACCTGCTGATTTTTGGCCCTCCAGGCCTGGGTAAAACCACGCTGGCGAATATTGTAGCCAATGAAATGGGCGTAAACCTGCGTACCACGTCTGGCCCGGTGCTGGAAAAAGCAGGTGACCTGGCGGCGATGCTGACCAACCTTGAACCTCACGATGTACTGTTTATCGATGAGATCCACCGCCTGTCACCGGTGGTGGAGGAGGTGCTCTATCCGGCGATGGAAGACTATCAGCTGGATATTATGATTGGTGAAGGCCCGGCGGCACGCTCTATCAAAATCGACCTGCCGCCGTTCACCCTGATTGGTGCGACGACGCGTGCCGGGTCGTTAACCTCGCCACTGCGTGACCGTTTTGGCATTGTACAGCGCCTGGAGTTTTATCAGGTTCCTGACCTTCAGCATATCGTTGGCCGTAGTGCCCGCTATATGGGGCTGGAGATGAGCGAAGAAGGGGCGTTCGAAGTGGCGAAACGCTCTCGCGGTACACCGCGTATTGCTAACCGCTTGCTGCGCCGCGTGCGTGACTTTGCTGAAGTGAAGCACGATGGCTCGATTTCCGCTGAGATTGCCGCACAGGCACTGGACATGCTGAATGTGGATGCTGAAGGCTTCGACTATATGGATCGTAAGCTGCTGCTGGCGGTACTGGACAAGTTCTTTGGCGGCCCTGTCGGGCTGGACAATCTGGCGGCGGCAATTGGTGAAGAGCGTGAAACAATTGAGGACGTACTGGAGCCGTATCTGATCCAGCAGGGCTTCTTACAGCGTACGCCGCGTGGACGTATGGCAACGGTACGAGCGTGGAATCATTTCGGGATCACCCCACCGGAGATGCCGTAATGCTGTGTTCCCTCTCCCTGTGGGAGAGGGCCAGGGTGAGGGCATCAGCGCCCTCGGTCTTAACTTGCTGTTTTCTTCATCATACTGAAAATAAACAGCAGCGCCGCGCACAGCACTACTGACGGGCCTGCCGGTGTGTCATAAAATGCCGAGAAAGTCAGCCCGCCTGTTACCGCAATCATCCCCACGATAACCGCTACACCCGCCATTTGCTCCGGCGTACGGGCAAAACGACGTGCTGTGGCCGCCGGAATGATCAGCAGTGAGGTGATAATCAGCGCACCGACAAATTTCATTGCTACCCCGATGGTCAACGCAGTTACCAGCATCAGTAGCAGCTTCACGCGCTGCAGTTTCACGCCGTCGACAAACGCCAGATCCGGGCTCACGGTCATTGCCAGCAGGTTACGCCACTGCCACAGCAAAATGCACAGCACCACCACAACCCCGATGGCGATAGAAATCAGGTCTTCCGGCGTCACGGCCAGCAGGTCACCAAACAGGTAGGCCATCAGGTCAACGCGGATATTGGACATCAGACTCACCACGACCAGCCCCAGCGACAGGGCGCTATGCGCCATAATGCCAAGCAGCGTATCAATGGCGAGGTGAGGGCGCTTTTCCAGCCAGACCAGACCGGCAGCCAGCAGCAGCGTGACCACAATCACCGCATAGAACGGATTGATGTCCAGTAACAGGCCAAAGGCAACCCCGAGCAGAGAGGCATGCGCCAGGGTATCGCCGAAATAGGACATTCTGCGCCACACCACAAACGAGCCAAGCGGGCCCGCGGCGCAGGCAAGCATAATCCCGGCCAGCCAGCCGGGCAGTAACAGTTCAATCATGAGTGTCCATTCCCCCGGCGCAGGACAATTCGTCCCTGTAAATCGTGGCGGTGATTATGATGATGGCGATAAATTCCCAGCTGTTCAGCACCGCGGGGGCCAAACATAGAGATAAACTCCGGGTGCGTCGACACCACGTCCGGCGTGCCGGAACAGCAGATATGATGGTTCAGACACAGCACTTCGTCGGTTTTTGCCATCACCAGATGCAGGTCGTGGGAAACCATCAGTACCGCGCAGTTAAGCTCGCGGCGCAGCTGGTCGATTAAATCATAAAGTGCAACCTGACCATTCACATCCACACCCTGCGTCGGTTCATCCAGCACCAGCAACTGTGGGCTGCTCAGCAGCGCACGGGCAAGTAAAACGCGCTGGGTTTCACCACCAGAGAGTTTCTGCAACGGGGCGTCGACAAGATGACCCGCCTGGACACGTTTCAGCGCCGGGAGAATGTCGGCTTTATGTGTACCAGGGCGAAGACGCAGGAAGCGGCTGACCGTCAACGGCAGCGTGGCGTCCAGGTGTAATTTTTGCGGCACATAGCCGATACGCAATTTTTCTTCGCGCGTGATCACGCCTTCGTCAGGTCTTACCAGGCCAAGCACTACGCGAACGAGCGTGGATTTACCTGCACCATTAGGGCCGAGCAGCGTCAGAATTTTGCCGGGTTTCAGATCCAGTGACACGTCAGAAAGGACGCGGCGCTGACCGAATGAGACCGAAATATTTTCGAGAGAAACCAAAGTCGTCATGTCAATTTAAGCTTGCAGAAGTCAACGAATGTTATAATATCACATTCCACGCATTCATTACGATGATTAGTCGCATTATGTTACATAAAAATACGCTTCTTTTCGCAGCATTATCCGCTGCTCTTTGGGGTACAACAGCACAAGATGGTAACGCCGCCGTTGTCGCTTCGCTTAAACCGCTCGGATTCATTGCTTCGGCCATTGCAGACGGGGTGACAGAGACTCAGGTTTTGCTGCCTGATGGTGCCTCCGAACATGACTATTCCTTGCGGCCGTCGGATGTAAAACGCTTACAAAACGCGGACTTAGTTGTCTGGATTGGGCCGGAAATGGAAGCGTTTATGCAGAAATCGGCAAAACAGGTTCCTGAACAGAAACAGGTCACTATTGCCGAACTGTCAGGTGTGAAACCGCTGCTCATGAAAGGGGCTGATGACGACGGTGGCGAACACGACCACGCGCATGCCAGCAGTGAAAAAGGTGATGGAGATCACCATCACGGCGAGTACAACATGCATCTTTGGCTTTCCCCAGAGATAGCGCGGCTTTCAGCGGTTGCAATCCATGACAAATTAGTGGAACTTATGCCGCAAAGTCGAGCCAAACTAGACGCCAACCTGAAGGATTTTGAGGCTCAATTAGCCGCAACCGATAAGCAGGTGGGTAACGAGCTCGCACCGTTGAAAGGAAAAGGGTATTTCGTTTTTCATGACGCCTATGGCTATTACGAAAAACACTACGGCCTGACCCCACTTGGTCACTTTACCGTCAACCCTGAAATTCAGCCCGGTGCGCAGCGTTTACATGAAATCAGAACACAGTTGGTTGAGCAAAAAGCGACTTGCGTTTTTGCTGAGCCACAGTTCAGGCCAGCGGTCGTAGAAGCCGTGGCCAGGGGAACATCCGTGCGCATGGGAACCCTTGACCCGCTAGGAACGAATATCCAGTTGAGCAAAGCGAGCTATTCGCAGTTCCTCAGCCAACTGGCGAACCAGTATGCGAGCTGCCTGAAAGGAGATTAACGAGGAAGTGAATACGTGCAACAGATAGCCCGCTCTGTCGCTCTGGCATTTAACAATTTGCCCCGACCCCATCGCGTTATGCTGGGGTCGCTTACTGTTCTCACCTTAGCGGTCGCCGTCTGGCGGCCCTATGTGTACCACCCAAGTTCTGCCCCTATCATCAAAACCATTGAGCTTGAAAAGAGCGAGATCCGTTCTTTACTGCCAGAGGCCAGCGAACCCATCGACCAGACGGCTCAGGAAGATGAAGCCATCCCTCAGGATGAGCTGGATGATAAAACCGAAAATGACTCAGGTACCCATGAATATGTCGTCTCGACGGGCGATACGCTGAGCAGCGTTCTGAACCAGTACGGCATTGAAATGGGGGATATCAGCCAGCTGGCAGCCGCGGATAAAGCATTACGCAACCTTAAAATTGGTCAGCAACTCTCCTGGACATTGAGCGCGGAGGGCGATTTACAGAGCCTGACGTGGGAAGTGTCGCGTCGTGAAACCCGCACCTATGAGCGTACTGCAAACGGTTTCAAGATGGACAGCGAAATGCAGCAGGGCGACTGGGTGAACAGCGTGCTGAAAGGCACCGTTGGAGCGAGTTTTGTCTCCAGCGCACGTGATGCCGGGTTGACCAGCGCTGAAATCAGCGCGGTTATCAGGGCCATGCAGTGGCAAATGGATTTCCGTAAACTGAAAAAAGGCGATGAGTTCTCTGTGCTGATGTCCCGTGAAATGCTGGATGGCAAACGCGAGCAAAGTCAGCTGGTGGGTGTTCGCCTGCGTTCCGAAGGTAAAGATTACTACGCCATTCGCGCCGAAGACGGTAAGTTTTATGACCGTAACGGTACCGGGCTGGCGAAAGGCTTCCTGCGCTTCCCGACGGCTAAACAGTTCCGCGTCTCTTCCAACTTCAACCCGCGTCGTCTGAACCCGGTCACCGGACGTGTTGCACCACATCGTGGTGTCGATTTCGCGATGCCGCAGGGTACGCCAGTGCTGGCGGTGGGTGATGGCGAAGTGGTCATGGCTAAACGCAGCGGGGCTGCAGGGTATTACGTGGCGGTTCGTCATGGACGTACCTACACCACCCGTTATATGCACCTGCGTAAAATGCTGGTGCAGCCGGGGCAGAAAGTGAAGCGCGGCGATCGTATTGCGCTCTCGGGTAATACCGGACGCTCTACGGGTCCGCATCTGCACTATGAAGTGTGGATTAACCAGCAGGCGGTGAATCCGCTGACGGCGAAGCTGCCGCGCACCGAAGGCCTGACGGGTAAAGATCGTAATGATTACCTGGCTCAGGTGAAAGAGGTGATACCGCAACTGCGTTTTGACTAAACGCTGTTCAGCATAAAGCCGGTGCCAGTGCGCACCGGCTTTTTCTTTTGTGCCTGAGCCTCAGCCTCGCTACACTATTCGCATTATTCGTTTTTTTCGCATTACCTTCCCTGGAATCAGCATGGAAACAAAAAAAAATAACATTGAGTATATTCCTGAGTTTGAGCCGTCGTTTCGTCACCCGCGCAACTGGGGAGCCTGGCTTGGCGTATATGCCTTCGCCGGTATCGCGTTACTGCCAGCATCCGTGCGTGATCCTCTGCTGGGAAAGGTAGGCCGTCTTGCCGGACGGATGGGTAAAAGCGCCCGCCGCCGCGCACAGATCAACCTCTATTACTGTTTCCCTGAAAAGAGCGACGCCGAGCGCGAAGCGATTATTGATGCCATGTATACCACTGCCCCGCAGGCAATGGCGATGATGGCAGAGCTGGCACTGAAAGGGCCAGAGAAAATCCTCAATCGTGTGGACTGGAAAGGGCTGGAAATCATCGACGAGATGCGTCGCAATGATGAGAAGGTGATTTTTCTCGTTCCTCATGGCTGGGGTGTGGATATTCCCGCCATGCTGATGGCATCGCAAGGTCAGAAAATGGCGGCGATGTTCCATAATCAGGGGAATAAGATCTTTGATTACGTCTGGAATACCGTGCGTCGCCGCTTTGGTGGTCGCCTGCATGCGCGTAACGATGGAATCAAGCCGTTTATTCAGTCCGTGCGTCAGGGATACTGGGGCTACTATTTGCCGGATCAGGATCACGGTGCTGAGCACAGTGAGTTTGTCGATTTCTTTGCGACCTACAAGGCGACACTGCCTGCGATTGGCCGCTTGATGAAAGTCTGCCGTGCCAGAGTTGTTCCGCTGTTCCCTGTTTATGATGGCAAAACGCATCGTCTGAGCATTGAAGTGCGTCCACCGATGGATGACTTGCTGACTGCCGACGATAACACCATTGCGCGGCGCATGAACGAAGAGGTGGAGCTTCTGGTGGGGCCACATGCAGAGCAATACACGTGGATACTGAAGCTGCTCAAAACGCGTAAACCGGGCGAAAAAGAGCCGTACAAACGTAGAGAGCTTTTCCCGGGTAAATAAAAAATATCCCCTCTCCCTGAAAGGGAGAGGGGAGCGCATATCCAGCCTTGATTACTCGACTGTCATAACGCGTGTGGTGTTAGTCGAACCGATGGTGCTCATCACGTCGCCTTGCGTCACGATGACAATATCACCGGATACCAGATAGCCCTTATCACGCAGCAGGTTAACCGCATCAGTCGCCGCCGCAACACCGTCACAGGCACTGTCGAAGTGAACTGGCGTGACGCCGCGATACAGCGCTGTCAGGTTCAGGGTGCGCTCGTGGCGGGACATGGCGAAGATTGGCAGGCCGGAGCTGATACGGGAAGTCATCAGCGCGGTACGGCCAGATTCGGTCATGGTGATGATCGCCGTAACGCCTTTCAGGTGGTTAGCCGCATACATGGCGGACATCGCAATCGCTTCTTCCACATTGTCGAACTGTACATCCAGACGGTGCTTAGAGACGTTAATGCTTGGGATCTTTTCAGCACCCAGGCATACGCGCGCCATTGCGGCGACGGTTTCTGCCGGGTACTGACCCGCCGCTGTTTCTGCGGACAGCATCACGGCATCGGTACCGTCCAGCACGGCGTTGGCCACGTCCATCACTTCTGCACGGGTTGGCATTGGGTTGGTGATCATGGACTCCATCATCTGGGTCGCGGTGATCACGGCGCGGTTCAACTGACGTGCGCGGCGAATCAGTGCTTTCTGGATACCGACCAGTTCCGGGTCGCCAATTTCCACACCCAGGTCACCACGGGCAACCATGACCACGTCAGACGCCAGGATCACGTCGTCCATTGCGTCCTGGTCGCAAACGGCTTCAGCACGTTCAACTTTGGCCACGATTTTCGCATCACAACCGGCATCGCGAGCCAGACGGCGTGCATAGTTCAGATCTTCGCCGCAGCGCGGGAAGGAGACGGCCAGGTAATCAACCCCAATCAGCGCAGCGGTTACGATATCCGCTTTGTCTTTTTCGGTCAGCGCTTCTGCAGAGAGGCCACCGCCGAGTTTGTTGATCCCTTTGTTGTTAGAAAGCGGACCACCGACGGTCACTTCGGTGAACACCTTCATTCCCTGAACGTCCAGCACTTTCAGCTGTACGCGACCGTCGTCGAGCAGCAGGATGTCGCCAGGCACCACGTCAGCCGGCAGACCTTTATAGTCGATACCGACTTTCTCTTTATCGCCTTCGCCTTTGCCCAGGTTGGCATCCAGCAAGAATTTATCACCGATATTGAGGAAAACTTTGCCTTCTTTAAAGGTGGATACGCGAATTTTGGGACCTTGCAGGTCACCGAGGATAGCAACATGGCGACCCAGTTTGGCCGCGATTTCGCGCACTTTATCAGCACGTAATTTATGGTCTTCTGGCGTACCGTGAGAGAAGTTCATACGCACCACGTTGGCACCAGCGGCGATAATTTTTTCAAGGTTATTATCGCGATCGGTAGCCGGGCCTAAGGTGGTTACGATCTTGGTTCTGCGAAGCCTTCTGGACATGTAATACTCCGTTGACTGAAACAACTTTGGTGTTGCGTGAACATTGAATCGGCCTTCTTCTGCTGCAAAGCAACAGAGAGGGGACCGAATGCCGTAAATCGTTTACATCTTAGTTATTAGGGAACATCACTCTTTATGAGCAATTCTTTATCAAAACGCGATTCCTTGAGCGCTTCTTTGACACGCTTCAAGTTATCTCTGAATTTTGTGCCCCGGCGTAAGGTAAAACCGGTTGCCAGCACGTCAATCACCGTAAGCTGCGCCAGACGAGACACCATCGGCATATACATGTCCGTGTCTTCAGGCACATCCAGAGTGATGGCGAGCGTCGCTTCTCGCGCCAGCGGTGTGCCCGCCGTCGTCAGGGCGATCACCATGGCATCGTTTTCACGCGCCAGCTGTGCCAGTTCAACCTGACTCTTGGTACGACCCGTGTGCGAGATAAGCACCACAACATCATCTTCGCTACAATTCATACAGCTCATGCGTTGCAGCACAATGTCATCGGAATAAATCACCGGAACGTTAAAGCGGAAGAACTTGTTCATGGCATCATGTGCCACAGCTGCTGACGACCCGAGACCGAAGAAGGCAATACGCTTGGCCTGCGTCAGTAAATCGACCGCGCGATTTACCGAGCTCATATCCAGCGACTGGCGGACGTGGTCAAGCGTGGCCATTGCCGACTCAAATATTTTCGCCGTGTATGCATCTACGCTGTCGTCTTCATCCACATTGCGATTAACATAGGGCGTGCCGTTTGCCAGACTTTGGGCCAGATGCAGTTTAAAATCAGGGAAACCGCGCGTTTCCAGGCTGCGGCAGAATCGATTTACCGTCGGTTCGCTGACGCCCGATTCCTGTGCCAGAGCGGCGATGCTTGAATGAATCGCCTGAGCGGGGGAGGCGAGAATAACTTCGGCCACTTTTCGCTCGGATTTGCTAAGGTGTTCCAGTTGAAACTGGATTTTTTCCAGCATGTTCATCGTTAACAAGGCGCTCATGGGTGGAAACGATTTCATTGATTGATGAAATCATGATTCGATTTAGCCGATATTACCCCTGTGGTTTCTTAAAGGGTAACAGTCGACAAGAAATGTTGTTGTTTTTTTTCATTACTTGATCGATGTCGGGTTTTACCGTGGCCGGACAGAACAAAGAATCATCGGTTTTCGCGTTATTGCCGTGCCGCATGCGTTTGGCAGGTCAAAAATCACCGTATCGCACGTGACGTTAAGCGCTAATGGTTTCGGGAATGACGTAAAAGCAGTACAGTGCATTGTAATAAAATTACAACGATACCTGGCAGAAGCACCAGGTTATCCAACTGAGGAGAATGACATGGCGGTAACGCAAACAGCCCAGGCATGTGACCTGGTCATTTTCGGCGCGAAAGGCGATCTTGCACGCCGTAAATTGCTGCCTTCCCTGTATCAACTGGAGAAAGCGGGCCAACTCCATCCGGATACCCGTATCCTGGGTGTAGGGCGCGCCGACTGGGACAAGGACGCTTATACCAAAGTGGTGCGCGAGGCGCTCGAAACTTTCATGAAAGAGAAAATTGATGAAAGTTTGTGGGATACCCTGAGTGGCCGTCTTGATTTCTGCAACCTGGACGTTAACGACGTCAGCGCGTTCACCCGTTTAGGTGAAATGCTGGATCAGAAAAACCGTGTCACCATTAACTATTTCGCCATGCCGCCAAGCACCTTCGGCGCAATCTGCAAAGGGCTGGGCGAGGCAAAACTGAATAACAAACCAGCACGCGTGGTTATGGAAAAACCGCTGGGTACATCTCTGTCGACCTCACGCGAAATTAACGACCAGGTGGGCGAATACTTCGAAGAGTGTCAGGTGTACCGCATTGACCATTACCTGGGTAAAGAGACGGTACTGAACCTGCTGGCGCTGCGTTTTGCTAACTCCCTGTTTGTAAACAACTGGGATAACCGCACTATCGACCATGTGGAAATTACCGTGGCCGAAGAGGTGGGCATTGAAGGTCGCTGGGGTTACTTTGACCAGGCCGGTCAGATGCGCGACATGATCCAGAACCACCTGCTGCAAATCCTGTGCATGATTGCGATGTCTCCGCCATCCGATCTGACGGCTGACAGCATCCGCGATGCCAAAGTGAAAGTCCTGAAATCACTGCGCCGCATTGACCGTTCAAATGTACGTGAGAAAACCGTTCGCGGTCAGTACACCGCCGGGTTTGCACAGGGTAAAAAAGTACCGGGCTATCTGGAAGAAGAGGGTGCGAACAAATCCAGCAACACAGAGACGTTTGTGGCGATCCGTGTGGATATCGACGACTGGCGCTGGGCGGGTGTTCCGTTCTATCTGCGTACCGGTAAACGTCTGCCAGCCAAATGCTCTGAAGTGGTTGTGTACTTCAAAAACCCGGAACTGAACCTGTTCAAAGAGTCCTGGCAGGAACTGCCGCAGAACAAACTGACCATCCGTCTGCAGCCGGACGAAGGTGTGGATATTCAGATCCTGAACAAAGTCCCAGGCCTGGATCACAAGCACAACCTGCAGACCACCAAGCTGGATCTGAGTTATTCCGAAACCTTCAACCAGACGCACCTGGCTGATGCTTACGAGCGTCTGCTGCTGGAAACCATGCGTGGTATCCAGGCGCTGTTCGTGCGTCGCGATGAAGTGGAAGAGGCGTGGAAATGGGTCGACTCCATCACCGAAGCCTGGGCTGCCGATCAGGATGTGCCAAAACCGTATCAGGCGGGGACCTGGGGGCCGGTCGCATCGGTTGCGATGATCACCCGTGATGGTCGCTCATGGAACGAGTTTGAGTAAGATTATCCACTAACCCAGAGGTGTTATTTTACCGGTAACATGATCTGGCACAGTTAGTCGCATAATTTTTAATCTTTTAAGCTCCGCGTGGATTCACCCGCGGAGCTTTTTTTATTACACTGCCGGAAGTGATTTTGCCCCTGGGCTCCGGACAGCAAGCGTTTCAGCGTTGTTAACAACTGCCAGCAACTTTGTAAACTCCCGAGCACGGACAGATAAATTAGAGGAGCTTTTATGAATCCTGTATTGTTACGCGTAACAAAACGCATTATCGAGCGCTCAAAAGAGACGCGCTCGGCCTACCTCGCCCGGATTGAACAGGCAAAGAGTAACACTGTCCACCGCTCTCAGCTGGCCTGCGGTAACCTGGCCCACGGCTTTGCCGCCTGCCAACCCGATGATAAAGCCTCGC
The DNA here is from genome assembly GCF_043945575.1 of Enterobacter cloacae complex sp. 2024EL-00214. Taxonomy (NCBI): domain Bacteria; kingdom Pseudomonadati; phylum Pseudomonadota; class Gammaproteobacteria; order Enterobacterales; family Enterobacteriaceae; genus Enterobacter; species Enterobacter cloacae complex sp. 2024EL-00214. The sequence continues at coordinate 292,698 of NZ_JBIMRC010000001.1, read as the reverse complement.
TGAAAAGCATGCTGCGTAACAATATCGCCATTATTACCTCCTATAACGATATGCTTTCCGCGCACCAGCCGTATGAGGTTTACCCGGATATCATCCGTAAAGCGCTGCACAGCGTGAATGCAGTCGGTCAGGTCGCTGGTGGTGTGCCAGCGATGTGCGACGGTGTAACCCAGGGTCAGGACGGAATGGAGCTGTCTCTGCTGAGCCGCGAAGTGATTGCGATGTCTGCGGCGGTTGGCTTGTCTCACAACATGTTCGATGGTGCGCTGTACCTGGGCGTGTGTGACAAGATAGTCCCGGGGCTGGCGATGGCGGCACTGTCGTTTGGTCATCTGCCCGCAATTTTTGTGCCGTCAGGTCCAATGAGCAGCGGCCTGCCAAACAAAGAAAAAGTACGTATTCGACAGCTGTATGCTGAAGGCAAAGCAGACCGTCAGGCGCTGCTGGAAGCGGAAGCCGCCTCTTACCACGCGCCGGGGACCTGCACCTTCTACGGTACGGCCAACACCAACCAGATGGTGGTGGAGTTTATGGGGATGCAGCTGCCAGGTTCGTCCTTTATCCAGCCGGATGCTCCGCTGCGTCAGGCGCTGACTGAAGCCGCTGCCCGCCAGGTGACGCGTTTGACCGGTAACGGCAGCGAGTGGCTGCCTCTGGGTAAAATGATCGACGAAAAAGTCGTTGTTAACGGAATTGTCGCGCTGCTGGCAACCGGTGGTTCAACCAACCACACCATGCACCTGGTAGCGATGGCACGCGCGGCGGGCATCCTGATCAACTGGGACGATTTCTCCGATATTTCTGCTGTTGTACCGCTGATGGCGCGTCTGTACCCGAATGGCCCGGCGGACATTAACCACTTCCAGGCAGCCGGTGGCGTGCCGGTTCTGATGTGTGAACTGCTCAAAGGCGGTCTGCTGCATGAAGATGTGAACACTGTGGCGGGCTTTGGTCTGCAGCGCTACACCCTGGAGCCGTGGCTGAACAACGGCGAGCTGGACTGGCGTGAAGGCGCGAGCGCGTCCCTCGATGCGCAGGTTATCGCCACCATCGACAAACCGTTCTCTCACCACGGTGGTACCAAAGTGCTGAGCGGTAACCTGGGTCGTGCAGTAATGAAAACGTCTGCCGTACCGGAAGAGAATCAGATTATCGAAGCGCCGGCGGTGGTGTTTGAAAGCCAGCACGACGTGTTACCAGCCTTTGACGCTGGCCTGCTCGACAAAGATTGCGTGGTGGTGGTGCGCCACCAGGGGCCAAAAGCCAACGGGATGCCAGAATTGCATAAACTTATGCCGCCACTTGGTGTATTATTGGACCGCTGTTTCAAAATTGCGTTGGTGACCGATGGACGCCTTTCTGGGGCATCAGGTAAAGTGCCTTCAGCGATCCACGTGACCCCTGAAGCTTACGACGGCGGCCTGCTGGCGAAAGTTCGCGATGGCGACATGATCCGCGTCAACGGTCAGACAGGCGAGTTAACCCTGCTGGTGGATGAAGCAGAGCTGGCAGCACGTAAGCCACATATTCCTGACCTTAGCGCGTCGCGTGTGGGTACCGGACGCGAAATGTTTAGTGCGCTGCGTGAGAAACTCTCCGGCGCGGAGCAGGGCGCAACCTGTATTACGTTTTAAGACGACTTGATTTTATCGATCTGGCGAGAGAAAACTCTGATGAAAAACTGGAAAACAAGTGCAGAAGCAATCCTGACCACTGGCCCTGTCGTGCCGGTTATTGTGGTAAATAAACTGGAGCACGCTGTACCGATGGCGAAAGCGCTGGTTGCAGGTGGGGTTCGCGTTCTGGAAGTGACTCTGCGTACCGCCTGTGCGATGGACGCTATCCGCGCTATCGCCAAAGAAGTACCGGACGCGATCATCGGTGCGGGGACTGTTCTGAACGCGCAGCAGCTGGCTGAAGTGACCGAAGCAGGCGCACAGTTCGCGATCAGCCCGGGTCTGACGGAGCCTCTGCTGAAAGCCGCAACCGAAGGTTCTATTCCGCTGATCCCTGGTATCAGCACCGTGTCTGAACTGATGCTGGGCATGGACTACGGTCTGAAAGAGTTCAAATTCTTCCCGGCAGAAGCGAACGGCGGCACCAAAGCGCTGCAGGCCATTGCCGGTCCATTCTCTCAGGTTCGTTTCTGCCCAACCGGCGGTATCTCTCCGGCGAACTACCGTGACTACCTGGCGCTGAAAAGCGTGCTGTGCATCGGTGGTTCATGGCTGGTTCCGGCTGACGCGCTGGAAGCCGGTGACTGGGATCGCATTACGAAACTGGCTCGTGAAGCAGTTGAAGGTGCTAAGCAGTAAGCGTGTAGTCGAATGAAAAACGGGCCTTCTGGCCCGTTTTTTTATCCTGCTACGTTGACATTCGCGGCGGCCGTTTTGGCTCTTGCCACGGCATCATCTATATTCTCACCCGTCGCTAACGCCACGCCAAGACGACGTGAACCGTCGATTTCCGGTTTACCGAACAACCTGACCTGCAAACCTGCGCCGACGGCACCTTCAACGTTATCGAAGGTGACGTTCTGGCTGGTCAACTGCGGCAGGATCACCGCCGATGCCGCCGGGCCGTACTGACGAATACCACCGACAGGCAGGCCGAGGAAGGCACGCACATGCAGGGCGAACTCAGAGAGATCCTGTGAGATCAGGGTCACCATGCCAGTATCGTGCGGGCGAGGGGAGACTTCACTGAAAATGACCTCATCACCGCAGACAAACAGCTCCACACCGAACAGGCCGTAACCGCCCAGCGCCAGCACCGTCTTACGGGCTATTTCCTGCGCACGTTCCAGGGCCAGAGGGCTCATCTGCTGCGGCTGCCAGGATTCACGATAATCGCCATCTTCCTGACGGTGACCAATCGGGTCGCAGAAATGAACGCCATCCACGGCGCTGACGGTGAGCAGGGTGATTTCGAAATCAAACTTAACCACACCTTCGACAATCACGCGCCCGGCACCGGCGCGGCCACCCTGTTGCGCATAGTCCCAGGCCTTATCCAGCGTGCTACTGTTGCGGATAAAGCTTTGCCCTTTACCGGAGGAGCTCATTACCGGCTTAATGATGCACGGGTAGCCAATCTCGTTGACGGCCTGAAGGAATTCGGCTTTGTTACCAGCAAAACGGTAGCTGGAGGTGGGGAGTTGCAGCTCTTCAGCCGCCAGACGGCGAATACCTTCACGGTTCATGGTCAGCTTCGCCGCTTTTGCACAGGGCACTACGCGTTGACCTTCCTGCTCAAGGGCAATCAGCATATCGGTAGCAATGGCTTCGATTTCCGGTACCACGAAATCCGGTTTTTCTTTGGTAATCAGGGCGTGCAGGGCGTCGCCATCCAGCATGTTAATCACATGAGCGCGGTGGGCTACGTGCATCGCAGGGGCATCTGCATAACGATCAACCGCGATGACTTCAACGCCTAAGCGCTGGCACTCAATGGCAACCTCTTTTCCCAGTTCTCCCGATCCTAGCAGCATTACGCGCGTCGCTGCAGGTCGCAGCGCGGTTCCTAAACGAGTCATAACAATCCCCCTGAAAAAGTTGCGCGCAGTATAAACGAAAACGTTTGCGTCTGTCTTGTTCCGGGAGCCGGGAGACCGGTAAGAAATTTAGCCAGCCAGAGAATGCGTCTTTCTGCGAGTGGAGGCCATGTTTCGCTTGCATGATGTGTGCGTTTTGCCAACCTTATAGGGTGTGAAACTCAAAAGAAACATGACATGCCACCGAAAGCCCGACGTACGCCCTATGCGATCACCATGCATGGCGATACACGTATAGATAACTATTACTGGCTGCGGGACGATTCGCGCGCTCAGCCAGATGTGCTCGACTATCTGCACCAGGAAAATGAGTATGGCCGGAAGGTCATGTCCAGCCAGCAGGCGCTGCAGGATCAACTGCTGAGTGAGATGGTGCAACGCATCCCCCAGCGCGACATTTCTGCGCCCTGGACCAAAAATGGCTACCGTTACCGCCACCGCTATGACCCCGGCAATGAATATCCTGTCTATCAGCGACAGCCGGTGTTAAGTGCCGAGTGGGATGACTGGGAAACCCTGCTTGACGCTAACCAGCGCGCGGCCCACAGCGAGTTTTATACACTGGGTGGCATGTCTGTCTCACCTGATAACGCCATTATGGCGCTGGCGGAAGATTACCTCTCTCGCCGCCAGTACGGACTGCGTTTCCGTAACCTGGAGACGGGGAACTGGTATCCAGAAACGCTGGAGAATGTCTCACCGGATTTTGTCTGGGCGAACGACTCTGAAACGGTCTATTACGTCAAAAAGCATGCTTTGACCTTACTGCCCTGGCAGGTATGGCGTCACACCGTGGGCACGGCTTCCTCTGATGATGAACTGGTGTATGAAGAGAAAGACGATACGTTTTACGTTAGCCTGCATAAAACCTCGTCGCGCCGCTACGTCATCATTTCGCTCGCCAGCGCGACCACCTCTGAAGTCTTGCTGCTGGATGCCGAACTGCCCGATGCGCAGCCGCTCTGTTTTCTGCCGCGTCGCAAAGATCATGAGTACAGCCTGGATCACTTCCAGCACAGCTTTTATTTGCGTTCTAACCGTGAAGGCAAAAACTTTGGCCTCTATAAGACCAAAGTACGTGATGAGCACAAATGGGAGGTCTTAATTCCCGCCCGGGAACAGGTGATGCTCGAAGGATTTACGCTCTTCACCAACTGGCTGGTGGTGGAGGAGCGTCAGCGGGGGCTGACCAGCCTGCGACAAATTAACCGCAAAACGCGTGAAGTGGTGGGGATTGCGTTCGACGATCCGGCCTATGTAACGTGGATTGGTTTTAACCCCGAACCGGAATCATCGCGGCTGCGCTACGGCTACTCATCGATGACCACGCCAGACACATTGTTTGAACTGGATATGGACACCGGGCAGCGGCAGGTGATTAAACAGGTGGAAGTAGCGGGTTTCGACGCGGAGAAATACCGCAGTGAACACCTGTGGGTAATCGCCCGCGATGGAGTGGAGGTACCGGTGTCACTGGTGTACCGGCAGGAACATTTCCGGAAAGGTAAAAATCCGATCCTGGTATACGGCTACGGATCCTACGGCTCCAGTATGGACGCGGACTTCAGCAGCAGCAGGCTGAGCCTGCTCGATCGTGGGTTTGTTTTTGCTATCGCCCATGTGCGCGGCGGTGGGGAACTGGGTCACCACTGGTATGAAGACGGTAAGTTCCTGAAAAAGAAAAATACCTTCAATGATTATCTCGATGTTTGTGATGCGCTGGTGGATCAAGGTTATGGCGATCCGACGCTCTGCTTTGGTATGGGCGGCAGTGCCGGTGGGATGCTGATGGGGGCGGTCATTAATCAGCGTCCTGAACGCTTCAAAGGCATTGTGGCGCAGGTTCCTTTTGTGGATGTGGTGACCACCATGCTGGATGAATCCATTCCGTTAACGACGGGTGAATTCGAGGAGTGGGGTAATCCGCAGGACGATGTGTATTATCGCTATATGAAAACGTACAGCCCTTATGACAACGTAGAGGCGAAAGCCTACCCGCATTTGCTGGTGACCACTGGCCTGCATGATTCGCAAGTGCAATATTGGGAACCCGCGAAATGGGTAGCAAAACTCCGTGAACTGAAAACCGACGATAACCTGTTGCTATTGTGCACGGATATGGATTCCGGACACGGGGGAAAATCGGGGCGGTTTAAATCCTACGAAGGGGTTGCGCTGGAGTATGCCTTCCTGATTGGCCTGGCGCAGGATACGCTGCCAGGCCGTGCCGAACGTTAGGCGTCACCCAGATAGTGCTTCAGTGTTAAGCGGAGCTCCGGGCTCATTTTGTCCAGGTTGTTGTACAGCCAGCGCAAATAGCCCGGATCTTTATCCGCGATATCGGAAACCGCTTTGCCGCGGTATTTACCAAAGGTAAAGGTCGTCAACAATGCGGGACGTCCGGTAATCGTGGCCATATCATCCGGCGTCCAGCCAGATGTATTCATGATGTCAATCAGCAGCGCGGCGGTGATATAGCAGTCGTACAGGGCGCGGTGGTGATGTAACCCTTCCGGCGTTCTGACGCTGAGCTTGCGGGATTTATACAGCGCCATGTTGCTGTATTTGATCCCTGGCCACAGGCGGCGCGCCAGCTTCATGGTGCAGATCCACTCCCCGGGCATTTCCGGCAATACCCGGCGGTCAAAACTGGCGTTATGCGCAACATACCACGGGCTACCGTAATAGTGGGGAATGACCTCTTCAATCCACGGCTTGTCTGCCACCATAGACTCCGTAATACGGTGGATGGCCATCGCCTGCGGACTAATTGGACGGTCCGGACGCACCAGGTGGCTCATAGGGTTGACTATCTTCCCGTCAACAACGTCGACAGAGGCCACTTCCACTATTCCGCCCTGGAGATCGCAAGTTTCGGTATCGATGACGCGCAGCATTGATCGCTCCTGACCATAAAACGCTTAGCCTAATGGAATGATATCGCCTTGCCAACCCTGTCGGCCCAGAGAGCCGGTTAATAACAGCTCGCCTTTATCCGCACGCACGATCAACTGACCTTTTTCATCCCACAGTGCGCTACCGCTACGGGCATTGGCCATTAACACCGCGATGGCATACTTATGTGCAAAGCGCTGCAGCATACTGATGGACTGCCGCCAGCGGTTTTCCCCCACGGCCTGACAGCTGGTAAACAAGGTTGCCTGAGGGTCAAGATTCGGGGAGTCTGACTGTGTATCAATGATGGTGAGCTGTTTCTCGCCGGGGATCAGGCTTGCACCGTTACCCTGAGGATATCGCAGAATGCCATCGTGGTACGGCGTAAAAAGGACGAGCCCTTTCTGGCGTTGGCCTTGAAGATCAAGTGTGATCCCCGCAATGACGGTAATGCGGTGGAACTGTGCGGCGGCAAGCAGAGGTTCCAGCTGCCGATCGCCGGGTGGGGCAGGTAAAGTCGTTGTCCCCGGGCCGGTTAACGAGAGTTCAGGAAACACCAGCAAATCGCATTGCTGCCGTGCCGCTTCTTCAATGAAACGGAGATGGTGTTCGACATGGTCATCTACACTGTGGTGCTGCCCGGCATACTGAGCTGCCGCAATATTCCATCGTGACATCGTGACTTCCTTATACACTGAGTCGCAGGGATTTAAGAATACACCTAATTTAATCAGGGTTTTCTTATCCTGCCATAATCAGCGTAAGGAAATGTAACGGCTCGTTAAGCTTATTTAACTTTAGGTTCGTACGGCAAACGCGAGAGATTGACGGAGGCGAGACGGTGCGTAATTAAGCGTTCGCGAAACCAGTCACGCAGGTGGGCAGGTTGCTCACGTTCAACCACTTCTGCCACGATGGGCATGTTGTAACGCTCTTTAAATGCAACGCCAGCGGCAGCGAGATCGACATTCACTTTGTCCATCTCGTCCTGAGGAAGGGCGGCCAGATTGATCTTCATTACCTTCTCCTTTTTATGCGGCGGCAACGTTACCGCGATTGCCCGACGATGACAAGTGCAGGCAGGATGATCCTCGACTCGTTTATTATACAGAGTTATTCTTTACTACACAGGCATAACAAAAAGGAATAATTGCGATGAGCTTATCCACTTCCCGCGCGGTTTGCGCACTGGCTTTTCTGCTCTCTTCAGCAATGACGCCCTCTGTGCTGGCGCATGCTCACCTTAAACAACAATCACCGGCAGCAGATACCCAGGTGGCGGCTCCGCAGGTTCTTACGCTGAATTTCTCCGAGGGCATTGAACCGGGGTTTAGCGGTGTGGTAGTAACCGATGCACAACAGCAGGCTATCAAAACCGGTGCGGTTAAGCGTAATGAAAAGGACAAGGCTCAGCTTATTGTTCCACTGGAACAAACACTGAGTGCAGGGACTTATCAGGTTGACTGGCATGTGGTCTCTGTGGACGGCCACAAAACCAAAGGCAGCTACCACTTTAGCGTGAAATAGTATGTTGCTACCGATTGATGTGGCGTTGCGCTTTATCCACTTTGGCGCGCTGATGCTGATTTTTGGTAATGCGCTATACAGCACCTGGCTTGCTCCGTTTTCACTGCATCGCCTGATGACACGACGCTTTCAGTTGCAGCAAAAAACCGCGGCGCTCGTTAGCCTGGCTACCGCGGTCCTGATGTATGGCCTTCAGGGCGGGTTGATGGGCAATGGCTGGGAGGATGTGCTGCGCCCTGATACCTGGCATGTCGTCGCCACGACGCGGTTTGGCAGTATCTGGCTGTGGCAGATAATTCTGGCGATGGTCACGGCCGGTGCGGCATGGCTGGCCCCGCAAAAAGGGGCGCGATTGCTGTTGCTCGCGATGGGGCAGTTTGTCCTGCTGGCGGGCGTAGGGCACGCAGCGATGCATGAAGGTGCGTCGGGGACATTACAGCGTCTCAACCACGCGATTCACCTGCTATGTGCAGCCACCTGGCTGGGCGGATTATTGCCGCTGTTGTTTTGCATGCGCCTGGCGAAAGGGCGCTGGCAGACCGCCGCAATCTACACCATGATGCGCTTCTCTCGTGTTGGGCATTACGCCGTCGCAGGAGTGGTGCTCTCTGGCATTATCAATGCGCTCTTTATTCTGGGTGTCAATGTCCCCTGGCATACGGGCTACGTACAGCTTCTGTTGTTCAAATGTGCGCTGGTGGCATTGATGGTGGTAATTGCGCTGATGAATCGGTATTTTCTGGTGCCACGATTTCGTCCTGAAACCGGGCGAGAACAACAGCTTTTTATCAGAATGACACAGGCAGAGGTGGTGCTGGGTGCGCTGGTTCTGGCAACGGTCAGTCTGTTTGCGACCTGGGAACCCTTTTGACAAGGTTAAATATCATATGAAAAAGACAGTACTTTCTCTCTTATTGCTGGCCTGCGCGGGGAGTGCCCTGGCGGCACCGCAGGTTATTACCGTCAGCCGTTTTGAAGTGGGTAAGGACAAATGGGCTTTCGATCGTGAAGAGGTCATGCTGACCTGTCGTCCAGGGCATGCGTTGTATGCGATCAACCCAAGCACGCTGGTGCAATACCCGTTAAACGATATCGCTGAGCAGCAGGTGGCCAGCGGTAAGAGCAGCGGGCAGCCGATAAGCGTGATCCAGATTGATGACCCGGCGAAACCGGGGCAGAAGATGAGCCTGGTACCGTTTATCGAGCGTGCCGATAAGCTCTGCTAGCGTTCTGGTTTCCAATAAAAAACCGCAGATGCTTGCGAAAGCACTGCGGTTTTTCACATTTAATGATGCTCTGACGCTTTTTTTCAGGCCGCTTTAACTGTGGACTGGAAAACCTGGCGTCGTCATCTATTCTTAAAAGGCAAGGCGATTTTAGCCTGCATTAATGCCAACTTTTAGCGCACGGCTCTCTCCCAAGAGCCATTTCCCTGGACCGAATACAGGAATCGTATTCGGTCTCTTTTTATCTGCTTTTAATTTCAGTCACTTACGGTGCTCCGACCGAAAATGCCCTAAAATCGTCCGAACTTTTATATTCGGCGTTTTTCCGTTATACCACACCATTTTTAACAATCCCAACCCATTTACACGCAAAAAATCAGATCGTCACAAATTCTTTTTTTCTGCTGTTCAGGTCTTTTCCGGTCATTTTTTCTGGTCTGGGGCCTCGCAAATGCGAGGCTTTTTTATACGTCGCTTAAAAGCGCGTTTTAATTGCCGCCTCAATCTCATCAAGCAACTCGAAGCGGCGGCGATATTCAGCTCGTTTTTTACTGGCAATCTCTTCGAGGGATTTGCGTTCCATTTGTAATGGCAGCTGCCAGCGGAAAGTAGAACGTTTTTGGCCGTCGATGGACTCCCAGAACTCATCGTAGCTGGCGTGAAAATGGCGACCTTTACTCAGACGATAACGCAGCGCGCGGAAGATGTGCCCTTCATCGCTGACCGCATAAATCGCTTTGATGCCTGAAAGCGTCGCCAGCTGGAACAGAACTTCCATCAACACACGCTTGGGGAACAGGCCATGACAGGCGCGGGTCGCTTGCTTAATGACATCACGGGACACGCTACGGCGTGGGCCTTGCAGGCCGCCAATCACCAGCACGGGCTGACCATTCTCGCGCGCAACGCAAAACGTCAGGCTCGCAAGCAGGGTATTCTCGCTATCGCGCAACCACAGCGTACATTCACCTTCGCGCTCGGCTTTGCTGGCGTTCATGGCGTTGACGTTATAACAGACGCCATCTTTGGCATGAAACTCAACAATGGACTGCTCTTGCGGGCCCGTTAACGCCTTAACCAGATCGGCGTCTTTCAGGGAATCAATCCACTGGTAGTGGTTAATGATGGCATTTGCACGATCGTTGGCGTTCATGCCACGCATCAGATACTGACGGTGGGTTTTACTCGGCAGGGTGATTTGCGAGGCCAGCAGCTGGTCAAAATCATTGCGGCGGGACAATGCGTCCAGCATACGGTGTGTCGAAGACCAGAAAAGAAGCGAACGTAACAGGAATTTCAGACGATACTCGCGTTTTTGCCAGATTGGGCCTGGGACGAGTTTACCTTTCACCAGTTCAGAAATGATATTTGTGTGATGCGAATGTGGTGCATCGTTTTGCAGGCGCGAATTTGACACGTGAAAACCTCAAAGTTTATGCATTGCACATTTTAGGGGGCATGCAAAAGTCTATTAATACTGGTGAACTATTTATTTATCCCTAGTTTACTGTCTGTTTAACTTTGTGAAAAGCGCAGTAACATCGTTGCCCGTTGGTTGTTTTCTGTTGCAACTATACTCCTTTACAGGAGGGCTTATGTATCAGCGAATCGATGGTGAAAAGTGGCGTCACGTCTGGGTTGTGAGCGATATACATGGTTGCTATCAGTGGCTTATGGATGAACTGAAACGTCGTCATTTTAATCCTTATGAGGATTTACTTATCTCGGTAGGAGATTTGATTGATCGCGGGCCAGATAGTGTTAAATGCCTGCAACTCATGCATGAAAAGTGGTTTCGTGCGGTTCGGGGTAACCATGAACAAATGGCGCTCGACAGTCTGGATAATAACGATTTTGCGCTCTGGACAATCAATGGCGGAATGTGGTTTGCACGGCTTGAGTGCGAACAACAAAAACAGGCACTGACGTTACTCGAGGCTAGCCGGAATTTACCGCACATTATCGAAATAACCTGCAAGAATGGTCTGAATGTGATCGCGCATGCCGACTACCCCGCAGCAGAGTATCAGTGGGGTAAACCCGTGAACGCACAGCGCGTGCTGTGGGATCGAAACCGGTTAATGGGCTTTATGGCAGGGAAAGGGCAGGGGATTAGCGGCGCGGATCATTTTTGGTTCGGGCATACGCCTGTTGATAAGCGGTATGATTTTAACAACCTGCACTACATCGATACCGGGGCCGTCTTCGGAGGTTACTTTACGCTGGCGCAACTGCAGTAGGAAATAAATAACCCGCCTTCGGGCGGGTTCTCTTTAGGTCAGGCAAGGCGCATGACCCAGGCATCGGTACTACGATCGTAATGCTCACGATAAAGGACAGAGTGTTCGCCATCAAGAATAGCCGGGATGCTGGTGTCTGCGTCCCAGGCATCAAGCTGCATACATAAATCCGGGTCGGACTTGCAGGGAATACTTAACGTTCGATCGCTCTGTGTTTCGCCGCGCAATTCTGCATCGTCGATTTCAAAAGCGCCAATACGCACGCTGGTTTTCGTCATAATGCTCTCCGGGGTTTGTACTAAAAATCTGGTATGACCAGTGCGGGCATCCATTTTTTATCGTAGACAAGGAGAGCAAAATCGCCAGTAAAAAAGTGCGCTTTTTTAGGCTGTGCGTTCGTTACCGGTAAACAGGCGACCGTCGCGTACCAGTTCACGCGGGTAGCTGTTTTTCAGCCGCGATCCCACCTTTTTCGCCAACCCAAGCGGATAGCCCTGATAAGTCACCACCACTTCATCCTGCGATGGGGTGTTTTCAGGGTAAACGTCGCGGCCACGGTACCACTCTTCGGCTTCCTGATGCGTCAGGGCAAAGGTATTTTCACTTCCGGCAAGGGCAATGACCGCCTCATGCTGCCAGCGGTAGCCTTTGTTATGGATTTCCGCCAGACGGATCCCGATGCGGGAAAAACGGACTTTCCCAATCAGTGGTTCGATATTCGCCGGGAAAAGCCAGATCTCTTTATCACGTAACCAGAGATGAAGGCTTTCATCCCAGACCAGCCCGGCCTTGTTGGCTGCAATTTTTACCTGCTCTGCTTCACGGCCTTTTAACGGCGTGAAGGGGAATTTTCCCACCTTAAAGCCAGGTGCGGGCAGGGGGGGAACGGCGAGGGTTTTACGCAGTCGTGCCACAAAGAAACCTTCGCAATCATAGATCTGCGGAAAAACGTGCAGGAACCCTTCGGGGGTAACGGCCTCTTTTGCCGAAACAAACAGGCCATCCAGCGGCAGGAACTCGACGGCGTCCGGATACTGTGCTTTCAGCCACAGACAGACGTCTTCATTCTCATCGCGGTTTAACGTACAGGTGGAGTAAACCAGTGTGCCACCTGGGCGCAAGGCGTGAAACGCGCTATCGATCAGTTCACGCTGTGTGGCTGCGATCTCAAGGTTGCTTTCCACTGACCAGTTTTTTAACGCATCGGGATCTTTACGCACGACGCCTTCTCCAGAACACGGTGCATCCAGCAGGATGGCATCAAACGATTCTGGTAATGCGGCACCGAACACCCGACCGTCGAAGTGCGTCAGCGCCACATTATGAATACCACAGCGGCTGATATTGGCGTGCAGCACTTTAACGCGGCTGGCGGAAAATTCATTGGCGAGAATGGCACCGCGGTTGCCCATGCGTGCGGCAATCTGCGTGGTTTTAGACCCTGGTGCTGCTGCGACATCCATCACCCGCTCTGGCGCGTTGTCATCCGCAAAAAGTGCGGCAACCGGCAACATGGAACTGGCTTCCTGAATATAAAACAGACCACTCAGATGCTCAGCGGTACTTCCCAGCGGCAGGGCTTCTTCGTCATCACGTTCGATCCAGAAACCCTCTTCACACCACGGTACCGGCGTGAGTTGCCAGTTGTAAGGTGAAACCAGCTCAAGAAATGCGTCGACGCTAATCTTCAGGGTGTTGACGCGAATGCTACGGCGTAACGGACGCTGGCAGGCGGCGATAAAGTCGTCTAATGAGAGGTGAGAAGGAAGCGCCTCGCGCATTTGCGCCAGGAATTGTTCAGGAAGAAATACAGAATTTTGAGCCACGGGCACACCACAGGGAAACATTCAGGTGCGCAGTGTAACATAAAGGCTCCGGTGCGTTGACACCGGAGCCCTGAGATTAACGCGGCAGCGCAGTGCCCCATTCACGCCACTCTTTTGGTTCGCTTTCGAGCAGCAGGAAGTGTTTGTCAGGCTGCGCCTTCGGTGCCAGAGGTGTACCCGGTGGCGTGGCGAAGGCGATACCGCCGCGAATGAACTGGTTGAATGTCCCGGTTTTCACTACTCCACCGGTCAGACCAAAGTCCAGTGAATATCCGGATGCCAGCCAGAACACGGAGTTATTACGTACCAGATGCTGATAACGCTCGCTGATGCGCAGTGCCACCATGACGCGGTCGGACAATGTTCCCAGCGTCAGGCCAGTTACTGTACCCACTTCAATACCGCGGAACAGAACCGGTGTGCCGATGTTTAGCGAGCCCGCTTCCGGTACTTCCACTACGATGCTCAGGCCATCAAGATAGCGCGAGTCGGTAATGGTGGCTTCCTGCAGTTCAAAATCACGACGGGCATTGCCCTGGCCGGGTTCGACGTTAATGTACGGCTGCAAAATGGTGTCGAGGTGCTCAACCCCTGCCGCTGAGATTTTCGGTGTCACCACGGAGAAACGCGAACCCGTGCGGGCAAAGGTCTGGACATATTCCGGGTAGAGTACCGCTGTAGCCTGCACTTCATTACGTGAGGTAATCAGCGTCAGCTTCTGGATCTGCCCGATATCAATGCCCAGATAGCGGATGGGCATCCCTTCAGCCAGTTTGCCCGCATCGAAGGCATGCAGGGTAATCTGCCCACCAACGGCACGGGCAGCGGTTTCAGACGGGAACAGGATGCGTTTATCATCTTTGCGCAGGTTCGCGCCTGCGCCGCTGAGATTATCGAAGCTAATCGCACCGCGCAACGCGCGGGAGAGCGGAGAGGCCTGAACGGTCAATCCACTGCTATTGAGCTGAACCTTTGCACCGCCCTCGGCCCAGAACACGCTGTTTGGCGTGAGCAGCTTGCGGTACTCAGGTTTGATGTGCAGTTCGATATCAAATGCGTCTGCCCGCGGGCGAACGGTGATCACTTCCCCGACGGCAAATTTACGGTAGAGCACAACGGAGCCGGCCTGCACGTCTGGCAGCGTCTCGGCGCTCAAGGTCAGTGTGGTGGTTGGCAGATCGCTCAGGCTATTTTCAACTGCTTTGTCCAGATTGGCATACAGTGGATAGCTGTCGCGCATCGGGCCTTTCTCACCTGGCAAAATACGGATCCCGCCGTTCACCCATTCGCTGGCGCTGGCACCAAGGAACTCCACGCCGTCCAGACCCACCTTCACGTCGACACGGCTGTTGACCACGAATTTACTGTCGCCATGCACCAGGTCGGCATAGTGAGGATCGATGGCCACCGAGAAACTCACGCCTTTCTCCGACAGCGTACGCTCCAGCACCTGGCCGACCTGCACGCCATGCAAAATCAGCGGCTGACCGGCTTCAATACCGTAGCTTTCCGGGGCATTCAGCGTCAGCGTGATAACGCCTGGTTTTTGCAGAAGGGATTTATCCGCAGGGACGATAACGAAGCTGTTGCTCGGTTGGCCTTCACCTGGGATCAGCTCAAAAGTGCTGCCGGTCAGCAGGCTGCTGATGCTGGCATCGCTCAGCGACAGCTTCGGACTGCGCATTTCAATACGCGTTTTTTCGCGCAGGAGATCAACCACGCTCGGATCAACGGTCATCTCCCCGGTCACAGAACCGTCGGGATTGAGCGTCATTTTAGTGAGCTGCCCAACCTGCAATCCCTGATACATGAGTGGAGTCGAACCGGCTTTCAGCCCTTTGGCATCGGGCAGAGTGAGTTTGACGATCACGCCACGCTGGCTGTGTGCCAGGTCGGCATACAATCCAAATGTATCATCTGTGGTGGCAGGGCCAGAGTTTTCCGGGGAATCGAAGGCAATGGCACCATTGACCAGTGCGGCCAGGCTCTCAAGCTTCACTTTCGCACCGCTCAGGCTGACGTCAGCATCCACACCTGAAACATTCCAGAAACGGCTGCCTTTTTTCACCAGGTTCGTGAACCGGCGTTCGATGAGCACATCAATAGTGACCCCCTGTTTGTTGGGGTTGATAGCATAATCGTAGACGCGGCCTACCGGGATTTTGCGAAAGTACACCAGCGAGCCACTGTTCAGCGAACCGAGATCCGGGGCCTGGAGGTGGATCATCAAATCCCCGTTGTTCAGACGGTATTTGGGCTGCGTATCGAGCGCGACGAAATGCTCCTGCGGCTCACCTTTACCGGGCATCATACCAATGTAGTTACCGCCAACCAGCGCATCCAGCCCTGAAACACCGGCCAGAGACGCTTTGGGTGTTACCAGCCAGAACTGTGTTTCGCTGCGCAGCGCATCCTGCATGTCTGATTTAATGCTGGCACGCACCTGAATTTTGTTCAGCCCTTTGCCAAGCCGTATATCCTGTACGGTACCGACTTCTACACCCTGGAAACGCACAGGCGTACGCCCGGCGATGATGCCGTCAGCAGACTGGAAATCAATGGTGATGGTATTGCCGCGATCTTCATAGCTCGTCCAGATAAGCCAGCCTGCGATCATCAACGCAATGACGGGCAGCAACCAGAATGGCGAAATGCGGCGTTTTGTTTTAATTCGCGCTTCAGTCGGCGAAGCGGGCGTTTCCTGACTCATGTGCATCCCAAAGTAAGCGGCTATCCAGCCATTCCACAGCAAGAATAGTCAATATCACCGCAGAGCCGAAGTAAAAAGCTGCGGGTCCCATTGTAAAAGCAAGTAACTGATCGCGATTGATGAGCGACATCATCAACGAAATCACAAACAGATCCAACATCGACCAGCGGCCAATCCAGGTGACCAGCCGCAGAAGCAGAATGCGCGAGCGTAACCCCTGTTCACATTTAAAGTGAATGCTGATGAGTAGGGTAAACATCACCACCACTTTGGTAAACGGCACCAGAATACTGGCGATAAAGACAATTGCCGCCACGCCAACGTTGCTATGGGCGAGCGAGACAATACCGGAGAGGATGGTATCTTCCTGACGGCTGCCATTCACGTAAATAATGGAAATCGGCATCATGTTGGCAGGGATCAGGAGCATCACCGAGGCAATCAGCGCCGCCCAGCATTTTTGCAGGCTGTTGTTGCGCCGAAGTCTTAACGGGATATGGCAGCGGGGGCAGCGTCCGCGCGCGTCAGCTAACCCGGTGTAGTGGCATCCCAGGCAGACGCGGAGGTTTTCATCGGGGCGCGTGGCAGGGCGCTGCGGATAAAATCGCTCCCAGAGCTGTTCAACATTCAGGTGGATCAGGGTCAAAATACTGAGCAACACCAGCGAGATAAAGGCCACCAGGCCAATGCCGGGCTGTAAGAACGCATAGTCTTGTACCTTAATTGAGGCGACGCCAATGCCAACCAGATAAATATCCAGCATCACCCACTCTTTGAGTTTATCCAGCATGAGCAGGACAGGGCGCAGGTTCATCCCCAGAATGTTGCCAAGCCAAAGGTAAGCGATGGCGGCGACCAGAACCAGCGGTGCGCCAATGGTGCAGAACAGCACCATTGAGGCGGTGAGTGGATCACCCTGGCGTGTCATCTGCCAGATCCCCTGCAGCACGTTGGCATCAATGCGCACGCCCAGAAGATAGAGTTTCAGCAGCGGTTCGCTCCAGGCAAACGGCATCAGCAACAGCATGGCGACCGCCATTGCAGCGAGTCGAGTGAGTGACCAGTCGCGGCCGTCGCGAATTTTGGCGTTACAGCGAGGACAAAAGGCACTTTGGTGCGATTTCATCTTCGGCAACATAAAAAGCGTATCGCACTGAGGGCAACGCTGATAATGTGCTCGAGGCAGCGCTTCGCTTACCGTACGGACAGTTATCTTTTTGGTCGGCGTAATTCTGGTTATTTTTAAGGCCATCAGTTGCGCACAAATAAGTAATGTTGAACGTTATATTAACTCATGAACGGATTCATCTTGAGCATAAGCGCATTTAATGCTTATTTTAATAGGCTATGCGGTAGTTTTGTAAGACAACCAAGTGATTGAATAATGAACAAAACAGAATTCTACGCGGAGCTTAACCGCGATTTTAAGGCATTGATGGCAGGTGAAACCAGCTTCTTAGCCACTCTGGCAAATACAAGTGCGTTACTGTTTGAGCGTCTGTCTGGTGTGAACTGGGCCGGTTTTTATCTTCTTGAAGGTGAAACGCTGGTGCTTGGGCCATTCCAGGGGAAAATTGCCTGCGTGCGTATTCCGGTGGGACGCGGAGTGTGTGGCACCGCTGTTGCGACAAATCAGGTTCAGCGCGTAGAAGATGTTCATGCCTTTGATGGGCACATTGCCTGCGATGCGGCCAGCAACGCCGAAATCGTCCTTCCGCTGGTGGTGAAAAATCAGATTATTGGCGTTCTGGATATCGACAGTACGGTCTTCAGCCGCTTTACAACCGAGGACGAACAAGGGCTGCGCGAGCTGGTAGCGAACCTGGAAAACGTTCTTGCAGCAACCGATTATCAAAAATTCTTTGCGAGCGTCGCAGGATAATCAACGGATAACGTAGCATTTACTGATAGCGTCATTATAATGACGCCTGTTCATGCCTGCGCTTGTTGGCAACGTCCGTTGTAATCAGGAAATTTCATGGAAAATCAACCTAAGTTGAATAGCAGTAAAGAAGTTATCGCATTTCTGGCCGAGCGTTTCCCACAGTGCTTCAGCGCTGAAGGTGAAGCTCGTCCCCTGAAAGTCGGTATTTTTCAGGATCTGGTGGCACGTGTTGAGGGGGAAATGAACCTCAGCAAAACTCAGCTTCGTTCCGCCTTACGTCTTTATACTTCGAGCTGGCGTTACCTGTACGGTATCAAAGCGGGCGCGACCCGTGTTGATCTCGACGGCAACCCTTGCGGTGAGCTGGATGAGCAGCACGTTGAGCACGCGCGTAAGCAGCTGGAAGAAGCCAAAGCACGCGTTCAGGCACAACGTGCTGAACAGCAAGCGAAAAAGCGTGAAGCAGCAGCGGCAAACGGTCAGGAAGACGCACCTCGTCGTGAGCGTAAACCGCGTCCTGCACCGCGTCGCAATGAGAATAACGATCGCAAACCGCGTGCTGACAAACCAGCAGCGAAAGCCCCGCGTGCGCCTCGTGAAGAGCAGCGCCATACCCCGGTTTCTGACATTAACGCACTGAGCGTAGGTCAGGCGCTGAAGGTAAAAGCGGGTAACAATGCGATGGACGCCACCGTACTGGAAATCACCAAAGATGGCGTTCGTGTACAGCTGACTTCTGGTATGTCAATGATTGTACGCGCAGAACACTTGTTGTTCTGAAACGGAGGCCAAGCCTGGCATGAACACTTTTTTTAAGCTCACCGCGCTGGCGGGTCTGTTTGCCATAACAGGCCATGCTTTCGCAGTGGACGATATCACGCGTGTTGATCAAATTCCGGTATTGAAGGAAGAGACGCAGCACGCGACGGTGAGTGAGCGTGTGACGTCACGCTTCACTCGTTCGCACTATCGTCAGTTCGATCTCGATCAGGCCTTTTCGGCCAAAATCTTTGACCGCTATCTGAACTTGCTGGATTACAGCCATAACGTACTGCTTGCCAGCGATGTCGAGCAGTTCGCAAAACGCAAATCCGACGTGGGTGACGAGCTGCGCTCCGGCAAACTGGACCTGTTCTACGATCTGTATAACCTGTCGCAAAAGCGTCGCTTTGAGCGTTACCAGTATGCGCTGAAAGTGCTGGAACGTCCGATGGACTTCACCGGCAACGACACCTTTAATCTGGACCGCAGTAAAGCACCGTGGCCGAAAGATGAAGCCGAACTGAATGCGCTGTGGGACGGAAAGGTAAAATATGACGAGCTGAGCCTTAAGCTCGCTGGCAAAGACGAAAAAGAGATCCGTGACACGCTGACGCGTCGTTATAAATCGGCCATTCGTCGTCTGGCGCAAACCAACAGTGAAGATGTGTTCTCACTGGCGATGACCGCTTTTGCTCACGAAATCGACCCGCACACCAACTATCTCTCCCCGCGTAATACCGAACAGTTCAATACCGAAATGAGCTTGTCTCTGGAAGGTATTGGTGCGGTGCTGCAGATGGACGATGATTACACCGTGATCAACTCGATGGTTGCTGGTGGCCCGGCGTCGAAAAGCAAAGCGATTAGCGTTGGTGACCGCATTGTGGGTGTCGGGCAAACCGGCCAGAACATGGTCGACGTGATCGGCTGGCGTCTGGATGATGTGGTTGCGCTGATTAAAGGTCCGAAAGGCAGCAAAGTTCGCCTGGAAGTGTTGCCTGCAGGCAAAGGCACCAAAACCCGTATCGTTACCCTGACGCGTGAGCGTATCCGCCTGGAAGATCGCGCGGTGAAAATGTCGGTGAAAACCGTGGGTAAAGAGAAGGTGGGTGTTCTTGATATCCCTGGCTTCTACGTTGGTCTGACCGACGATGTGAAAGTGCAACTGCAGAAGCTTGAGAAGCAGAATGTCAGCAGCGTGATCATTGACCTGCGCAGTAACGGCGGCGGGGCACTGACCGAAGCGGTTTCTCTGTCAGGCCTGTTTATCCCGTCTGGCCCGGTGGTTCAGGTGCGTGATAACAACGGTAAAGTACGCGAAGATGCCGACAACGATGGTGTGGTCTACTATAAAGGCCCGCTGGTGGTTCTGGTCGACCGCTTCAGTGCTTCTGCATCTGAAATCTTTGCCGCGGCAATGCAGGACTATGGCCGTGCGCTGATCGTGGGTGAGCCGACGTTCGGTAAAGGTACCGTTCAGCAGTATCGCTCTCTGAATCGTATCTACGATCAGATGCTGCGTCCGGAATGGCCGGCACTGGGTTCTGTACAGTACACCATTCAGAAGTTCTACCGCGTGAACGGCGGCAGTACGCAGCGTAAAGGCGTAACGCCGGACATCATGATGCCGACAGGCACAGAAGAGACTGAAACCGGCGAGAAGTTTGAAGATAACGCGTTGCCGTGGGATAGCATCAATGCCGCGACTTACGTGAAATCAGGTGATATGACGCAGTTTGGCCCTGAATTGCTGAAAGATCATAACGATCGTATCGCGAAAGATCCGGAATTCCAGTACATCATGAAAGACATTGCTCGTTTCAATGCCATGAAAGATAAACGGAATATTGTGTCTCTTAACTACGCTCAGCGTGAGAAAGAGAACGCGGAAGACGATGCAACACGTCTGGCGCGTATCAACGATCGTTTCAAACGTGAAGGTAAGCCTTTGCTCAAGAAACTGGACGATCTGCCTAAAGATTACCAGGAGCCCGATCCGTATCTGGACGAGACGGTTCATATCGCTCTCGACCTGGCGAATCAGGAAAAAGACAAACCTGCCGTGCAACCTGCTCCGGCAAAATAATCTCCCGACAGGCACAAGAAATTGTGCCTGTTTTTTTTAAGTTCTGCATCCTCCCGTCAATCAGATTTTCAATTGTGTAAAGTTGTGTCTTTCTGGTGACTTACACATGCTGGATCCTTGAAAATAGCCACAATACCCATACGATGTGGGTAATCGCATAGTGCGTTTTGTTAAACTGAGGTTAAAAGAAAATTATGATGCGAATCGCGCTCTTCCTGCTCACCAACCTGGCGGTTATGGTGGTTTTCGGGCTGGTGCTAAGCCTGACAGGAATTCGGTCGAGCAGCGTTCAGGGTCTGTTGATTATGGCGCTGCTGTTTGGTTTCGGGGGCTCTTTCGTTTCGCTTCTCATGTCGAAATGGATGGCACTGAAATCGGTAGGTGGTGAGGTTATTGAACAGCCGCGCAACGATATGGAGCAGTGGCTGATGAATACGGTTGCACAGCAATCCCAGCAGGCCGGGATCGCTATGCCGCAAGTGGCGATTTATCATGCACCGGATATCAACGCCTTTGCCACGGGTGCCCGTCGCGATGCGTCACTGGTTGCTGTCAGCACCGGTCTGTTGCAGAACATGAGCCGTGATGAAGCTGAAGCGGTCATCGCTCACGAAATCAGCCATATCGCGAACGGTGACATGGTGACCATGACCCTGATTCAGGGCGTAGTGAACACCTTCGTTATCTTCATTTCCCGTATTCTGGCGCAAATTGCCGCTGGATTTATGGGTGGCAACCGCGACGACGGTGAAGAGAGCAACGGCAACCCGCTGATCTATTTCGCTGTTTCGATGGTGCTGGAGCTGGTATTCGGTATTCTGGCAAGCATCATTACCATGTGGTTCTCCCGTCACCGTGAATTCCACGCGGATGCCGGCTCTGCAAAACTGGTAGGGCGTGAGAAGATGATTGCAGCGTTGCAGCGTCTGAAAACCAGTTACGAGCCACAGGAAGCCACCAGCATGATGGCATTCTGCATTAACGGTAAATCGAAATCGCTGAGCGAAATGTTTATGTCTCACCCGCCGCTGGATAAACGCATTGAAGCGCTGCGCAGCGGGGAATACCTGAAGTAACGCTGAAGAGTTGCAATGAACCGGGCAGGAGAACACTCCGCCCGGTTTTTTTATGCCTGTACTCTGGGCTGAGTGATGCGGAGCCCACTGATGATAGCGGCGATGGTGGCAAGGGTTCCTGCGGTAAGGAGTGCAATGTGGTTACCATTTTGTCCGGCAAGGTTAAACATCAGGGCGACCAGGGCCGCACCGGTGCTTTGCCCCAGCAGGCGCGCGGTTCCCAGCATACCGCTGGCTCCACCACTGCGATGGCGTGGTGCTGAAGTAATAATGGTGTGGTTATTAGGTGACTGGAATAGGCCAAAACCCGCGCCGCACAGGATCATACGCCAGATAATATCCAGATCGGAGGGTGACGACGGGAGCAGCGCCAGCGCGAAAAGTCCTGTCGCCATCACAATCAACCCCAGTGCGCCAAGCAATCCGGCATGCACGCGCTCAATCAAATACCCCGCCAGCGGAGCCATCACCATTGTCGCCAGCGGCCACGGTGTTAACAGCAGCCCGGTCTCAACTTCTGAACGTCCAACCACGCTTTGCAGGAAGAAGGGCAGGGAGACCAGCGCCAGCATCTGGGCGCAAAACGAGCAGACTGAGGTACAGATAGACAGCGAAAACAACGGAATTCGTAGCAGATCCACCGGTAATAGCGGCACCGGTAAAGCCAACTGGCGTCGTACAAAGAAGAAACCGATCACCAGCAGGGCGACGAGCTCTGCCCCGGTAAGCATGAGTGACTGGCCTTGCGCAAAACCGCCAAGAGCGGTAATAAGCAGGCCAAATGTCAGCGCATTCATTACTGCACCCGGGAGGTCAAAGCGTGTGGTTGTGTTTTTAGAGCCGTTCGCCGGGAGATAGCGCAGCGCAAAGAAGAGTGCCACGATGCCCAGCGGTACGTTAATCGCAAACAGCCATTGCCATGAGGCGACAGAGAGAATTGCGGCCGCAATTGTCGGCCCGGCGGCTGACGATACGGCCACGATGAATGAGTTGATCCCCATACCGCGGCCCAACTGGTGTGACGGATAGATTAAACGAATCAAGGCGGTGTTTACACTCATCAACGCTGCGCCGCCAAACCCTTGCGCAATTCGGGCGAACGTCAGGGTATGCAGTGAATCTGAAAGGGCGCAGAAAAGCGAGGTTAGCGTAAATACAGCCAACCCGCACTGGTAGATCCGGCGATAACCGAACATATCACCCAGAAAAGAGAGTGAGAGCAGGGAAACAACAATCGCCATCTGGTAGGCGTTGACGATCCAGATGGAGCTGGCGGGAGAAGCATGAAGGTCGCTGGCAATGGTTGGCAGGGCAACGTTGGCAATTGCACCGTCAAGGACGGCCATCGAAATACCGATGATAATTGTCGCAATAGCGCCGTATCGCTGGGGCAAAGGCAGACCATCGGAAAGGTTTTTTTCCATTAAGAGTGAAAAGCTCAGTGTGAAATTATTCTCATGGTAACTATTTTAGCATTATTAATGCCTCTTTATGCAGCAGATTTGTAACGAAGCAAACGGGGATTGATTGCAGGTAACATGACGGGAATTTATAATAAAAACAGGTTCTGATTTTTATAAAACACTCTCTATGAGGTGATAAATGGCAATCGCAGATTTGGATAAGCAGCCAGATTCTGTTTCTTCCGTGTTGAAGGTGTTCGGCATCTTACAGGCGCTCGGAGAAGAGCGTGAAATAGGTATTACAGAGTTATCACAGCGTGTAATGATGTCGAAAAGCACTGTTTATCGCTTTTTACAAACCATGAAGTCCCTGGGATATGTTGCACAGGAAGGCGAATCTGAAAAGTATTCTCTGACGCTAAAACTGTTCGAATTAGGTGCCCGCGCGCTGCAAAACGTTGATCTGATCCGTAGCGCAGATATTCAGATGCGTGAAATTTCCCGCCTGACGAAAGAGACCATCCACCTGGGCGCGATGGATGAAGACAGCATTGTTTACATCCATAAAATTGACTCCATGTACAGCCTGCGCATGTATTCGCGCATTGGCCGCCGTAACCCACTGTATAGCACTGCAATTGGTAAAGTTCTGCTGGCATGGCGTGACCGTGAAGAGGTGAAGCAGATCCTCGAAGGCGTGGAATACAAGCGCAGCACTGAGCGAACCATTACTAATACTGATGAGTTAATGGTCGTGCTCGATAAAGTGCGTGAGCAGGGTTATGGCGAAGATAATGAAGAGCAGGAAGAAGGGCTGCGCTGTATCGGTGTTCCTGTATTCGACCGTTTTGGCGTTGTCATTGCGGGGCTGAGTATCTCCTTCCCGACGCTGCGTTTCTCGGAAGAGCGTCTGCGTGAATATGTTGCTATTCTTCATACCGCTGCGCGCAAAATTTCTGAGCAGATGGGTTACAACGACTATCCGTTTTAACCGTCGTTGAGAATAAAAAACGCCGCATTTTTTGCGGCGTTTTTTATGGTTACGTCTGGCAGAGTGTTACCCGTTATCGACCACGACGGTCATTTTACGGAACACCGGACAATTCGATAACCCGAAAATACCGCTGTCAGAATGCAGATACTGTGCTGTGCTTACACCCTGGGCTGTCAGGTATTTGCACTGGATACCTAACCCAGCCGCGTTTTCGGTGCTGCCCACAAGGACACCGTAACCGGTTAGCAGAAGGCCAGTCCATAGCACGGCCAGCGCAATAAGGGTTCGAATGATTAAACGCATCATTGCCTCTTTTTCTTCGTTGTCATGCTCTTAAGCGTAACCTGTTTACGTAATGAAACAAGTACATGATTCTGAAAAGAGCTTGATGAAGTTACAGTTAGTCCCTGTTTAAGATAAGCGTGATAACCTGGTAACTTCAGGCCTTAAGACGGAGTGTGGAGTGAAAAAAATACGCTGGATAATTCTGATTATTGTGCTGATAGCATGCGTAGTGCTGTGGACGCAGACTATCAATGTGATGTGCGATCAGGATGTACAGTTTTTTAGTGGCGTTTACGCAATCAATAAGTTTATTCCGTGGTAGCACGCATTTTTTCTAAAGGTGATTTCCTTCCTTCGCGCCAGTGGTAAAATGAACGTTTTTATTGAGGTGGTGAAATGGGTGAGTTACTGAATTCAGGGCTGCTGAATATGGCGTCCCTGGTGATCTCTTTGGTTGTTCTGGTTGCGGGTCTGGTTATTTGGTTTTTCGTGAACCGCGTCAGTTCTCGTACTAACGAGCAGATCGAACTGCTGGAAGCGCTGCTCGATCAGCAAAAGCGTCAGAATGCGCTGCTACGTCGTCTGTGCGAAGCGAATGAACCTGAAGAGAAAGCAGCCCCGCAAGAAGCGGTAGCTGAAGACAAAGAAGGCGAAGACGATTTTATCCGCCTGGTGGCTGAACGTTAATCTGTCTGTCCCGGGAGGTGGTTATGGTCTGGAAAAATCCCTGGTATGACCCCTCCCTGAAGCATCACACACCAGATGGTTTTCGTAATACCTATCCGGTAGGGCACCAGGCTGGTGACGTTGACCGCTGGCGTAAGGCGCGCAAAGTTGCGGGCTTGCCTAAGCCTCCTGCGCTCGGTTATGACGCATTCATTCGTCAGTGGTGGCAGCCTGCCGAACTGAATCAACCGCAAGGCGACGGGGTATGGTGGCTGGGGCACGCGAGTTTGCTGCTGCAGATGGATGGCAATACCCTCCTCACCGATCCGGTTTTTTCACAGCGCGCTTCACCGCTTCCGTTTTTAGGGCCACAGCGCAAAACACCTCCCGCTATTTCTGTTGAACACCTTTCGCAACTTGATGCGGTGGTGATCTCTCATAACCATTACGATCATCTCGATAACGCGACGATTCGCCGTATCCTGAAACGCTTTCCTGACGTGAGCCTGTTTGTCCCTTTAGGTCTGGCGGACTGGTTTCGTCGTCGGGGAGCCCGACGCATTGTTGAACTCGACTGGTGGCAGAGCATCACCTGGCAGGGGATAACCCTGACCGCCGTGCCCGCACAGCACTGGAGTATGCGGACGCCGTGGAACCGAAACCGTTCCCTGTGGTGCGGTTGGGTCTTTGAAGGGCGACAGCACCGCTTCTGGTTTAGCGGTGACACAGGTTATTCGCCTGAGCTGTTATTGATACCGGAACGGCTTGGCAAAATTGACGCAGCAGCGTTGCCGATAGGCGCGTATGCTCCAGAATGGTTCATGGCTGTGCATCACATGGATCCACAGTCTGCTGTTGCGTTGTGGCAACAACTTGACTGCCCTCTGGCATTTCCCATTCACTGGGGCGTGTTTGAACTGGCAGACGAGTCCCTCGATGAACCGGTTCAGGAGTTGACCCGGGCGCTTGTTAATTTAGCACCAGTTAATAATTCATTCATGATACTGAAAATTGGTGAATATTTATCCTTGTAAACACCTCGCTGTTTTGTTGCATATATTCTGCATTTGAACCCATTGGTGAATATTTTATTTTTATCGAAACGTTTTGCTTGCCTTCTTTTGAGGCAGGGTCATAAAAATTTCATTATTTTGGTGCATAACCCTGCTTATTAATTGGTGGTTTTTAATACAGTTAAACGGTATCTATTAGCATCTTTTTTTCATTGTAACATTGCAGGTGCGTTGTAATGTTTCAGCATAACTTTTCACAAATTGTTCTAACTCAATGCTTGTAGCAAGGATTCTTCTCTTCGGCTCTGGACGCACTGAAGTGATTGAGCTATGGTAAAAAAGTCTCAGATTACAGCGGTTATGAACGTAACGCGAAGTCTGTGTAGAGGCGTCACACTGTCCATGAGCATTGCGCATAATTGTGCAGGTACTTGCAGGGCAGTGTTTGAATTTGTGCGGCAGATCGAGACACGTTTAAAAATGGCTTGCCATATTAAACGTTGTGTGTGATAACACGTTTTGGGTCAAACGAGGTACAGTTCTGTTTATGTGTGGCATTTTCAGTAAAGAAGTCCTGAGTAAAAACGTTGTCGTTGAATACCGCTTCTCTGCCGAACCTTATATTAGTGCCTCAAGCAGTAATGTCTCAGTTTTATCTCAGTCAATGCCTGCGGGCTAAGAAAACACTCTAAGGAATTTTGCAAATGGCAAAGATTAAAGGTCAAGTTAAGTGGTTCAACGAGTCTAAAGGTTTTGGTTTCATTACTCCTGCTGACGGCAGCAAAGACGTGTTCGTACACTTCTCTGCAATCCAGGGTAACGGCTTCAAAACTCTGGCTGAAGGCCAGAACGTTGAGTTCGAAATTCAGGACGGCCAGAAAGGCCCAGCTGCAGTTAACGTAACTGCTATCTGATCGAACCACTGCTGACGGAAGTGCTTTTGCACTTCGTTTTCAGATATAAAGCCTCGCATCCTGCGGGGCTTTTTTATAACGTTATTTTTCAAAATATTACGAACGCCTCTCTTGTTAGCAACTTGTTGCAAAGCTGCGAGATTAGTAGCACTGTTTTCCCTCCTTTATATCCGCTTTTCCCGTTAAATCAGGGCGTTGTTTAACAGTCCTGGGGTTCAGGTGAAAAAGAAAACGATACCGACCACCGGAAATTTTACCCCGGTGCGTTTTGCTCTG
The DNA here is from genome assembly GCF_043945575.1 of Enterobacter cloacae complex sp. 2024EL-00214. Classification (NCBI taxonomy): domain Bacteria; kingdom Pseudomonadati; phylum Pseudomonadota; class Gammaproteobacteria; order Enterobacterales; family Enterobacteriaceae; genus Enterobacter; species Enterobacter cloacae complex sp. 2024EL-00214. The sequence goes on along the minus strand of NZ_JBIMRC010000001.1, from coordinate 265,361 downwards.
CTGTGTTTTGCCATTTTTTGTAGTCTGGCGTTTTTGCTGGGACGTGTTGCCTGGCTACAAATTGTTAAACCAGACAATCTGGTTAAGCAGGAAGACATGCGTTCGCTGCGTGAAGTCGAGATCGACGCCCCGCGTGGGATGATTGTCGATCGCGAGGGGCGACCACTGGCGGTGAGTGTGCCGGTCAGGGCCGTATGGGCTGACCCAAAAACGGTGCTGGCAAAAGGCGGTGTAGGTTTTGATGATCGCTGGCAGGCTCTGGCGAATGCGTTGCATCTCTCTCTTGGCACGCTTTCATCGCGGATTAACAACAACCCGCAGGGGCGATTTATCTACCTCGCGCGTCAGGTCGATCCTTCTCAGGCACAGTGGATAGATAAGCTGAATTTACCGGGTATTAATTTACGCGATGAGTCCCGTCGTTTTTATCCGGCCGGACACATTGCGGCGAACCTTATTGGTTTCACCAATATTGATGGGCAGGGTATTGAAGGTGTAGAGAAAAGTTTTAACACTCAACTTATGGGTAAGGCGGGGGTGAGACAGGTAAGGGAAGACCGTTACGGACGGGTGGTTGAGAACCTGACCGAAATTTCACCCGTCCCTGCACATACTATCCAGCTGAGTATTGATGAACGCCTGCAAACCATCACTGAAGATGCACTCGATAATGCAGTGGCATGGAATAAAGCTGAGTCGGGCGCATCGGTTTTAATTAATATCCAGACGGGTGAAATTCTCGCGATGGCGAGCTACCCGGATTTTAACCCGAATAATCGTGAAGGGGCGACGTTAAACGATTTTCGCAATCGTGCGATTAGCGATACCTTCGAACCTGGCTCGACCGTCAAGCCGCTCGTGCTCATGACCGCATTACAGCAGGGGCTGGTGCAGCCGGACAGCGTAATCGACACTCATCCGTATACGCTTGATGGTCACCGTATCCGCGACGTCGGCTACTATCCCGAACTGACAATGACCGGGATCCTGCAAAAATCGAGCGATACCGGCGTATCTCGCCTCTCTCTCGCCATGCCAATTCAGCATCTGCTTGATACCTACAGAAATTTTGGATTTGGCACCAATACCGGACTGGGTCTGACGGGAGAAAGCTCAGGGCTATTACCACAGCGCAAGTTCTGGAGCCAGCTTGACAGGGCTACCTTCGCTTTTGGCTACGGCTTAATGGTGACACCGCTTCAGCTGGCGCATGTCTACGCGACCATCGGCAGCTATGGCCTTGAGCGTCCCCTCTCGATCACACGCATCGATCCACCGGTTATCGGGCACAGAGTGATGCCGGAAGAGATTGCTCATGAAGTGGAACACATGATGGAGAGCGTTGCGCTACCTGGCGGCGGCGGCATAAAGGCGGCTGTTCGCGACTATCGTGTCGCGGTTAAAACCGGTACGGCGAAAAAAATTGGTGATGACGGCAAGTATGTTGATAAGTATGTCGCCTATACTGCCGGCGTTGCGCCAGCCAGCGATCCACATTTTGCACTGGTGGTGGTGATCAACGATCCGAAAAACGGGGATTACTACGGTGGTGCCGTTTCCGCACCCGTTTTCAGCGAGATTATGGGTAACGTTCTGCGTCTGGAAAATGTTAAACCTGACGGCTTAGCGGCGGACTCCGATCACCTTATCGTTATGCGTTAACCCAGGCGTTTATAACCGGGGCGAATAGCGGTACACTTTCGCCCTTTGATGAATGCCCCGGAGTCACCATGTCTTTCAGCTGTCCCCTTTGCCACGCGCGGTTGACGCGCTCTGAGAAAAGTTTTACCTGTCCACAGGGGCACCAGTTTGATATGGCGAAAGAAGGGTACGTGAATCTTCTGCCCGTGCAACATAAACGCTCCCGCGACCCGGGAGACAGCGCTGACATGATGCAGGCGCGTCGCGCGTTTCTGGATGCCGGGCACTATCAGCCGCTCAGGGATACCGTTGCGCAGATGCTGGGTGATAACCTGGCTGACAATGCCTGTGCCGTGCTGGATATCGGCTGTGGCGAAGGTTACTACACGGCAACGTTTGCAGAGGTTGCGGGTGAAAAGGGGGGCGAAACATACGGTCTGGATGTGTCGAAAGTGGCTATTCGCGCAGCGGCAAAGCGCTATTCTGCGGTGACGTTCTGTGTGGCATCCAGCCACCGGTTGCCGTTTGACGATACCAGCATGGATGCGGTTGTGCGTATCTATGCACCCTGTAAGGCAGAGGAGCTGGCACGCGTCGTGAAACCAGGTGGATGGGTTATCACCGTCACGCCTGGCCCACGTCATCTGATGGAACTGAAAGGGTTGATCTACGATGAAGTGCGCCTGCATGCGCCTCACTCAGAGCAACTGGCGGGCTTTACGCTGAAACAGGAACAGTCTGTGGCGTATGAAATGAACCTGAAAGGGGATGAGGCCGTGGCGTTGTTGCAAATGACGCCGTTTGCGTGGCGGGCCAAACCCGAGGTGTGGGAAACGTTGGCACAACAGACAGAGTTTCGCTGCCAGACGGATTTCAGTATCCATTGCTGGCAGCGCGAAGTTTAACCTGCGAAGTGTGCCCAGAGAATTTGGGCACCAATACCAATCAACACAATACCGCCCAGGATCTCGGCTCGCTTACCCAGCAGCGGGCCGATAAACCGACCCACCATTATTCCCAACGTCGACATGATCAGCGTCGCGCAGCCAATGGCCAACGCGGTGGCGATGATATTCACCTGCAGGAACGCCAGACCGACACCCACAGCCATTGCGTCAAGGCTGGTGGCAATCGCCGTGGTCACCAGTAGCCAGAAACCGTGGCGGTGCAGTGGCTCCTCATCGTCATCACTGTTACCGCGCAAACCTTCGATGATCATTCGACCGCCGAGGAATACCAGCAGCACAAAGGCGATCCAGTGGTTCCACTCCAGCACAAACTGACTGGCCAGCATGCCAAGCCCCCAACCGATAAGCGGCGTCAGCGTTTCAATGGCACCAAAGATCAAGCCAGTACGCAGGGCTTCAGAAAATTTAGGTTTGTGGAGTGTGGCACCTTTACCGATGGAAGCAGCAAATGCATCCATAGACATGCCGAAGGCAAGAAGAACAGTTGCAGAGATATTCATAAAAGCGTCCAGACCGGGAGATATCCATATGACACATCACTGCCCCCAGTAAACAGCAGTTGATGTATCTATGGTCTCGCCTGACCGCTTTGCACATAAATGCACTGAAAGCGATCCGTACGCGCCACGTTTTTCAACGAGTATGTTGACACGTACATTTCCTGCGGACAGGAAATCAGCTACTCCCCAACGACGGGCGCAACCTTAACATATTTTGAGAATATAAAACAACAACCGGAGGGTATTATTCTGCTCTCTTATTGATAACGGTTTTCATTTAGATTTAAGCGTGAGAATATCGTTAACAAATATGAGTTTTAAAATGACAAAATATAGCTTTGGCTATATTTTTTTTGCGTGGAATAAACACAATATATAGCCAGTGCTATGAATTCAACTCATTGAGTTTTAACGAGTAATTTGTATATTTTTTCCAGGTCGTCAATGTTTTTGACCCGGATAAGCAGGCGGCGTTGTTCTAATTGCATTACCAGCACACCATCTTCCGATAAATTCATCTCGCTGATGCGGTTATATTCTACCCATACATTGGCGAAGAAAAAGCCACGGCTTTTAAAAATGACTTTGGGTGTGCGGATCCAGAACAGATAAATCGCCATTAATGCCAGCGCACATAATAACCATGTGGTTAATATTGCACCGTGGCTGGTGACATTATTGTAAATCAGAATGACTATCAGACCCGCGAAGATAAACGCATCAACGCGTCCGCGGCGTAAAAGGGGCAGGGAGAGCAGCGTTTCGCCGTGGCGGTGGGGCATGATGAACTCGTCATAGATAGCGTAAGCCAGAAGGGCAACAATAAACAAAACCAGTACGATGTCCGTGACAGTCATTCATCCTCCAGATAAAAAGACCGGGGGCAAGCCCCCGGTGTATAGCCCGTCATACTTCAGGTTGCATGTGCGTTGGCTGCAACTCGAATTATTTAGGGTTGTCTTACAGACCCAGCAGGCCGACAGCGTAGCCTACGATACCGATGATGAAGAAGCCAACGATGATCCACAGTGGGTTAACTTTCTTACGCAGTAACCACATGCAGGCGAAGGTCAGCAGCAGCGGCACCAGACCCGGCATCAACTGATCCAGGATGGTCTGCACGGTGGTCACGCGGGTTTGTCCATCCTGACCGGTAATGGTCGACACCACCAGCGGGATGTTCACGTGCGTCCATTTGTTAACCAGTGCCCCCATGACAAACAGGCCGAGGATTGACGCCCCCTCAGTCAGTTTTTGCAGGAAGCCACCGCCCATGTCCTTAACGATGTCCACACCTTTACGGTAGCCATAAGCTACGCCGTAGTAACGGGTCAGCAGACGTACTGCGTTGAACAGGATGAAGAACAGCAGAGGGCCGAGCAGGCTGCCGCTCATCGCGATACCGGCACCCAGTGCCGCAAATACCGGACGAACCGTACCCCAGAAGATAGGGTCGCCGACGCCTGCCAGCGGCCCCATCAGACCAACTTTGATACCGTTTATCGCACCATCGTCAATCTCTGCGCCGTTTGCACGCTGCTCTTCCATTGCCAGCGTTACACCCAGAACTGGGGCCGCAACGTAAGGGTGGGTGTTGAAGAATTCCAGGTGACGCTTAATCGCCTGACGACGTGCTTCGTTGTTCTCTGGATACAGGCGTTTGATGGCCGGTACCATAGAGAAACAGAAGCCCAGCGCCTGCATACGTTCGAAGTTCCATGAACCCTGAAACAGGTTAGAACGGATGAACACGCCACGAATATCACCCGGAGTGAGTTTTTTCTCAGTGGTATTTTTTGTCATATCAACCATTTCGCTCACCTGCTAGTCCAGTTCGTTATCGAGGGAGTTATTACCAGCAGCCTGCGCTGGGGCACCCGCAACGCGGTTATATTTCGGGCTGAGCTGGATGTAGAGAATCGCCATAACCGCACCAATCACACCCAGAGCAACCAGGTTGAAGTTGGTGAACGCAGCGGTAACGAAGCCAAGGTAGAAGAATGGCATCAGGTAGCCTGCACGCATCATGTTGATGACCATTGCGTAACCAACTACCACAATCATGCCGCCCGCAATGTTCAGACCGCCGGTGACGACTTCTGGAATGGCGTTCAGCATGCTCTGTACTTCACTGGTGCCGACAGAGATGGCAACGATAACCGCCGGAATGGCGATACGCATCGCCTGCAGGAACAGGGACGAGACGTGGATCCAGGAAAGTGCCGTGAGGTTGCCATTTTCGGCCGCCTTATCTGCCGCGTGCTGGAAGGCAACGGTGATAGTACGAACGATGATGGTCAATACCTGGCCTGCAGCAGCCAGTGGGATTGCCAGCGCAATACCCGCACCGATACTTTGGTGACCGGCAATAACCAGAACGGTTGAAATAATGGATGCCAGAGCAGCATCTGGCGCAACTGCCGCACCGATGTTCATCCAGCCGAGGGCGATCATTTCCAGGGTACCACCGATGATGATACCGGTTTTCATATCACCGAGTACGGCACCAATCAACGTACAGGCCACCAGCGGACGGTGGAACTGAAATTCATCAAGTACGGATTCCATACCCGCAATACATGCGACGACGAACACCAGCACAATCTGAAGAGTGGTAATCTCCATTGTACTTCTCCTATTGCATAATCTTTATGTGAAAAACCGGCGCGGGCTTATTTCCCCACTTTGCCGATCAAATCCATCATTTTCAGTTTCTGATCTGTGGAAACCTTACGGGCTTCCAGCTCAATACCGCGTGCATTCAGCTTGTTGAATGCTTCGATATCTTTTTCATCGACTGAAATCGCGTTGTTGACCTGCGTTTTGCCCTGACGGAAAGCCATACCACCAATGTTAACGGAGGTGATTTTCACGCCGCCTTCAACAATGCGCTCGACGTCTGTCGGGTTTGTGAACAGAAGCATCACGCGCTCACCCGCATATTTCGGGTTGTTATAAACGCGGATCATTTTAGCGACATCCACAACGTGCGCGGTCACGCCCGGTGGTGCAACCTGGGTCAGAAGGGTTTTACGTACGGTGTCGGCGGCCACTTCGTCGCTGACGACGATAATGCGGCGAACGTTGGTTTCTTTGGTCCAGCGCGTAGCGACCTGGCCGTGGATCAGACGGTCATCGATACGTGCAAGGCCAATGACCATATAATCGTTCGGGCCCATTGGTTTTGCAGGTTCTGCGGCCTTTGGTGCCACGGCAGCAGGTGCAGGTTTTTCAACCGGTTGTGCTTTCAGCGCTTTCACGCCTTCGCGACCCGTCTCGACAGCCAGTGCGACCAGCTCATCGAAGCTCGGGTTATCGTCACGCGCCATGAAGGTTTCCACCAGCATAGGAATGTTCACCCCGGCGACGACTTCGTAATGCTCTTTATCGACGACAATGCGGCTGGCAGCGTTAAACGGACTGCCGCCCCATGTATCAACGAGAAACAGCACGCCTTTGCTGGTATCCAGCTTCTCAAGTTGAGCGGTGTACTTCACAATCAACGTTTCGGCATTTTCACCCGGAACGAAATCGATCCAGCCGACGTTTTCCTGCTCGCCCAACAGCATCTCTGCCGTCTTGATTAACTGCTCTGCAGCCCAACCATGTGTGCCTATGACAATAGCAATGGTCACTTGCTACCTCCTTTTATTATCATTAATACGTCTGCCAGGCAGTCGTACTGAGAATCGCATCTGGCGAACCGAATCGATTCAGATAAGGGTTATCGTTAAATAAACTAAGACTTCCGCGAATTATTTTAGACAGTGAAAGAATAATTTATGTGATGAAGATCCGTAATTTAGCTTTCGAAACACAGAAAATACGCGACGAAAATTTAGTCTTTTGACGCGTTCTTGCAAAAAAAAGTAAATCTTTGCCAAAAGATTATTGTCTCTGATATGTTTAGCCTCCGTTTATCTATTCAGGAGTATAGGGCAGCAGCCCACTATATGGACCGTCACCGACGTCAGTCATCTTTCAGGCCGTTCTGCGCCTCTTTCACCGGCGATCCTCGCCACGTTTCAACGCTGTCTACCATTGATTTGCCCATGCCGATTGGGGCACCGTTTTGTCATTCCTTTAGCAGGAGCTTGTCATGGAATTCTTAATGGACCCGTCAATCTGGGTAGGATTGCTCACGCTGGTGGTGCTGGAGATTGTTCTCGGCATCGATAACCTGGTGTTTATTGCCATCCTTGCGGATAAACTTCCGCCAAAACAACGTGATAAAGCGCGTCTGATCGGTCTCTCGCTGGCATTGTTCATGCGACTGGCACTGTTGTCCGTCATCTCGTGGATGGTGACGCTGACGAAACCGCTTTTTTCCGTCATGGATTTCACCTTCTCTGGCCGCGATTTGATCATGCTGCTGGGGGGGATATTCCTGCTGTTCAAGGCCACAACCGAACTGCACGAACGGCTGGAAAACAGACAGCACGATGATGGTCACGGTAAGGGGTATGCCAGCTTCTGGGTGGTTGTATTGCAGATCGTGGTGCTTGATGCCGTCTTCTCGCTGGATGCGGTGATCACGGCGGTGGGTATGGTGAACCACCTGCCAGTGATGATGGCAGCCGTAGTGATTGCGATGGCGATGATGTTGCTGGCCTCGAAGCCGCTGACGCGTTTCGTGAACCAACATCCAACGGTCGTGGTGCTGTGTCTGAGCTTCCTGCTGATGATTGGTCTGAGCCTGGTCGCGGAAGGTTTTGGCTTCCATATTCCGAAAGGTTACCTGTATGCCGCGATTGGCTTCTCGATCCTTATCGAGCTGTTTAACCAGATTGCGCGCCGTAACTTCATTAAGCAGCAATCGAATCAGCCGCTGCGTGCCCGTACGGCGGATGCCATTCTGCGCCTGATGGGTGGCCGTCGTCAGGTGACCGTACAGTCCGATAACGAAAGCCGTAACCCGGTTCCGGTCCCTGAAGGGGCGTTCGTTGAAGAAGAACGCTACATGATCAACGGCGTGCTCTCACTGGCCTCCCGTTCGCTGCGCGGTATCATGACCCCGCGCGGTGAAATTAGCTGGGTAGATGCCAACCTGAGCGTCAGTGAAATCCGTCAGCAACTGCTCTCTTCACCTCACAGTCTGTTCCCGGTGTGTCGTGGTGAGCTGGATGAGATAATCGGCGTGGTGCGTGCGAAAGAGCTGCTGGTGGCGCTGGAAGAGGGCGTCAACGTGGAAGCCATCGCGGCCGCATCACCAGCAATTGTGGTGCCGGAAACGCTGGATCCGATCAATCTGCTGGGCGTACTGCGCCGCGCTCGCGGGAGCTTCGTCATCGTCACCAACGAGTTTGGTGTGGTGCAGGGGCTGGTCACGCCGCTGGACGTGCTTGAAGCGATTGCCGGTGAATTCCCGGATGCAGACGAAACGCCAGAAATTGTGGCCGACGGCGAAGGCTGGCTGGTGAAGGGAACGACCGACCTGCACGCGCTCTCGCATACGCTGGGGCTGGAAAACGTCATCAATGATGATGAAGACATTGCCACCGTTGCAGGGCTGGTGATTTCCGTTAACGGGCAAATCCCGCGTACCGGTGACGTGATCGACCTGCCACCTTTGCACATTACCATTGTTGAAGCGAACGATTATCGCGTTGATATGGTGCGTATTGTTAAAGAGCAATCGGCACACGACGAAGACGAGTAAGTCTTCTTAACGCAACGGCATTAAGGGCACGATGTGTCCATTGTGGTGCGCTGGCGGGGGGGAACTCTCCGCCAGCCATTTTGGAAATTCCCGTAGCGGCATTGGTCGCGCATAAAAAAATCCCTGCAGGTTATGCACGCCGTGTCGGCGTAAATACCGCGACTGTTCCTCTGTTTCGACCCCTTCCGCAACCAGCTCAATATTCAACCGCTGACCCAGCGCAATAATAATGTCCGTTACCGTCGAGTTCACGGCATCGGTACCAATTGCCGTGGTGAATGATTTGTCAATTTTCAACACGTCAGGATGGAGTTTTTCGAGCCAGGAAAGTGAACTGTTCCCGGTACCAAAATCATCAATCGCCAGTTTCACGCCTTCGCGATGCAACTCCCGAACAATGCGGTAATCGACGTCGAGCAGGTCGTCGCGTTCGGTCAGTTCAATAACCAGCTGTTGAGTGGGTTTTGCGCTGAACCAGGCGCGGTTCAGATCCTGCAACAGGGTGGCGCGGCGGAAGTGGCTGGCAGCCACGTTTATCCCGATCTGAAAACTGTTTGAGGCCGGAAAATAACCAATCTGACGCACGGTCTCCGTGATGACGTAGCGTGTCAGAGGAACAATCAGGTTATGTTCTTCTGCCAGGGGAATAAACACTTCCGGTGAGATCCAGCCCTGTCGCGGGTTATGCCAGCGCAACAGGATCTCGACGCCGATGCAGTCCTGGGTACGGGCATTCACCAGCGGCTGGCAAAAAAGTTCAAATTCCCGTGCCGCGATCCCCATGTTAATTTCCCACGTGAAGCTCATGCGGCGCGCAGTTGCCAGCCAGGCGATATAGCCCAGCAGCAGGCTCAGCATTAACCCCAGCGGTAACTGCGTTGGCAGGTTGATTAACGCCATTTCACCAGGGCCTGGCCCGCTGACCGTAATGGAGAAGGGATAGTGTGTCGACGCCTTCTCCAGAAGCGAATCTCCGTCATCAAAGTTCAGGGTTTCCGTGACCTGTTGACCATAGCGCAGATAATGATCGCCCACGGTCAGCACCACGTCGGTAATCAGCGGGGTCTGTGGCTCGAGTATCATTCTGGTGATGAGATCAATATTGACGATCTCCATCACGCCATCTTCACCGCTCGGGGAAATCGGGGTCCACTGAATCAGAATGGGGCTGCCTTTGAGCAGCCACTGGTCGGTCGACAAAATCAGTTTTGGCTTACTGGCAGGTAAGACCGGTTGAAAATCACGCACGAGGACATTACGGCTGCCGAAAATACTGGAGCAGTACAGGATCCCGTCTTTAATCAGCGCGATGGAGCGAACGGTCTGCAAAATGGCGGCCTGTTTTCGCAAAACCAGATGCACCTGCGGGCAAGGTTCACCCACCAGCGTTTGCAGAAGATTCCGGCGGCGTTCTAATGAAAGCAGCACGTTATCGAGAGAGCGAACGGTATAGCTGGCAAAATCGAGGATCCGCTCCTGATTGGCATTACGCTGTGAAACAAAACGAATACCTAACGTCAGGATGAGCGTAAGGAGCGCAACCGTCACACAGACGATAACGCGTTTTCGGCGATAGTTTTTAATGATCGTTTGTGCATTTTGCATGAACGGTCGCTCTATGCGCTACCAGCCCCAAAAGCCGGAAGCAATAGAGAAAGTGTAGTGGGGAAAGAGGAAGGAGACGAGACGTGAGAGGTAATATCGCCCATCCGTTGCAGATGGGCGAAAGGAAGTATTAGTCGCACTGCACCTTAATGGCCAGACCACCGCGTGACGTTTCGCGGTACTTCGCGTTCATGTCCTTGCCGGTTTCGTACATGGTTTCGATAACCTTATCCAGCGATACGCGAGGTTCGCTGGTACGGCGCATTGCCATACGAGAGGCGTTGATCGCTTTCACTGAGGCAATAGCGTTACGCTCAATACACGGTACCTGTACCTGGCCTGCAACCGGGTCGCAGGTCAGACCGAGGTTATGTTCCATACCGATTTCCGCCGCCACACAGACCTGCTCCGGGCTTGCACCCAGCAGTTCTGCAAGGCCAGCTGCTGCCATAGAACACGCCACGCCCACTTCGCCCTGGCAGCCGACTTCTGCGCCAGAGATGGATGCGTTCATTTTGTACAGCGCGCCAATCGCACCCGCTGCCAGGAAGTAACGGATGTAAATATCCGGGCTGACAGGCTCAATAAAGTGATCGTAATAGGCCAGTACCGCCGGAACGATACCGCATGCGCCGTTGGTAGGCGCAGTTACCACACGGCCACCGGCGGCGTTTTCTTCGTTAACCGCAAGGGCAAACATGTTCACCCAGTCGACCACGTTCATAGGGTCGTTGGAGAATTTGTCCGTTGTCACCAGCATACGACGCAGCGCAGAGGCGCGACGCGGCACGCGCAGTGGCCCAGGTAACACTCCTTCGGTGTTCATACCGCGGTCGATACAGGCGCGCATGGTCTGCCACACGTTAGCAAAATAGTCTTCAATTTCTTTTTTGCTGTGCAGTGCCAGTTCGTTTTGCATCACCATGCCGGAAAGCGACAGGCCGCTCTCTTTGCAATAACCCAGCATCTCGGTGGCCGATTTAAACGGATACGGCACGCTGACGTCGCCCACGCTCTCTTTGCCAAAGTGCTCTTCATCAACAATGAAGCCACCGCCAATGGAGTAGTAGGTTTTGCTGTAAATCTCTTTTTCGCCGTTAAACGCGTGGATGGTCATCCCGTTTTCGTGCAGCGGCAGGTTGTCGCTGCGAAAACGCATGCCATCATCCTGCGGGAAATCCACTTCGCGCTGGCCGTTTGCAAGCAGCAGGCGACCGCGCGTTTCCACGTCGCGGATGAATGCCGGAATGGCATCAATATCAACGGTGTCCGGCATGTTGCCCGCCAGACCCATAATAATGGCGATATCGGTGTGGTGGCCTTTACCCGTTAATGACAGCGAGCCGTAAACATCCACGGCAACACGGGTAACGCTTTCCAGTAATCCTTTTTCGACCAGATCATCGACGAACTGTTTACCGGCCTTCATCGGGCCTACAGTATGGGAAGACGAAGGGCCAATTCCCACTTTGAACATGTCGAATATACTAATCACTTTCACACTCCTGACAGGGTTACCGGGTTTCCAGTAACGATGTTATAACTGCGCATAGTGTAAGAGGGAACATCGACCTCGGCTTGACTATTCACATGAATTAAACTAATGGATAACCCCTGATTTACTAATGTTGAGACGCACCTCGCAAACTTACGTTAAATTCGCGAATGTAAAGTATAGTCAAGGCTTCAGGCCGATTTGCAGCGCCAGTTCACGAATGATGCCTGCCGTCATGCCCCAGACAAAATAATGCTGATACCAGGACAACCAGACCCGGTGTGCATGACCTCGTCGCTGAATGTCCAGAGGGTGATAGCGCCCGAGACGAAGAGCCTCTTCCAGCGGCATTTCAAACACCGCAGAGACTTCATCGACGCTGGCATGATACTGAAGATCAGGGGGGATAATGCCGACGACCGGCGTGACCTGAAAACCGGTGACACTGTCGACTGGCGGCAGAACACCAATGATCTCGACGACCTCCGGTGGGATCGCGACCTCTTCCTGTGCTTCACGCAGCGCGGCAGCAATCAACGAAGCGTCGGTACTGTCGACCGCGCCCCCCGGGAAAGCAACCTGACCGGCGTGTTTGCGCAAGTGCGGTGAACGCTGTGTCAGCAGTAACCCGGGCTGTTCGCGGCGCACCACCGGGATAAGCACCGCGGCCTGACGGCGATTCAGGGTTTCTCGGCTCACCTGTGGGCGCAAAAGCTGGAAACGCGACAGAAAATCATCCAGCGTCAGGTTCTCTTTCTCCACCCGTTATGTCTCCAGTTGTTGAAGGATACGGTTAACTTTATCAAAGGTTTCCTGATATTCCGCCTGAACTTCGCTATCCGCCACAATTCCGCCACCGGCAGAACAGTAAATATTGCCCGCGCAGGCGGTCAGGGTGCGAATGGTAATGCTGGTATCCAGCGTACCGCAGAGGCTGACATAGCCAATGCTGCCGCACCAGGCGTTGCGGCGGTGTGGCTCGAGTTCATCGATAATCTCCATCGCCCGCACTTTGGGTGCGCCGGTGATGGAGCCTCCCGGAAACGCGGCGCGCAGGAGATCGCAGGCCGTACGCGACGCAGGCAACTGTGCGGTAATGGTGCTGACCAGATGATGCACCGCCGGGAAAGGCTCGACCACGAACAGTTCAGGCACCCGCACGCTTCCCGGCACGGCCACCCGGCCAATATCGTTGCGCATCAGATCAACAATCATCAGGTTTTCGGCGCGGTCTTTTGGTGATGCGGCCAGCTTTTTCGCCTGCAGACGATCGGCTTCAGGGTCTGCCAGACGCGGAAGCGTACCTTTGATCGGGCGGGTCTGAATGGTACCTTCAGCGAGATGAATAAATCGCTCTGGCGAGAGGCTAAGGATTGCGCCCTGTTCCAGACGTAAAAACGCGCTAAACGGTGCCTTGTTACTGGCGTTCAGGCGGGTAAAGGCCTGCCATTCATCACCCTGATACGTCGCCTGAAAGCGCTGGGCGAGGTTGACCTGATAGCAATCACCGCTTTGCAGATACGCCTGAACGCGTGAGAACTTTTGCGCATATTCCTGCGCGGTCATGTTCGAACGCCAGTTCGAGGTCAGGCTGAAGTCTGTTGCTGAAGCCGGTTGTTGTGATTCCAGCCAGGCCAGACGTGCATTTACATCCGAGTGGCTAAGCAGGGAAACCACCTGCCGGTGGTGGTCAACAATTAACGCCCAGTCGTACAGACCTACTGCCATATCCGGCAGCGGGATATCGTCCTGCGCATTATCGGGAAGTGTTTCAAAACGACGGCCTAAATCATAGCCGAACAACCCCAGAGCGCCGCCCTGGAAGGGAAGATCGGGATCCGGGTTTACGGATAAGCCCAGTGCGTCAATGGACTGCTGAAGCAACATCAGCGGATCGTCCGTTGACTGACGCGTCCCAACAGACGTCACCCCGCCGTGGGTTATCAGGGTTTCTACCGGATCGGCAACCAGAATATCAAAACGGCTGTAGGGATGGTCGGCATGACCGGAGTGCAACAGCATCGCGAAAGGAAGGTGGCTCAGGCGAGCAAACCAGAACTCAGCGGCGTCAACACGCCAGGGCAAGGTCATAACAGTGGGGAAGCGCATGTTCATGTGTGGCATACTACCGGGCAGCGTGAAATAATTAGCGCAGACAATTTAGCAGGAGTTGACAATGTTTGCAGGTTTACCTTCTCTGAGCCACGAGCAGCAGCAGAAAGCAGTTGAGCGGATCCAGGAGCTGATGTCCCAGGGGATGAGCAGCGGGCAGGCAATTTCCCAGGTGGCGGAAGAACTTCGCGCCACTCATACCGGTGAGCGGATCGTGGCGCGTTTCGAGGATGAAGACGAAGAATAATCGGGCTTAGAGCTTGGCCCAGTAGGGTTATTAGCGCAGGCAGTTTGAACACGGACAGCGCGGAGAAACCGGAGCATACACGTAGTACGTGAGGATTTCGAGCACTGCCCAGGTTCAAAATGGCAAGCCAAATAGCCCTAATGGGTCAGGCTTAAACTGCCGCGATAATCTTAATCTCTACCTTATATTCCGGTTTCATCAGCGTCGCCTGTACGGTGCAGCGTACAGGCGCGTGACCCGCCACCACCCACGCATCCCAGGCTTTGTTCATCGCCGCAAAATCCGCTTTGTCAGCCAGAAAAAGGGTGGCATCCAGAATGCGGGACTTATTGCTGCCCTGTTTTTCCAGCACCTTATCAATCTGTGCCAGGGTGTTCGCCGTCTGCTCGAACGCGTCTGCGTCCAGATTTTCCGGCACGCCGGTGTAATAGAGCGTCTGGTTATGAATTACGACATCAGACCAGCGGGCTTCCGCATCAATGCGCACAATCGTCATAAACGTTTCCTCGTTATTTTCATATCAGGCGGCAAGACTGCCATATTGTTCTCCCGTCGTCACTATTTGGGGTGGCACTGTGACGGATGGGCTGACATAATCCCTGTGCAAAAATACAGTGAGAGAGCACCGTGGCAGACGATTTTTCCCCTGAGGGTCAGTTAGCACAGGCCATTCCCGGCTTTAAGCCGCGTGAACCACAGCGTCAGATGGCGCATGCCGTGGCGCATGCCATCGACAAAGCGCAGCCGCTAGTGGTGGAAGCCGGAACCGGTACAGGTAAAACCTATGCATACCTTGCCCCGGCGCTGCGTGCAAAAAAGAAAGTGATCATCTCTACGGGGTCAAAGGCGCTTCAGGACCAGCTCTACAGTCGCGATTTGCCCACGGTGGCAAAAGCGCTGAAATACAAAGGTCGCCTGGCGTTGTTGAAGGGGCGTTCTAACTATCTTTGCCTGGAGCGTCTTGAACAGCAGGCGCTGGCGGGCGGTGACCTGCCGGTGCAAACCCTGAGCGATGTCATTATTCTTCGTGCCTGGGCCAATCAGACCGAAGAGGGCGATATCAGCACCTGCGCGAGCGTGCCGGAAGATTCTCCCGCCTGGCCGCTGGTCACCAGCACCAACGACAACTGCCTTGGCAGCGACTGCCCACTGTATAAAGACTGTTTTGTGGTAAAAGCACGTAAAACCGCGATGGATGCGGATGTCGTGGTGGTTAACCATCATCTGTTCCTCGCGGATATGGTGGTCAAAGACAGCGGCTTTGGTGAGCTCATACCGGAAGCGGAAGTGATGATCTTTGACGAAGCCCACCAGCTACCGGATATCGCCAGCCAGTATTTTGGTCAGTCACTTTCCAGCCGTCAGCTGCAGGATCTGGCGAAAGATTTCACCATTGCCTATCGCACTGAATTAAAAGACACCCAGCAACTGCAAAAATGTGCCGACCGCCTGGCGCAGAGTGCGCAGGATTTCCGCCTGCAGCTTGGGGAACCGGGCTACCGGGGTAATCTGCGCGAGCTACTGGCAGACAGCAATATCCAGCGTGCGTTGTTATTGCTGGATGATGCTCTGGAACTTTGCTACGACGTGGCGAAACTGTCACTTGGCCGTTCAGCGTTGCTGGATGCCGCCTTTGAGCGCGCCACGCTCTACCGGGGGCGGCTCAAAAGGCTAAAAGAGATCAACCAGCCGGGCTTTAGCTACTGGTATGAATGTACCTCTCGCCATTTTACGCTGGCCCTGACGCCGCTGACCGTAGCAGATAAATTCAAAGAGGTGATGACGCAAAAGCCGGGGAGCTGGATATTCACCTCCGCTACGCTGTCGGTCAATGACGATCTGCACCACTTTACTGAACGTCTGGGGATTGAGCAGGCAGAATCACTGCTCCTGCCAAGCCCGTTTGATTATGAAAAACAGGCGTTGCTCTGTGTTCCACGCAATCTGCCGTTACCTAACCAGCCGGGCGCAGCGCGCCTGCTGGCGGCGATGCTGAAACCCATGATTGAGGCCAACAACGGTCGCTGTTTTATGCTCTGCACCTCTCACGCCATGATGCGTGATCTGGCCGAACAGTTCCGTGCCACCATGACGCTGCCGGTACTGCTTCAGGGTGAAACCAGCAAAGGGCAACTGCTTCAGCAGTTTGTCAGTGCGGGTAATGCCCTGCTGGTAGCAACCAGTAGTTTCTGGGAAGGGGTGGACGTGCGCGGCGATACGCTCTCTCTGGTGATCATCGATAAACTGCCGTTTACCTCCCCGGACGATCCGCTGCTGAAAGCGCGAATGGAGGACTGCCGTCTGCGTGGGGGCGATCCTTTCGATGAAGTTCAACTGCCGGATGCGGTGATCACCCTTAAACAAGGGGTAGGGCGTCTGATCCGTGATGTAGATGACCGGGGTGTGCTGGTCATTTGCGATAACCGGCTGGTGATGCGTCCATACGGAGCGACGTTCCTGGCAAGCCTGCCGCCTGCCCCCCGCACGCGGGACATTAAGCGCGCGGTTCGTTTCCTGGCAAACCCAACGGCGGAGTAATTTGCCCCGGAGTGTGCTAAGATGCGCGCCATTTTGTGACTGACCATTGCGAGAGCGCGACAACTGATGCGAATTCTGGCTATTGATACCGCTACAGAGGCCTGTTCTGTTGCCCTGTGGAACGACGGTGTTATCTCTGCTCATTTCGAAGAGTGCCCACGGGAACATACCCAACGTATTCTGCCCCTGGTCAAAGCGATTTTGACTACGGGCGACACCTCCTTAACCGACCTTGATGCACTGGCCTATGGCCGGGGCCCCGGCAGCTTTACGGGCGTACGCATCGGGATTGGGATTGCACAGGGGCTGGCGCTGGGCGCTGAGTTGCCCATGATTGGCGTCTCCACGCTGGCAACAATGGCGCAGGGCGCATGGCGCATGACCGGCGCAACACGTGTGCTGGCGGCAATTGATGCCCGCATGGGCGAGGTCTACTGGGCTGAATACACCCGCGATGAGCAGGGCGTGTGGCACGGTGAAGAGACCGAAGCGGTACTTAAGCCTGAAGCGGTGACCGAACGGCTGAAACAGCTGTCCGGCGAGTGGGCGATGGTTGGCACGGGCTGGCCGGCATGGCCTGACATGGCGAATGACACCGGGTTAACGCTGGTGGAAGGCAACATGTTGCTGCCAGCCGCCGAAGATATGCTTCCTATTGCCTGTCAGCTGCTTGCAGCAGGAAAAACCGTTGCAGTTGAACATGCTGAACCGGTTTATTTGCGAAACACCGTCGCGTGGAAGAAACTTCCGGGCCGCGAGTGAATCTCAGTAACAGGAACTGAGAAATAAGGAGTCGCATCATGGCGGTTCAGACTACAGTAGTACGCCTTATTATGGCTGGCGTGGTGGCCATTACACTGAGCGGATGTGTCACCGTTCCTGACGCGATAAAGGGAAGTAGTCCTACACCACAACAGGATCTGGTGCGCGTAATGAATGCGCCTGAACTGTATGTTGGTCAGGAAGCCCGCTTCGGCGGCAAGGTGGTTGAGGTGTTAAACCAGCAGGGGAAAACCCGTCTGGAGATCGCCACCGTACCGCTGGATAGCGGCGCGCGGCCAGTACTGGGTGAGGCGTCTCGCGGGCGCATTTATGCGGATGTCAGCGGGTTCCTCGATCCGGTCGATTTTCGCGGTCAGCTGGTCACTGTCGTTGGACCTATTACCGGAACGGTACAAGGCAAAATCGGCAATACGCCGTACAAATTCATGACCATGCAGGTAAACGGCTACAAGCGCTGGCGGATTGAACAACAGATTGTGATGCCGCCACAGCCTATGGATCCGTGGATGTGGGGGCCGCACCCATACCGCTATGGTTACCCTGGCTGGGGCTGGTACAACCCGGGTCCCGCACAGGTTCAAACGATTGTAACCGAGTAACTTACTGTTATTGTTAGGAAAGAGACAGCGGCTCGGCCGCTGTCTCTGTTTTTTTACGGACAAAACGAAAAAAAAGAGTGACGCGCTTCGCAACCTTAAATCTGAACAATTAATAAACTGGTACGCTGAGTTAATATAATGTTAACAAACTGTTTATTATCGGGGTTGTGATGACGACGAACACTCATTTCAGAGGTGATGCATTGAAGAAGGTTTGGCTTAACCGTTATCCCGCAGACGTTCCGGCGGAGATCAATCCTGACCGTTATCAATCCCTGGTTGAATTATTTGAAAATTCAGTCACGCGTTACGCCGATCAGCCTGCGTTCGTAAACATGGGCGAGGTAATGACGTTTCGCAAGCTGGAAGAGCGCAGCCGCGCCTTTGCTGCTTACCTGCAGGAAGGGCTGGGGCTACAGAAGGGGGACCGCGTCGCATTAATGATGCCGAACTTGCTGCAATACCCGGTGGCGTTGTTTGGCATCCTGCGAGCCGGGATGATCGTTGTGAACGTTAACCCTCTGTATACCCCGCGTGAGCTGGAGCATCAGCTGAATGACAGCGGTGCGGCCGCGATCGTCATTGTTTCTAACTTCGCCCATACGCTGGAAAAAGTCGTCGACAAAACCCAGGTCAAACACGTCATTCTGACGCGAATGGGCGATCAGCTCTCTACCGCTAAAGGGACGCTGGTTAACTTCGTCGTAAAATACATCAAACGACTGGTACCGAAATACCATCTGCCGGATGCCATCTCATTCCGTCGCGCACTGCATGCGGGTTATCGTATGCAATACGTGAAGCCGGAGGTGGTGCCGGAAGATCTCGCCTTCCTGCAATACACCGGGGGCACCACCGGTGTTGCCAAAGGCGCGATGTTGACCCACCGCAACATGCTGGCAAACCTGGAGCAGGTCAACGCAACCTATGGGCCGTTGCTGCACCGTGGTAAAGAGCTGGTGGTCACGGCGCTTCCGCTGTATCACATTTTCGCCCTGACCATGAACTGCTTGCTGTTTATCGAGCTGGGTGGTCAGAACCTGCTTATCACCAACCCGCGTGATATCCCGGGGCTGGTCAAAGAGCTGGCGAAATATCCGTTCACGGCCATGACGGGGGTGAATACCCTGTTTAACGCACTGCTTAACAACAAAGAGTTCCAGCAGCTTGATTTTTCCACGCTGCACCTCTCTGCGGGCGGTGGGATGCCTGTTCAGCAGGCGGTGGCGGAGCGCTGGGTGAAGCTCACCGGCCAGTATTTGCTGGAAGGCTATGGGCTGACAGAGTGTGCGCCGTTGGTCAGTGTGAACCCGCATGATATCGACTACCACAGCGGAAGCATTGGCCTGCCGGTACCGTCGACGGAAGCCAAACTGGTGGATGACGACGATAACGAAGTAGCTCCGGGTGAACCCGGTGAGCTGTGTGTCAGAGGCCCGCAGGTGATGCTGGGTTACTGGCAGCGTCCGGATGCCACTGATGAGATAATCAAAAACGGCTGGCTGCATACGGGTGATATCGCTGTGATGGACGATGAAGGCTTCCTGCGTATTGTCGACCGTAAAAAAGACATGATCCTTGTCTCTGGTTTCAACGTCTATCCGAATGAAATCGAAGACGTGGTCATGCAGCACAACGGTGTACGGGAAGTGGCGGCCGTTGGCGTCCCTTCTGGCAGCAGCGGTGAGGCGGTGAAGATTTTTGTGGTCAAGAAAGATCCTTCGCTGAATGAGGAAGAACTGATAACGTTCTGCCGCCGTCAATTGACCGGTTACAAGGTGCCGAAGCTGGTTGAGTTCCGCGATGAGCTGCCGAAATCGAATGTCGGGAAGATATTACGACGAGAATTACGTGACGAAGCCCGTGGCAAAGTAGACAATAAGGCCTGAGCTTCACGCTAATCGCCCAGACGCCGGTTAAGCCGGCGTTTTTTATGGGCGCAAACAAAAGAGAAACCGTTTTGAATTACCAGATGATCACTACCAATGACGAGCTGGCTTCGCTGTGCGAGGTTACGCGCGACTTTCCTGCCATTGCCCTGGATACCGAGTTTGTTCGTACCCGGACGTATTATCCGCAGTTGGGTCTGATTCAGATGTTCGACGGCAAACGCGTCTCGCTGATCGACCCTCTTGGTATCACCGACTGGACGCCAATGCGTGAATTGCTGCTCGATCCTGCCGTGACGAAATACCTGCATGCAGGCAGTGAAGATCTGGAAGTGTTCCTGAATACCTTTGGCATCATGCCGCAACCGTTAATTGATACGCAGATCCTTGCTGCGTTCAGCAATCGCCCGCTTTCATGGGGATTTGCCGCAATGGTTGAGGAGTATACCGGCCTGACGCTGGATAAGAGTGAATCCCGTACCGACTGGCTGGCACGCCCGCTGACGGAGCGTCAGCTTGATTACGCCGCGGCAGACGTGTTTTACCTGCTGCCAATTGCCGGGCAGTTGATGAAAGAGGCGGAAGCTTCAGGTTGGTTACCTGCGGCCCTGGATGAGTGCCGTATGACGCAGTTGCGTCGTCAGGATGTGGTTGATCCGAAAGAGGCCTGGCGTGATATCAGCAACGCGTGGCAGTTACGTACGCGTCAGCTGGCCTGCCTGCAATTACTGGCTGACTGGCGTCTGCGTAAAGCGCGTGAACGCGATCTGGCCGTCAACTTCGTGGTCCGCGAAGAACACCTCTGGGCCGTTGCGCGCTATATGCCGGGCAGCATGGGTGAGCTCGACAGCATCGGACTTTCGGGCAGCGAAATTCGTTTCCACGGTAAAACCCTGCTTGCGCTGGTGGCAAAAGCGCAGCAAACGCCGGATGAGGAACTGCCGGAACCACTGCTGAATCTGATGGATATGCCGGGCTATCGCAAGGCGTTTAAAGAGATCAAAGCGCTGGTGCAGGAGGTTGCAACGGAAAGCAAGCTGGGGGCTGAATTACTGGCATCACGTCGTCAGATTAACCAGCTACTGAACTGGCACTGGAAGCTGAAGCTACAGAATGGATTGCCGGAACTGATGGCAGGCTGGCGTGGCGAATTGATGGCCGATCGCCTCAATACGCTGCTGGAAGGGTACCCACGCTGATAAACCTGTAGCCCCGGTAAGCGCAACGCGCCGCCGGGGGAATTACCGGGCGACGCGTTGCGTGCCCGGCCTACACAATCAACACATGCGACTAACGCGACTCTTCCGCTTCTGGTAGCGTCACGTTCAGCTCCAGAATCGAAATATCCCCGTCTTTTTGCTCCAGTTGCACGGTGACCATCTCCGGGTCAATCTGCACATACTTACAGATCACTTCCAGGATGTCCTTACGCAGCTGTGGCAGGTAGTGTGGCTCGGCGTCACTACGACGACGCTCCGCAACGATGATTTGCAGACGTTCTTTTGCGATGTTGGCGGTGTTCTTTTTCCGCGAGAGAAAAAAGTCCAGTAATGCCATAATTTATCCTCCGAACAGGCGTTTGAGGAAACCTTTCTTCTCTTCTTCAATGAAGCGGAAAGGACGTTCTTCTCCCAGCAGGCGGTCAACGGTATCCGCGTAAGCTTTACCCGCATCTGCCAGCGTATCCAGGATAACAGGCTCACCCTGGTTAGAGGCACGTAACACGGATTGGTCTTCCGGGATCACGCCGACCAGTTTGATGCGCAGGATCTCCAGCACGTCTTCCATGCTCAGCATGTCACCTTTGTTCACGCGGCCCGGGTTATAGCGGGTCAACAGCAGGTGCTCTTTAATCGGGTCTTCGCCATTTTCCGCACGTCGGGATTTAGAGGCGAGAATACCCAGAATTCGGTCAGAGTCACGAACGGATGAGACTTCAGGGTTAGTGGTGATGATCGCTTCATCAGCGAAGTAGAGCGCCATCAGCGCACCGGTTTCGATACCGGCAGGGGAGTCGCAGACCACAAAGTCGAACTCCATTTTTTTCAGTTCACCGAGTACGGTTTCCACGCCTTCACGGGTCAGCGCGTCTTTGTCACGCGTCTGAGAGGCCGGGAGGATGTAGAGATTCTCGGTGCGCTTGTCTTTAATCAGCGCCTGGTTAAGCGTTGCATCGCCCTGAATGACGTTAACGAAATCATACACAACGCGACGTTCACAACCCATGATCAGGTCGAGGTTACGCAGGCCGATATCGAAATCAATAACGACGGTTTTCTTTCCCTTCTGGGCCAAACCAGTAGCGATGGCCGCGCTGGAGGTGGTCTTGCCAACGCCTCCTTTACCCGAAGTAACAACAATAATGCGTGCCATAGAAATTCCTTGTTAAAAAGGGATCAATTCAACGGTTGAACGGTCAACGCGTCATCTGCCAGTCGCAGACGAGCCGCTTTGCCATAAAATTCGGCTGGGATCTTGTCGCTCAGCCAATATTCACCTGCGATGGACACCAGTTCCGCCGTCAGGTGAGTACAAAATATTTGTGCATCCCGGTCACCACTTGCACCTGCGAGCGCACGCCCACGCATCATACCGTAGACGTGAATGTTGCCATCCGCAATCAGTTCTGCGCCAGCGCTGACGTGGCTTGTAACAATCAGATCACAGTTTGGTGCATAAATACGCTGACCGGAACGAACCGGCACATCAATCATTCGTGTTTTTGTGACGGGTGTAACGCTTTGCACCGGAGGAGGGGGCGTTTGCGCTGCAGCAGGAGCCGGGCGAGGGGCTTTTTCTTTGCCCTCGGTCAACAGCGGCAGTCCCGCACGGTCAATCTCTGCTTTCAGTTCCGCATCTTTACAGCCACTGATGCCCACAATGCGCAATCCGGTTGAGGAGACGGCCTGCTGGAGACGTGTCCAGTTAACCGGGGTATCCAGACCACTGACATTGATAACGACAGGCGCGTGCTTCAGAAAGGCGGGAGCCTGAGCGATTTTGTCTTCTAACGCCTGACGAATAACCTCGGGTTTTGCATCATGCAAATGTACCACTGATAAGGTGAAGCTACTGCCTTTAAGCTCGATGGGCGTGTTTGACATCCTGGCCTTACTCAATTTGCTATTAACCGCAACAACTCGCTGCGATATTCCGAAGAGTATCAGGCATGTTATAGTCAGGAGTATATTGAGGCAAGCAACCACCCATTAATTCAGAGTAAAAACATGTTTTGTGTGATCTACAGAAGTACAAGCCGTGACCAGACTTATCTTTATGTCGAAAAGAAAGACGACTTTTCCCGCGTGCCTGAAGAATTAATGAAGAGCTTTGGCCGTCCTCAGCTGGCGATGTTGCTGCCGCTCGACGGGCGTAAGAAACTGGTGAATGCCGATCTGGAAAAAGTGAAAACGGCATTAGCCGGGCAAGGCTATTATTTACAGCTTCCACCACCACCCGAGAATTTATTAAAACAGCATCTTGAGGTGAACGGAAAAAAATAGTCCCGAACGCTTCCGGGCACAACATATCAACCGTTTAGGGGTCGACCATGTATCAACATCATAACTGGCAAGGTGCATTACTGGATTATCCCGTCAGCAAAGTGGTCTGCGTTGGCAGCAATTATGCCAAACACATTCAGGAGATGGGCAGCGCGACGCCAGAAGAGCCGGTGCTGTTCATCAAACCGGAAACGGCACTTTGCGATATCCGCCAGCCGCTGGCGCTGCCGCAGGGGCTGGGAGCCGTTCATCATGAAGTGGAGCTGGCCGTGCTGATTGGCGCGACCCTGCGCCAGGCTCCGGAAGCGCATGTGCAAAAAGCGATTGCCGGTTATGGCGTGGCGCTGGATCTGACCCTGCGAGATGTACAGGGTAAAATGAAGAAAGCCGGACAACCGTGGGAAAAAGCCAAAGGGTTTGATAACGCCTGCCCAATCTCTGGTTTTGTTCCCGTGAGTGAGTTTACGGGCGATCCGCAGGACACCACGCTCAGCCTTAAGGTCAACGGTGAGATCCGTCAGCAGGGCACGACGGCAGACATGATCCACAAAATTGTACCGCTGATTGCCTACATGAGCCGTTTCTTCACCCTGAAGCCGGGCGATGTGATCCTGACCGGTACGCCAGAAGGCGTTGGCCCGCTGACCAGCGGCGACGAGCTGGACGTGAGTTTTAACGGTCTGTCGCTGAAAACCCGCGTGCTGTAAAAGCATCTTGCCGTCTTAAGAGGGCGGCAAAACTTGCATCAACGTGCCAGACTCGCTATAAGGTGCGCTTTCTTTTGACGTGTGGACATCCTGATGAACGACATTCCTTTCTGGCAAAGCAAAACTCTCGACGACATGACCGATGTGGAGTGGGAATCGTTGTGTGACGGCTGCGGGCAGTGTTGCCTGCATAAGCTGATGGATGAAGACACTGACGAAATCTATTTTACCAACGTTGCCTGCAAACAGCTGAATATCAAAACCTGTCAGTGCCGCAACTATGAGCGCCGTTTCGAATATGAGCCGGACTGCATCAAGTTAACCCGTGAGAACCTGCCTACCTTCGAGTGGCTGCCGCATACCTGCGCCTATCGCCTGCTGGCGGAAGGAAAGGATCTCCCGGCATGGCATCCGCTGCTGACAGGCTCGAAGGTGGCGATGCACGGGGAGCGGATCTCCGTACGCCATATTGCAGTGAAAGAGTCTGACGTGCGGGACTGGGAAGATCACATCATGAATCACCCCAACCGCTGATTATAAAAAACCCGCCGAAGCGGGTTTTTTTATGGGGTATGTCTGTTCCGATGCCTTCAACCCAACCTTCTCCTGCGGGAGAGGGCGAAAACACTAAAAACGGCAACCGAAGTGACCGTTTTACGTTTACCTGCCGAAAAGATCGCGTTTCTTCGGTTTGAACGGCTGAGCAATCAGCACCAGCAGTGCCACAACGAAGTAAGCAACAAAAATACCCACCAGCCACTGTGGCATCTCCAGTGTCAGGAATTCCCACTGACGAACGGAGCAGTCACCGGACGCCACAAACACCTGCGGCAGCCATTTATCCAGTGGCAGCCAGCTCGGGAAGCGGGCGGCGAAATCACAGGTCATAAACGGTGACGGATGCAGCTGCATCATGGTGTGCTGCCAGGAAAGTTCGATGCCTTTCCAGGCGCTGTAAAGCCAGATTGCAATCCCGGCATAGCGCAACGGCGATTTTGGGGCAATCGCACCCACCAGACCGGCACCCATAATGCCGAACAGTGCGCAACGCTCGTAGATACACAGCACGCAAGGTTTTAGCCCCATCACATGCTGGAACCACAGCGCGACCATTTCCAGCGCAAAGGCGGTCAGGGCCATTAACAACCACGCTCCGCGACCGCGGGAGCACTGGTTCAAAAATCTCAACATAATCATTTCCCTGGAACATGCTTAGAAAGCGCAGTGTAAACGAATTCGTTTTTCACGCCACCTGTACCTGACGAATTAAAACGTAATTGGATGTTTATCATGCGAAAAGGCAAACGGGCAGCGTGCTGCCCGGGATTCATATTTTACTGCGCCGCAAGTATACCCGCTTGTATCAACCATTGCGTATAAGGAATGAGGGTAATTTTGATGCACAGCAATCCTGTGACAGTCAGCACCAGCGTATAGGGTAGCGCCATCCACACCATACGGCCATAAGAGAGGCGAATGAGTGGCGCAAGGGCTGAGGTCAGCAGGAACAGGAATGCAGCTTGTCCGTTTGGCGTCGCCACCGAGGGCAGGTTCGTCCCGGTGTTGATTGCCACTGCGAGCAATTCAAATTGCCCGGCGCTGATACCCCCGTTCGCCATCGCCGCTTTGGCCTCATTGATATACACCGTCCCGACGAACACGTTGTCGGAAATTGATGAGAGCAGGCCGTTGAACAGGTAAAAGAGCGATAGCTGGGCATCGGGCGCGGCTTTCAGTACGAAAGCGATCAGTGGAGAGAACAGCTGTTGGTCGATAATTACCGCCACAACCGCAAAAAACACCGCCAGCAGCGCGGTAAACGGCAGGGCTTCCGTGAAGGCTTTGCCAATGGCATGCTCGTCCGTCACGCCGGTAAAGGTGGTGGCCAGGATAATGACCGACAGGCCGATTAAGCCAACTTCAGCAAGATGGAAAGCCAGTGCGGCAATCAGCCAGATGCCGATAATACCCTGCGCGACTAAACGCAGCGTCTCCTGACGCGTGCGCTGGCTGCGGCTTTGCAGATCGAATTTCTGGAGTTCCTGGCGTACCGGTTCCGTGAGGGTTGCACCATAGCCAAAGACCCGGAATTTCTCCAGCAGCACACAGGTGAGCAAACCACAAATCAGCACCGGTACGCTAACCGGGGCCATCCGCAGGAAAAATTCACCGAAATGCCAGCCTGCGGCTTTGGCAATGATCAGGTTTTGCGGCTCACCCACCATTGTCATCACGCCACCCAGTGCGGTACCCACGCCGGCATGCATCATCAGACTGCGCAGGAATGCGCGGAACTGCTCCAGCACTTCCCGGTGCCAGGTATCAACCTGACTGTCGTCCAGCAGGTCATCCCCGGGGCGCGAGGAAGCCACCCGGTGATAAATCCCGTAAAACCCCACGGCGACGCTGATCACGACGGCAACCACCGTCAGTGCATCCAGGAAGGCTGAAAGGAACGCGGCTGCCAGGCAGAAGGCCAGCGATAATAACGTTTTGGAGGAGATGCTTAATAACAACCGGGTAAAAATAAACAGCAGGAGCTGCTTCATAAAGTAGATCCCGGCGACCATAAACATCAGCAACAGCAGGACTTCAAGATTTGACGCCAGCTCCTCTTTCACATGTTCTGCGCTGGTCATGCCAATCACGACGGCCTCGAACGCCAGCAGTCCACCGGAGAGCAACGGATAACATGTCAGCGCCATCGCCAGCGTGAAGATAAATTCAGCGACCAGTAGCCATCCGGCAATAAACGGGTTCACAACGAAAATAACAGGATTAACAACCAGGAATACCAGCAGTATCAGTTTGTACCAGTCGGGAGACTGGCCTAAAAAGTTGCGCCACAGCGCGCGCCCGAATGACATTTCCACGACAGACTATCTTCCCCGTCAAATAAGACAAAGCACAAGTATACGCAAAAATCGTCTCCGGGAGGGCGACAAAGCGGTCTGTAAATTTCATCAAAATTAAACGGTGATCCCTCTTTTCTCGCTTTCCTGCGCTATCTGCCTCTGCATGCCTCTGGTATGATGAGTGCAATTTGCTAAAGCTGTGTAATGGAAATCTCACTATGGTTATTAAGGCGCAGAGCCCGGCGGGTTTCGCGGAAGAGTACATCATTGAAAGCATCTGGAATAATCGTTTCCCTGCAGGATCCATTCTTCCGGCTGAACGCGAACTCTCTGAACTGATTGGCGTCACTCGCACCACGCTGCGAGAAGTGCTCCAGCGACTGGCGCGTGATGGCTGGTTGACGATCCAGCACGGTAAGCCAACAAAAGTGAATAACTTCTGGGAAACCTCCGGGCTGAATATTCTTGAAACGCTGGCACGTCTTGACCACGAAAGTGTGCCACAGCTGATCGATAACCTGCTCTCTGTGCGTACCAATATCGCGACAATCTTTATTCGTACTGCATTTCGTCAGCACCCGGAAGATGCGCTTGCGGTTCTGGCCAGCGCGAATGCAATAGAAGATCATGCCGATGCCTTTGCCACCCTTGATTACAATGTATTCCGTGGGTTAGCGTTTGCCTCCGGCAACCCGATTTACGGTCTCATCCTGAATGGAATGAAAGGGTTGTACACCCGCATTGGGCGTCACTATTTCGCCAACCCGGAAGCCCGTAGCCTGGCGCTGGGGTTCTATCACAAGCTGGGCGAACTGTGTTCCTCTGGTCTGCACGACCAGGTTTACGAAACGGTGCGTCGCTACGGTCACGACTCCGGTGAAATCTGGCATCGTATGCAGAAAACGCTGCCGGGTGATTTAGCGATTCAGGGTCGCTAAAAGAAAAAACCTCTCGTCTGAGAGGTTTTTTTTCGCCCGGTAAGCAGAGTGCCACCGGGCAAACAGCGTTAAAGCGTATTCAACCGCGCCGGGCAGCGTTCCAGCAGCTCTACGCTGCCATCCTCATTCTGCTGCTCCAGCAGTACGTCAAACCCCCACAGGCGATGCACATGCTTCAGCACCTCTTTGCGCCCTTTATCCAGCGGCGCGCGGTTGTGCGGAATGTAGCGTAACGTCAGAGAGCGGTCACCGCGCAGATCCACATTCCATACCTGAATGTTTGGCTCAAGGTTGCTCAGGTTGTACTGGGAAGAGAGGCGAGAGCGGATCTCACGGTATCCCTCTTCGTTATGAATTGCCGAAATCTCCAGGTAGTTATTGCGGTCATCATCCAGCACGGTGAAGAAGCGGAAATCACGCATGATTTTCGGCGACATAAACTGGCTGATGAAGCTCTCATCCTTAAAGTCGCGCATCGCAAAATGCAGCGTTTCCAGCCAGTCCGAACCGGCAATATCCGGGAACCAGTATTTGTCTTCGTCCGTTGGCGACTGGCAGATGCGTTTAATATCCTGGAACATGGCAAAGCCAAGCGCATACGGGTTAATACCGCTGTACCACGGGCTGTTGTAAGGGGGCTGGAACACCACATTGGTATGGCTGTGCAGGAATTCCATCATGAACCGCTCGGTGACTTTCCCTTCGTCATAGAGGTGATTAAGGATGGTGTAGTGCCAGAACGTCGCCCAGCCTTCGTTCATCACCTGCGTCTGTTTCTGCGGGTAGAAGTACTGGCTCACCTTGCGCACGATGCGCAGGATCTCACGCTGCCATGACTCCAGCAATGGGGCGTTTTTCTCCATAAAGTAAAGCAGGTTTTCCTGTGGCTCAGACGGATAGCGCCGCGCCTCGGCGACCGCTTTTTCCTCTTCACGCTTCGGCAGGGTACGCCACAGCATATTCACCTGGCTTTGCAGATACTCTTCGCGGCTTTTCTGCCGGGCTTTCTCCTCCTGCAGGGAGATTTTCTGTGGCCGTTTGTAACGGTCGACGCCGTAGTTCATCAGCGCGTGACAGGAGTCGAGCAGTTTCTCCACTTCATCCACGCCGTAGCGTTCTTCGCAGTCGGTAATGTATTTGCGGGCGAAGATCAGGTAATCAACGATTGAGCTGGCATCCGTCCAGCTACGGAACAGATAGTTATTTTTGAAGAACGAGTTGTGCCCGTAGCAGGCATGCGCCATCACCAGCGCCTGCATGGTAATGGTGTTCTCTTCCATCAGATAAGCAATACACGGATTGGAGTTGATGACAATCTCATACGCCAGTCCCTGCTGGCCGTGTTTATACAAGCGCTCGGTTTCAATGAATTTTTTACCAAACGACCAGTGTGGATAGTTAATCGGCATCCCGACGCTGGAGTAGGCATCCATCATCTGTTCGGACGTAATGACTTCAATTTGATGGGGATAGGTATCCAGGCGATACAACTTTGCTACCCGGTCGATCTCGGCGAGGTAGACATCCAGCAGCTCGAAGGTCCAGTCGGGTCCATCGCTCAGACGTGTGTTGTCCTTGGATATGGAATCAATAGTAGCCATTAGCGCGCCCTCGTTGTTGGTGCTCTCTCTGTCTGGAGAGCCTCCTTTCAAGCATAGAACAACGTGTTAAAAAGCGTGCTGGCGCAGAAATTTTTTCTTTGCGATTTCCCGTTTTTGATACGGCAAAAAAACCGGTATCAACAGTATTTTATGCTGGTTAAAAATAACGCGCAGCAGGAGATGCCAAATAAGCGCTATCCCCGTATGCAGGGGAAGATGTGAGGTAAGTCACCATAAAAAAGTCATATGTTGAATAATATTTTCAACTAGGTTATCAATCTGTAATTAGATGATTGTTCTTTTGCAAATATGGGGTAGCTATGCGTGTTGTCATACTGGGAAGTGGTGTCGTTGGCGTAACCAGCGCCTGGTATTTAAGTCAGGCGGGACATGAGGTTACCGTTATCGACAGGGAACCCGGCCCGGCGCTGGAAACCAGCGCGGCGAATGCCGGGCAAATCTCACCGGGCTATGCGGCACCGTGGGCGGCTCCCGGCGTCCCGTTGAAGGCGATCAAGTGGATGTTCCAGCGTCATGCACCGCTGGCGATCAGCCTGGACGGCACGCAGTTCCAGCTTAAGTGGATGTGGCAGATGCTGCGCAACTGCGATACCCGGCATTACATGGAAAACAAAGGGCGCATGGTGCGTCTGGCGGAATACAGTCGTGACTGCCTGAAAGCCTTGCGCGCCTCGACCGGTATTGAGTATGAAGGCCGTCAGGGGGGAACGCTGCAGTTGTTCCGTACGGCACAACAGTATGAAAACGCCACCCGCGATATTGCCGTGCTTGAAGATGCTGGCGTACCGTATCAACTGCTGGAAGCCAGCCAACTGGGGCAGGTAGAGCCTGCACTGGCGGAAGTGGCGCATAAGCTGACCGGGGGGCTGCGTTTACCTAACGATGAAACCGGCGACTGCCAGCTCTTTACTCAGCGTCTGGCGCACATGTGCGAACAGGCGGGGGTGAAATTCCGGTTTAACACCTCTGTCGACAAGTTGCTGTCGGAAGGGGAAAACCTCTACGGCGTGAAGTGCGGTGAAGAGGTGATCAAAGCCGACGCGTACGTCATGGCGTTTGGCTCATACTCCACCGCCATGCTGAAAGGCATTCTCGATATTCCGGTATATCCGCTGAAAGGCTACTCGCTGACGATCCCGGTGAAAGAGGAAAGCGGTGCCCCTGTATCGACCATTCTGGATGAAACCTACAAAATCGCCATTACCCGTTTCGATAACCGCATCCGTGTGGGCGGTATGGCGGAGATCGTCGGCTTTAACACCGAGCTGCTGCAACCGCGTCGTGAAACGCTGGAGATGGTGGTGGGCGATCTCTTCCCGCGCGGTGGGTTTGTTGAGCAGGCAACGTTCTGGACTGGTCTGCGTCCAATGACACCTGACGGTACGCCAATTGTGGGCCGCACGCCGTTTAAAAATCTGTGGACGAATACCGGGCACGGTACCCTCGGCTGGACGATGGCCTGTGGTTCGGGACAATTGTTGAGCGACCTGATCTCCGGGCGCACGCCGGCCATTCCGTTTGATGATTTAAGTGCCGCGCGCTATCAATCAGGGTTCACCCCATCGCGTCCACAGCACCTGCACGGCGCGCATAATTAACATAAGGAGTCGTCATGTCCCGTCCTGTTCTGGCTCAGCTGAATTTGCAGGCTCTGAAGGATAACCTGCAAATTGTTCGCCGCGCCGCACCAGGTTCACGCGTGTGGTCGGTGGTGAAAGCGAATGCCTACGGTCACGGCATTGACCGTATATGGAGCGCGCTCAGTGCCACCGACGGCTTTGCCTTACTGAATCTGGAAGAGGCTATTCTGTTGCGCGAGCGCGGCTGGAAGGGGCCAGTCTTGCTGCTGGAAGGGTTCTTCCACGCCGACGATCTGCCGCTGCTGGATAAGTATCGCCTGACCACCAGCGTGCACAGCAACTGGCAGATTAAAGCTCTGCAGAATGCGAAGCTGCATGCCCCGCTGGATATTTATCTCAAAATGAACAGCGGCATGAACCGTCTGGGCTTCCAGCCTGAGCGGGTACATACGGTCTGGCAGCAGTTGCGCGTCCTGAAAAACGTGGGGGAAATGACGCTGATGGCGCATTTTGCCGATGCCGAAAGACCGGACGGTATTGCCGATGCGCTGGTGCGTATCGACCAGGCGGCAGAAGGGCTGGATTGTCCGCGCTCGCTGTCGAATTCGGCGGCGACGCTCTGGCATCCTGAAGCACACTATAACTGGGTGCGCCCTGGGATCATTTTGTACGGTGCGTCCCCGTCTGGTCAGTGGCAGGATATCGCCAACAGCGGCCTGAAGCCGGTAATGACTCTGCGGAGCGAAATTATCGGCGTACAGACGCTGAAGGCGGGAGATACGGTAGGGTACGGCAGCCGTTACCGGGCAACGGGTGAACAGCGTATTGGTATTGTGGCAGGCGGCTATGCAGACGGTTATCCGCGCATCGCACCGACCGGCACGCCAGTGTGGGTAAATGGTGTTCGCACGGGGACGGTGGGGACAGTGTCGATGGATATGTTGGCCGTTGACCTGACTCCGTGCCCGCAGGCAGGCATTGGTTCGCCGGTAGAGCTGTGGGGCAATGAAGTGAAAATTGACGATGTGGCCGCCGCGGCGGGGACGGTCGGCTATGAGCTGATGTGTGCTCTGGCACCGAGAGTGCCTGTTGTGACGGTATAACCTTCCTGGTTGCCGGGTGGCGCTAACGCTCACCCGGCAACCAGTCTTACTCCGCGTCTTCTTCCATCGGCCGCACGCCGACCTTGCGTACCGCATTATCCTCTTTCTCTGCCACCGTCCAGATCATCCCGGCAAACTCCACGTGGTCACCGACGACCGGTGCAGCGCCAAGCAGTTGTTGGATAATTTCGCCCAGTGTTTGCTGTTTATCGCGGTATTCCAGACCTTCATCCAGACCGTAAATCAGCGCCACGTCGGCAAATTTTGCGCTGGCTTCCAGAATAAAATCACCGAAGAAACGCTGATCCAGCGCAACAGGCGGAGACTGGCTGAACAGTTTGCCCAGGGCGGGCAAATCGTGTTCGCGGCCAATGACGCAGAGAATATCACCTTCGCGCAGGCGGGTACTGCCGGTTGGATGCAGCAGGATATTATCGCGGAACAGCGCCGCAATTCGTGTTTCGGTCGGCATATGCAAATCGCGCAGCGACGCCCCCACGCACCATTTATCAGCACTGAGCTGATAGACAAACTGCTCCCACGGGTTCTCCGGGTGAATATCCAGCCCCACACGGGAGACCGGCCAGCCGATGGGTGGCACCACCACTTTGGCTTTTTTCGCCGCCCACCCGAGTGACGTTCCCTGGAACAGCAGCGACACCAGCACCACGAAAAAGGCCACGTTAAAGAACAGGCGTGCGTTATCCAGACCCGCCATCATCGGGAAGACGGCAAGGATAATCGGCACTGCACCGCGTAACCCCACCCAGCTGATAAAGATGCGCTCGCGCAGGTTGAAGCCGCGAAACGGTAGCAGACCGGCAAACACCGAGAGCGGACGGGCGAAGAAAATCATCCACGCCGACAACATCAGGGCCGGAACGGCAATGGGTAACAGATCCGATGGCGTGACCAGCAGGCCAAGCACCAGGAACATACCGATCTGTGCCAGCCAGGCCAGACCGTCAAAGTTCTGCAAAATGGCGTGGCGGTTACGAATCGGGCGGTTACCCAGCAAAAAGCCGCACAGATAAATGGCCAGAATACCGCTACCGCCTATTGCGGTGGTCAGGGCGAAAGTCAGGATCCCGCCGCTCAGGGCCAGTAACGGATAGAGTCCCGCAGGCAGCGAAATCCGGTTGATCATCTGCTGCAGCAAATAACCGCCAGCAAGGCCGATGACAATACCCAGGCCAAACTGCTGCAAAATATGCAAGGCGAACATCCAGCTCAGACCGCTTTCATGCTGCTGGATCATCTCAATCAGCGTGATGGTGAGAAACACCGCCATCGGATCGTTACTGCCTGATTCAATTTCCAGCGTTGAGCCAACACGTTCGTTCAGCCCTTTACCACCAAGCAGGGAGAAAACGGCTGCTGCATCAGTGGAGCCGACAATTGCGCCAATCAGCAATCCTTCCATGATATTGAGATGGAACAGCCACGCGGCCATCATGCCGGTCAGACCGGAGGTAATCAGCACGCCGACGGTGGCGAGCGACAGCGCCGGCCCTAAGGCCACGCGAAATGAACTCGCCTGGGTGCGCATCCCGCCGTCCAGCAGGATCACCGCCAGCGCGAGGTTACTCACCATGTAGGCGAAGGGGTAGTTATCGAATGGGATACCGCCGATACCATCGATACCGGCCAGCATGCCGATGGCAAGGAAAATAACTAAAATAGGTATGCCGAGACGTGATGACAATGAACTCAATAAAATACTACAGGTTACAAGCACAGAACCCAGAATAAACAGGCTGATTACCGCTGCGGCATCCAATGTTGTCTTACTCCCACCTCAATGTTAACGCTGTTATTAAAACCCTAACATATTAACGACCCAAACAGCGTTTAATTGAGGCGGTTTAAGGAATTTTTTAACCTTTAATAACAGGATGACCGCTAATCGTTAACCGACTGCCCGAATCATCGTGTGTCAGGATGGCCTGCGCGCCCAACGCCAGGGTGACGGTTTGTTGTTCATGGCCGAAATCCAGCCCGGTAATCACCGGGATATCAAGACGTGAGCGGATGAACTCGACCATCGTTTCAAGGGAATAACCTGCGTCGTAGTCGTTCGGTGCAGAACCGCTAAAGCTGCCCAGCACGATGGCGGACTGACGGGCAAGAATACCGGCATGATAAAGCTGCAACAACATACGTTCGACGCGGAACGGATGTTCATTGATATCCTCCAGCACCAGGATACCGTCCGCAATTTGTGGCAACCACGGCGTGCCAATCAGCGACACCAGCATTGCCAGGTTACCGCCCCACAGCTGCCCCTCGCACGCCCAGTGTGGCCCGTTGCCTTGCCACTCTACGTGGTAGACCGGGTTTTGCAGCGCGCGCCAGAAATGTTCTTGCGTAAACGCGTCCAGCTCCGGCGCACCGAAATTACCGGCCAGCATGGGGCCGCTAAAGGTGATGACATTATGCAGCGCAAGCAGGCCAAGCTGGATCGCCGTGAAATCACTGTGCCCGCAAATCAGCAGAGGCTCCTGCAGTTGACGTTTTGCCAGCCCTTGCCAGTCGATGCTCTCCAGCAACCGGCTTGCACCATAGCCGCCGCGCACCGCAAGGACAATTTGATCCTCACCCTTCAGGTTCACCAGACCGTTGATATCGTTCAGTCTCTGCGCTTCGGTTCCGGCAAAGCGTTGCTGGCGGCGGGGGATAACCGTCTGATTTTCTACCCGATGGCCGGATTCCAGTAAGCGCTGAACTCCCCGTTGTGCCGCCTCCTGGTTGATGCAGTAGCCCGACGGTGCGATGAGATGAAACTGAGACATGGCAATTCCTTGCTGAATGAGAAACTAATTGTCTATATCATGCCGCTTATACGCTCCCTGCTTCAAGGGGCTGTATACCGCGATGACCGGCTATAAGGATAGATGACGTGAAATTGAGATGGTTTGCTTTTTTGATTGTGTTGCTTGCTGGCTGTAGTTCAAAACATGACTATCAAAATCCCCCCTGGAACCCTGAAGTCCCTGTGAAACGGGCCATGCAGTGGATGCCGATCAGTGAACAAGCCGGGAAGGCATGGGGCGTCAGCCCACGTCTGGTTACGGCGATTATTGCCGTGGAATCCGGCGGCAACCCAACGCTTGTCAGCAAATCGAACGCGGTGGGGTTGATGCAGCTTAAAGCGTCAACGGCGGGGAAAGAGGTCTACCGCTACATGGGCTGGAGCGGTCAGCCGTCGACCAGCGAGCTGAAAAACCCGGAACGCAACATTTCAATGGGCACGGCGTACCTGAGCATTCTGGAGCATGGCGTGCTGAAGGGAATAGAAGATCCTGAAGTCATGCAGTACGCGCTGGTGGTTTCATACGTTAACGGTGCCGGGGCACTGCTCAGAACCTTCTCATCTGACCGCAAAGAGGCGATTGAAGAGATTAACGGCATGGACAAAGACGAGTTCTTTGAGCATGTCGTGAAGAATCATCCGGCACCACAGGCTCCTCGCTATATCTGGAAAGTGCAGAAAGCGATGGATGCCATGTAATGCCGTGATCGGGCGGCCACGCTGCCCGATATGCATCACAGCACTTTGTTGGCACGTTCCCGCGCCTCTCGCTCCAGAGAGAAAATAATGCGCTGCAGTTCGCGCTCAGCGCCAGGCCCCACGTTCAGGAAGCGGAAGCTCAGGCGTGGGGTGGTAATGGTTTCGTTTTTGCTGTCCACCACTTTACGCTCGCTGATGGCAATCAGCTGTGCATCGAAATAGAACCGTCCCCAGCCGCCCATATCCAGTTCGATTTGCGTGAATCGCATACCTTCCACCAGCCCCTCGGGCTTTGGCGTGTCCATCAGCGCACCCATGCCGCCCAGCGACAGGTCAAAGAGACGGAAGCGGAGCTCTTTTTTATCCGGCATTTTGGCCTTACAAAAATAAGCGGGGTGAAGCGGGGCGCTGATACGGAAATATTCACGGCGCTGAACAAACCAGAGGTTAGTGGGAAGCGGCGTGACGAATGCAGGCAGACCCTGGTATTCGTTCAGTTCCAGTCGCGGCATCACAAACTCTACCTTTGCACCCTGGGTTTCAGCCATCACGGAAATGTTTTCTGCCCGCATCACCGCGCGGTTTTCATACTCCTGGCTCCCCAGGTCGATGACCATACGCTCCGACGAGACATCAAGGATCTTGCTGATAAACTGATTGGTCGACCAGGTGATGCGCAGCGGCACCTCGCCTTTTTGCAGATCGCGTAATACCCCTAATACAGCCAGCGGATTTTGCTTCAGGAACTGCTCACTGTAATTTCTCACGCCAGATGGCTCCTCAGATATATGACAGACTGTCTTTGCGTTATCGGCAGTCTGAAATGGAACTTAATACAAACCGGTGAGTTTTTTTTCATAATGGCGGTAATTTAAGTCGGTGAGATGAAACCGGTTTTCCGGTGGTGACCTATAATTAAGTTACCTGCGCGGAAGGTTTTCTGTGCATGGGTTAAACCTGCAAGAGGGCATTGCTATGGGTATCATCGCCTGGATTATCTTTGGTCTAATTGCTGGCGCTATCGCTAAACTTATCATGCCAGGGCGTGATGGCGGCGGCTTTATTTTGACCTGTGTCCTCGGGGTCGTTGGTGCGGTTGTTGGTGGCTGGCTGGCGACGATGTTTGGCATCGGAGGCAATATAAGTGGTTTTGATCTGCACAGTTTTCTGGTCGCCGTGGCAGGAGCCATTGTTGTACTGGGTGTGTTCAGACTGCTCAGACGGGCATAAGATTACTGAAAACGGCTCTCTCCTGAGGGCCGTTTTTTTGTGCGCATTACCCTCTCTGCTGTTTTTCGCCAGGGCTACTGTGCCACACTTTTCTCCGGTACCGCCCCGTGACTCGCTGCGGGCTGATTTTCAGACACCGTGTCACACGGCTTCTCTTTTGGACACACCAGATCCAGCATCTTCAGCGTCACGCCGTTACTCCAGCCAAAACCATCCTGCAGCGGGTACTCGCCACCACCACCCCCCGTACCAGTGGTAGACACATCATACTTCTCCACCAGTTTTTGCTCGCGGTCATAGGTGTGCTGAACATTTTTCAGGAAGCGCCACGTGACGTCCATCGCAACCTTGTTTTGTCCGTAGTTCTGTAACCCTTCCGTTGCAACCCATTGCAGCGGTGCCCAGCCATTTGGCGCATCCCATTGCTGGCCACTGGTGACGGTGGTCGTTGAAATCCCACCCGGTTTAAGCAGGTGTGAAGCGGCAGCCGATGCCACTTTATCAGCACGATCCTGCGCTGCTGCCTTCACGTAAAGCGGGAACAGGGCCGCGGCAGTGAGCTGATTGCGCACCTGTTTACGCCTGAGATCGTAATCGGCGTACCAGCCCTCTTTTTCATTCCACAGGTGGTTTTCAATTGCTTTCTGGCGCGCGGAGGCCAGCGCCTCATATTTGCCTGCACCAGCGGTATCGCCACTCTCCTTGCTTGCCCGCGCCAGCAGTTTTTCCATCTTAAACATCAGGGAGTTCAGATCTACCGGGACAATGCTGGTGGTGTGAATTGTACCAAGCTTGTGCGGATCGTCCATCCAGCGGGAGCTAAAGTCCCAGCCTGAAGCGGCGGCAGAACGCAGATCGCGGTAGATTTCCGTTGCCGGGCGGTCAGGATTGCTTTTAGCGGTCGTCACATCATCCAGCCAGGACTCCGGGCGTGGCGTATCGCGGTCATCCCAGTAACGGTTGAGGACTTCGCCGTCAGTCAGTTTTACCACCCGTTTGTTGGCCTGCCCCGGCTGTAGCGCATCAGCCCCCGCCATCCACCAGGCGTACTCTTTCTCCATCTGCGGACGGTATTTTTTCAGCGCATCGCTGTCGTGCGTGGCCAGCAACTCCACCATCAGGGAGAAAAACGGCGGCTGAGAGCGGCTCAGGTAGTAGCTACGGTTACCGTTGGGGATATGCCCCCAGGTATCAATTTCCCAGGCGAAATTGTCCACCATATCGCTGATTTTATCCCAGTGGCCACTTTCGGCCAGACCCAGCATGGTGAAATAACTGTCCCAGTAGTAAACCTCACGAAAACGGCCGCCGGGCACGACATACGGTTTCGGCAGCGGCAGGAGTGAATCCCATCTGGAGGCTTTCTCAGTGGTTCGGGTCAGAACGGGCCAGAGATCGTCAATGTGCGCACGTAAACTTTGTCCTGCCGGGGGAACGTATTTTTCCCCCTCTGCTGGCAGGGTAAAGTTCATTTCGACAAAGTGACGTAAGTCAAAGCCGGACTGGGTGTGTTGCATCCGGTAATCCGCCAGAATCATCATTGGATCGCTTTTCGGGATCGCATCGGCAAAGGTCTTTTGATCGGGAAAGAGTCTGGCGCTCTGCACATCATTAAAGAGAGGGCCGAGCAAAATATCGGGCGGGCTTTTCTGGGGCGCTGGCAGAGAGTCTGCATAACCCAATGTGGTAACACCGAGCAGCGCACCTCCCAATGCAAGGCGCA
Organism: Enterobacter cloacae complex sp. 2024EL-00214; assembly: GCF_043945575.1. Taxonomy (NCBI): domain Bacteria; kingdom Pseudomonadati; phylum Pseudomonadota; class Gammaproteobacteria; order Enterobacterales; family Enterobacteriaceae; genus Enterobacter; species Enterobacter cloacae complex sp. 2024EL-00214. The sequence goes on along the minus strand of NZ_JBIMRC010000001.1, from coordinate 226,553 downwards.
AAAGGGATGGGCGTAATGTACGAGGTCGTATCATTGGTTCGTCTCCTGTATTCGCTGAGCAGCGTGACCGCTGTTGTCAATCACCTGAAAACCTTAGACGAATATGTGTGGCTGCGCGTGTTTCATGTCCCATTTTGCGCACATCCGGACGATTTACCGTTTAAACCTCTTCTGACGCCGGGATCGATTCCCTGAGCGAGCCTGGGGCATGTCCGATGATCCGCTTAAACGCCCGGCTAAAGGCCGCCAGCGATCCGTACCCCAGACGCAATGCCACCGTTTCGATGGGCTGATTTTCGTGCCGAATGTACTGAATAGCCAGACGCATTCTCAGCTCGCTGAGATATTTTGCCGGGGTTGTCCCCGTAGCGGAAAGAAAACGCTCGGCGAATACGGAACGGGAGGTACCCGCTTCTTTTGCCAGGTCTGCCACGCTCCAGTTCAGCCCCGGCTGCTGGTGCATGGCGTAAATCGCCCGGCTCAGGCGCGGATCGCGCAGAACCTGTACCCAGCCGGTGGCTTTACCACACCCTGCCTCTACCCAGCCACGGACGATCAACGCGGCCACCACATCGGCCAGCCGGGCCAGGATCCCCGCGAACCCCACCTGACGCGTCATTGACTCTCGTTCCATCGCCGCCAGCAGGGGATGGATCTCCGGCCAGGTGGACATCAACCGGCTTACCATCATCACTTCCGGCATCGCTTTGATCAGCGGTTGCATGCCGCCCAGTTCGAAATCCATACATCCGCTGAAGATGATGGTGTGCTCGCTCTCCGGGCACGGCTCACAGGTAATCGCACAGACCGAGCTGCAGATAGGCTCGCTGGGAAATGCGCTGACCGGGGTGATTGTTGCCTGTTCGTCTGAGAGCAGGGCATGGGCGTTACCGTTGGGGATAAAGAGCGCGTCACCGCCGTTCAGGGCGAAGGTTGCGCCGCTTTCCATCCGCAGCAGGGCATTGCCGCGGCTGACAAAATGAAATTGTGCCTTACCGGCCGCCTGATGAAACGCCACGCCAAACGGCGCGCTGGCTTCAATCCGGCGGTATTTCACGCCCGACAGACGCATGCCGCGTAAAAGTTCGCTGATCAAATCGGGTGACTGAACGGTCATGAGCGCAACTCCGGACGAATAATCAATAAGTGGAGATTATATGTCATAGATCGTCCACGGGGAACACTCTATGCTTTTGCGACAGTTGTCACATTTTTATAACGGGAGAACAACAGATGAATTCATGTATCGCGGCGAGAGAGGCTATAGCGCCCGCAAAACCCGCCTGGCGAGCCGTCTATTCACTGGGGCTGGGGGTATTTGGTCTGATAACGGCAGAGTTCTTGCCCGCCAGTTTGCTGACGCCAATGGCGGCCAGCCTGGGCGTCACCGAAGGGATGGCCGGGCAGGCGGTGACCGCAACCGCACTGGTGGCGCTGGTCACCGGTTTGCTGATTACTTCTGCCACCAAAAGCATCGATCGCCGCTGGGTATTGATGTTTTTCTCGGTGCTGCAAATCATCTCCAGCCTGCTGGTGGCCTTTGCGCCAACGCTGCATGTTCTGCTGATGGGGCGTTTGCTGTTGGGTATCGCCATTGGGGGATTCTGGGCGATGTCGACCGCCACGGCGATGCGGCTGGTACCTGCCGATAAAGTGCCGAAAGCGCTGGCGGTGATCTTCTCCAGCGTGTCGATTGCGACAGTAGTGGCTGCCCCGCTGGGGAGCTATCTTGGCAGCCTGATCGGCTGGCGTAACGTCTTTATCCTCTGCATTCTGCCGAGCATGCTGGCGCTGCTGTGGCAGCTCTGGGTACTGCCATCCATGAAACCGGAGAGCAGCGGCAGCCTGGGAACGCTATTCCGCGTGCTGAGACGTCCGGGGATGATCGGCGGGATGCTGGCGACCATCCTGATCTTCAGCGGCCATTTTGCCTTCTTTACCTATCTGCGCCCGTTTCTGGAAACGGTCGGCCAGGCGAGCGTAGAGAGCATTTCGCTGATCCTGCTGGGCTTTGGTATTGCCAACTTTGTCGGGACATCCATTGCCGGGCATCTTCTGGCGCGCAACCTGCGCCTGACGCTGGCGCTGGTACCTTTCGCTATGGGTGTACTGGCGCTCATCATGGTGGCATTTGGTCATCTGGCGATGCTGGACGGGTTGCTCGTTGCGCTGTGGGGTTTTGCCTTTGGTCTGGTGCCGGTGGGCTGGTCAACCTGGCTTGCAACGACCGTTCCTGATGAAGCCGAAAGCGCGGGGGGATTGCTGGTGGCCTCTATCCAGCTGGCGATAAGTGCGGGTGCGGCAGGCGGCGGAGCCGTGTTTGACCTCAACGGTGCCAGCGGCGTGTTTGCCGGAAGCGGTTTACTGCTGGTTACCGCCATGGTGATTGTGCTGATGGGCGTCAGGGTTAAAGCGGAATAACACTGCATGTGTAAGCCCGGTAACCGTAGCGTCACCGGGCATAACGTGCCTTACACGCCTTTTTTATCCATCAGCACGGCGAGATCCACCAGACGGTTTGAGAACCCCCATTCGTTGTCATACCACGCCAGGATTTTGACCATATTGCCGCCGATCACCAGTGTGGAAAGCCCGTCGATAATGGAAGAACGCGGGTCACCCTGATAATCGCTGGAGACCAGTGGTTCATCGCTGTAGCCCAGAATGTCTTTCAGCGGCCCGCTTGCTGCTGCTTTACGGAACGCATCGTTGACCTCTTCGACGGTCACATTCCGGCTCAGTGTCACCGTCAGATCGACGATGGACACTACCGGAACCGGCACGCGCAGCGAGTATCCGGTCAGACGGCCATCCAGAGCCGGGATCACTTTCCCCAGCGCTTTTGCTGCCCCGCTGGAGTAAGGCACAATCGACAGCGCGGCCGCGCGGGCACCGCGCAGATCTTTCTCCGGCTGATCGTGCAGCGCCTGGCTGTTGGTGTAAGCATGCGTGGTGTTCATCAGCCCGTGTTCAATACCAAACTGCTGATGCAGTACCTGTGCCGCCGGAGCCAGCCCGTTGGTGGTACAACTCCCGTTACTCACCACCTGGTGCAGGGCCGGGTCGTACAGCTCATGGTTCACACCCATCACCACCGTCAGGTCGTCGTTTTTACCGGGGGCGGAGATAATGACCCGTTTCGCGCCACCGCGATGAATATGCACCGCTGCTTTATCACGTTCGGTGAAGAAACCCGTGGCTTCAATCACCACGTCTACCCCAACATCGCGCCACGGAATGTTGGCCGGATCGCGTTCGCTGAACACGACGATCCGCTGGCCGTCGACCTGCAACGCACCGTCTGCCGCTTCAACGGAAACCGGTAATGTACCGAGCAGGGAATCGTACTTGAGCAGATGGGCGAGGGTTTTGCTGTCCGTCAGATCGTTAATCGCCGCAATCTGAATGTCGGGGTTACCCAACGCGGCACGCAGAAAATTACGCCCGATCCTGCCGAAACCGTTAATACCGACCTTAACCATGATCAACTCCTTAGTATCTGTGATGTCTGGAGTGACTGTAGGCTTCAGGCGAAATGGCGTAAATGACAAAAAAGGATCAGATTACGCCATCTTGCGGCAGTGGAAGCGCTGGCGGTACTCTCCCGGCGTGAGGTGAAGCTGTTTCTCAAAGACGCGACGCAGGTTGATGCTGGTGCCAAATCCGCTTCTCCCGGCGATAAGCTCCAGCGAGTCATTTGTCTGTTCAAGAAGCTGTCTGGCAGCGGCAAGACGTGCTTCGGCTACGTAGCGCGCCGGAGAGGCTCCTGCGTCGCGGGTAAACACGCGGGTGAAATTTCGTGGGCTCATGGCGACTCTTTCCGCCAGATTTTCAACGCACAGGTCGGCGGTGAGGTTTTGCAGGATCCAGGCCTGTAATTCGCTAATGGGGCCGGAAGTCCCCGATTGCTGCAGGTTATAACGGCTGAACTGCAGCTGCCCGCCCGGGCGACGCAGATACATCACCATGTCCTGCGCCACGTCACGAGCGAGGGTAAAACCGTAGTCATCTTCAACCAGTGCCAGCGTCAGGTCAAACCCGGAACTGACACCGCCGGACGTCCAGATGGGGCCGTCCTGAATATAGAGTGGGCCACCTTCCACACGGATAGCCGGATACGTTTCCTGCATTGTCTCCAGAAGCCGCCAGTGCGTCGTGGCGCGACGTCCGTCGAGTAATCCGGTCTGTGCCAGCAGCATCGCGCCACCGCAGATGGAGGCAATACGCCGGGCGTGAGGGGCTGCAAGGTGTAGCCAGTCCACCACCGCGGTGCTCTCCAGCTCGTTCATGCCGCGTCCGGTAATGATAATGGTGTCGAGCGGCTCGCGTGGGTCCAGCTCCGGCAGGCGATAGTCCGCCAGCAAATTTAAGCCAGACTGCCCGTGGATCACCTGATGGGGCTGAGTGGTGGCAATGAGGATACGGTAGCAGGGATTGCTCAGGCCTTCCGGGTGCAGTCGGTTGGCCTGCATCAGAATGTCGGCGATACCGGCGGCTTCAAACAACATGCCGCCGTCAGGAACGATAATCAGGATTTTCTTCATGTCCTGAAAAGTACCTTTATCGCAAAATAAGTCAAGCTGCAGACTCTGTATTAACCAATGCCCTGGTAAAAGTACGTGTAAAAGGAAACTATGTAGTGAACGTTAAACAGAAGTAGGGCATTTGCGAACCGCTTTGCGGCGCGTAATGGAACCTTCTGTGGGTAAGAACACAGCAATGATATGGCTGAGAGAAAGAGGGGGGAGCTATAATGGCGGACCGAATCTGATTTAGTCACGCTTAATAGTTCATGCGCTGCGAGACACCTGATGAAAGCGCTTTTGCTATAATGTTGCCGTTATTTCGTGGTGCAAAATTAATATGCTTCAGCACTATCGGAAATTTCTTCACCATTAAAAGAAGATTCGAATGAAACCTATCTCGTGAATGCAACAAATATGATGTGCATAATATATTCATATTGTCATAAATAATTTAAATTCTACTAATTATGGTAGTGGTAATGCTATGTTTATTACGTTAATGCGATCCATTCTCTTTTTTGGATAATCTGTTTTAATTCATATAGTTGCTGTGTGTTTTGGTGGGCTAAATTGAACTTGGCACGCTATGTGTGGGTTTTTGGTAGGATTATTCCTATATTTTCATGAGTGACTCATAAAACACCAGGAAATTAGAAGGCAATATTGAAATGATGACGAGCTTATGTAAACTTGTGGGCTGATTGTTAAAATATGTCAGGATGAAGCAGGGCCTTATTCTGTAAGGCTTGTGCGGTAGCTATACCCTAAGAATAGTCACGCTGTGAAAATACCTGTCATATTCTAAACGATACTATTTAAGTCAAATATCATCTCCCCCCAATCTACTATCATCTAAATATCGCTACGGAAAAGCATATGAAAATGCGCGTATTGTTTTCACTCCTGTTTGTAATGGCGGTGGCGGGCTGTAAAGCGCCGCAGAAACCTGTGATAACCGACGATACGATCGTTACCAGCCAGGTCAATGGCGTCACGTTAACCCACCGTCATGTTGTTACCCCTCCGGCAGAATTTACCCAGGTTAATGAACCTTATCGTGCAATGTATCCGGCGTCATTGATGAGCCGTCCTGATTACGGCGGAAAGGCGATCAGCACGCTTGAGACCGGAAAAACCTACGTGGTTCTGGGTCAGGTTGAACACTACTGGATGGCGCTTGCGGATGAGGGTAGCGAACAACTGATTGGTTACGTCCCCATGCGTGCCGTGATCAAGGCCGATCAGTATGACGCGGCCGTGCGTAAACAAGCGCTTCGTCCAAAAGCGCGTAAGAAAACGACCTGCGTTGATGTGGATGGCAACAGTAAAGCCTGCAAAGACAACGCGAACGGGACCTGGATCCTGAACTAAACGGATTTCATGAGCGTATTTTTATGAATAATAAAAATTTTCACAGGATGTGGTTAGCATTTTACGCGGTGATTTTTGTTCTGGTCAGTGGTTGTACGTCCTCTTCACACAACGACCCCTCCCGCTACAATCTGCAGTTTCAGGCTCATCCGCAAATCAATGATTCCGCGCCGCTTAAAGTCAGAGTGTTGCTGCTGAAATCTGATGCGGATTTCATGTCCAGCGACTTCTATTCCCTGCAGAACAACGCGTCAACCACGCTTGGCGCGAATCTGCTTAACAGCGATGTCTTCTTCCTGATGCCGGGCCAGCTTTCGAAAACCCTGAGTGGGCAAAGCTCTCCCGACGCCCGCTATATCGGTGTGATGGCGGAATACCAGGCGCTGGATGGGAAAAAATGGCGCGTTTCACTCCCGCTGCCTGTTCCCGGCGAAAACCCTGTCTATCAGTTCTGGAAGTGGTCCGCAGATGAACTCCAGGCCAACGTCTTTCTGGACGTGAATGGCATCCGGGTCATCAGCCAGTAACGCGCTTCATAACAGGAAACACATCATCATGACGAAAGCAGAAAAGGTCGTCTGGACCGAAGGGATGTTTCTGCGTCCACACCATTTTCAGCGGACAGAGAGTTACCTGCTCAACCACGTTCGTGAGTGGGGGGCGCTGCAGCGCTCGTATCTGTGGGGCTTTCTCGACGTTGAACTCGACGAGGCGATGCTTCGTCAGGGTTGCATTGCGCTGAGCTACTGCAGCGGTTTGCTGCCTGACGGAACCTTTTTCCAGGTACGTAACGGGCGCAACGGCCCGGTACCGCTAAAAATCCCTGATAACCTCACCAATGAGAAAGTGGTGCTCGCGCTGCCGGTTCGCCGGGGTGAACGCGAAGAGGTTATCTTCAGCGAAGAGCAGGCCTCGCTCGCGCGTTTTATCGCCTTTGAACAAGAGGTGGAAGACGATAATGCCATGTCGGTGGGGGATGCTACGGTACAGTTTGGCCGTTTGCGCCTGACCCTGATGCTGGAAAAAGATCTGACAGCAGAGTGGACTGCTATCGGCGTGGCGTTTGTCACCGAGAAGCGCAACGACAATCATGTGCGGCTGGACAGCAGCTACATCCCTCCGATGCTGAATGCCAACAACAACCCGCTGCTCTATAGCATGATTAACGATCTGCACGGTTTACTGGTGCAGCGTAGTCAGCAGATTGGCGGTCGTCTGCGTCAGCCTGGCCGTTTTAACACCTCTGAGCTGATTGAATTTACACTGCTCTCGCTGGTGAATCGCCATCTGGGCGAAGTATCACATTTAAAAACTCTCCCGCTGCTCCACCCGGAAGCGCTCTGGCATCGCTGGCTACCGTTTGCCACCGAACTTGCTACCTGGACCTCTCAGCGTAGCGCAGAAAACGTGCTGCCAATTTATGACCATGATGATCTCGCGGGCTGCTTCAGCAAGTTGATGCTGATGCTGCGCCAGGGGCTGTCGCTGGTGATGGAAGACCATGCTATCCAGTTACCGCTTAACGAACGTTCTCATGGCCTGAACATCGCCACCGTCCCTGAGACCAGCATGGTACGTGAGTTTGGCTTTGTACTGGCGGTAAAAGCCAATGTGCCGGGCGATCACCTGCAAACCCATTTCCCTGCCCAGATGAAGGTGGCTCCGGTCTCCAGGATCCGCGATCTGGTTCAGCTGCAACTGCCGGGCATTATGCTGCGGGCTATGCCGGTCGCGCCACCGCAAATCCCCTGGCATGCGGGTTACAGCTATTTTGAGCTGGAGAAGGGCTGTGAACTGTGGCACGAGATGGACAAGTCCGGTGCTTTCGCTCTGCATCTTGCAGGGGAGTTCCCGGGTCTTGATATGGAGTTTTGGGCCATCCGTAGCCCGACAGAATAATAAAGCGAGCGCTAAATATGCAGGAACGACAGGATACCGGCAGTGATGCCGTGTTTACCGGGGCCAGTAGCAACAATCAGCTGGTGGCGGCCGCCAATCCGCTGCTCAACGCGATTCCGCAAATCCGTCACTCAGTATCACATGACGATCAGGTGGCGTTGCGCCAGCGCTTGATCGACGAAATTCGCCGTTTCGAAGTCCGTTGCCAACAGGCGGGACTGCCTTATGAAGTGATCGTCGGTGCCCGTTATTGTCTGTGTACGGCACTGGATGAAGCCGCTGCGCTTACCCCGTGGGGGAGCAGCGGCGTCTGGTCCAGTAGCGGGTTGCTGGTGACGTTTCACAACGAAACCTGGGGGGGAGAGAAGTTCTTCCAGCTGCTGGCGCGTCTGTCGCAGAACCCGCGTGAACATATTCTGTTGCTGGAGATGATCAACTACTGCCTGCTACTTGGATTCGAAGGGCGCTACCGGGTGCTGGATAACGGCCGCACCCAGCTTGAAACCATCAAGCAGCGGCTGTGGCAGATGATCCGTGGCGTGCGCGGCAGCTATCCGCCGCCGCTCTCACCACACCCGGAAGACCGGCCTGTGCTACGTAAACTGTGGCGTCCGATGGTGCCGCTGTGGGCCTGTGCCACGCTGGTCGGTTTCATTGCCTGCCTGTTCTATATCGTTCTTAACTGGCGTCTCGGTGACAACACCAATCCGGTGCTGGCGAAGATTTACCAGTCCCAGCTCCCGGAAACCTCAGTTCAGCAACCGACACGGCAATTGCCCGCTGTGCTGAATCTGCGCGGCTTCCTGAAACCTGAAATTGATGCTGGCCTGGTGGCGGTGAAGGACGAAGCAGATCGCAGCGTAGTGATCCTGAAAGGCGACGGCCTGTTCGCTTCCGCCTCTACGGTGGTGCGCGATCGCTATGAGCCGGTGATCAACCGCATTGCCCAGGCGATGAATAACGTCAGCGGCAAAATTCTGGTGGTTGGCTACAGCGACAACGTGCCCATTCGCAGCGCGCGTTTTGCCTCTAACTATGAGCTCTCTCTGGAACGTGCCCGGTCTGTGCAAAAACAGCTGCAGGGAAGCCTCTCCCAACCTGAGCGCGTGAAAGCGGAGGGGCGAGGCGAGATTAATCCTGTGGTACCGAACAATACGCCTGAAAACCGCGCCCGTAACCGCCGTGTGGAAATTACTCTGCTGGTGTCGCCTGAGAATACGCAGGCTGAGCTGAACGGATTGCCGCAAGGAAACTAAGGAATGCTGACTACTCTTCTTTCCATTCTGACCAATCGCATTCTGTGGAGCTTCCTGGGCGTAACGGCGCTTGCGGCGGTGATCTGGATGATTGGTCCATTGCTGTCCATCGTAGACACCCGACCGCTCGAATCTGAACAGAACCGGGTTATCAGTATCGCGGTGGTCTATTTGATCTGGGCACAGAGCCATATTCTGCCGCGGCTGTATAACGCCTGGCTGAACCGTAAGCTGATGGACCGGCTGAATGAGAATACGGCCCACCAGGAAGCTGCAGATCCACAGAAGCGACTGAACAGCGAGGAGCAGATCCTCGCCGGACGTTTTGATGAAGCCGCTCAGATGCTGAAAAAAGCGCACTTCAGCAAAGCAGGGCATGGCGCACAGTGGACGCAGCGCTTCAGCACGCAGTATCTGTACCAGCTGCCCTGGTATGTGATCATTGGCGCGCCAGGCTCCGGTAAAACGACCGCACTGGCCAATTCCGGGCTGCAATTCCCGCTGGCAGACCGTTTTGGTAAAACCGCATTGCGGGGCATTGGCGGCACGCGTAACTGCGACTGGTGGTTTACTAACGAAGCTGTGCTGCTGGATACCGCAGGCCGCTACACCACACAGGAAAGCGAGCAGGTTCAGGACGCCGGTGAATGGCTTGAGTTCATTGGCTTGCTGCGTAAGTATCGCCGCCGCCAGCCGATCAACGGTGTCATTATCACCATCAGTATTTCCGATCTGTTGACCCAATCCGCAGAAGCTTCCCGCCAGCAGGCGGTGAATCTGCGTCAGCGTCTTTCTGAGCTGCACGAACAACTGGGGATCCGCTTCCCGGTGTACGTCATGGTGACCAAAGCTGACCTGCTTAAAGGCTTCCGCGCCTGGTTTGCTGATTACGACAAAGCGCAACGCGACCAGATCTGGGGCTTTACGCTGCCGTGGGAGCAGACCAAACACGCTGATTATGATCTGATGGGCAACTTCCAGCAGGAGTTTTCGCTGTTACAGCAACGTCTGGATGCAGGTCTGCCGGAAACCATGCTGAAAGAGCATGATGCCAAAACCCGTGCGGAAGCGTATCTCTTCCCCCAAGAGTTCGCCGCACTGCGTCCGCTGCTGGCGGACTACCTGAGCACGGTCTTCGCCCGTTCTAACTTTGAAACGGAGTTTTCGCCGCGCGGGATCTACTTCGCCAGCGGTACCCAGGAGGGCATGCCCTTCGACCGTGTGATGGGCGAACTGAATCGCGCCTTGTCGCTGCCTGAAGGTGGAGATAACGAGAACTGGGATTCAGTCAGTAAGGAGGCACCGATCCCGGGGGCGAAAGGTCAGAGCTTCTTTATCAAGGATCTGCTGCAAAACGTTATTTTCCAGGAAGCCGGGATCGCCGGCGAAAACCGCTGGTGGGAACTGCGGAACCGCGCCGTGATGTGGTCTGGCTATGCGGCGCTACTGGCACTGCTGGTGATCCTCGGCGGGCTGTGGCTGACCAGCTACACCAAAAATAAAGCCTATCTGGAAGAGGTTGATGCAAAAGTACCGCAGCTGGAGCAGCAGGGCAAAGCGTTACAAAATCAGCCTCAGCGCGATCTGTTTACCCTCCTGCCGTTGCTCAACAGTCTGGTGGATTTACCGAAAAGCACCGCCTTTGATGTTAACAACCCGTCCGTCTCTCGTCGTATGGGGCTGTACCGTGGGGATGACGTCAGCGATGCCTCGCAGTCGCTGTACCAGAAAGCGCTGGATCAAATGCTGTTGCCCGCCGTCGCGATGCACGTCACGACCTGGCTGCGTAACGATAACGGCAGCGATGTGGAATACAGCTACGAAGCGCTGAAAGCCTATCAGATGCTCTATCAGCCAAAGCACTACGACGGCAAATTCCTGCACTCGTGGGTGATGCTCAACCTGCAGCGAAACCTGCCGCAAAACGTCACCCAGTCGCAGCTTCAACAGCTGGCATGGCACCTGACGCAGTTGCTGGAACCGCAAATTCAGTCTTCACCTTATGCCCAGGACGACACACTGGTCACTCGTGAAAGAGCGCTCATCAACCAGCAACCGCTTTCCACCCGCGTGTATGGTCGCCTGAAGCGCCTGCTTGAGCATGATGAAAATCTGAAACCGGTATCGCTTTCTGACCTCGGCGGCCCGCAGAGTGAGCTGGTATTTTCACGCAAAAGCGGCAAACCGCTGAGCGAAGGCGTACCCGGGCTCTATACCCCGGACGGTTACTGGAAAAGCTTCAACGGCCAGATCGACAGTGTGACCTCCGCACTGCACGAAGATGATGTCTGGGTTCTGGGGAGTACCTCATCCCGGGAAGATAAACAGCAGATTGATAACGCCGTGCGTCAGCTCTACATGCGCGACTTTATCGCTAACTGGGATCGCTTCCTCGCTGACATTCAGCTCAACAACAGTGCCGATCTCTCGCAGCGCATCAATACCGCGCGCCTGCTCTCCGGCGCAAACTCGCCGCTGCGCCGCCTGGTGCAGAACCTGAGCCAGGTGCTGACGCTATCGCGTAATACGCCAGCACCAGCTGACGCCGGAAAAGCGGAAGAGCAGAGCAACCGTGCAACCCGCACGTTGCAGGCGCTGTTCAGCAACAATGACGCAGCACCAACGCAGGGGGCTGTGGTAACCCAGGTTCCTGAGCAACTGGTGACCGATCACTATGCGCCAATGATTGAGCTGGCACAGCCGCTGGAGAAGGGTGGCAAGACCATCGTATTTGATGATTTTCTCAAGCAGGTTGATGAGCTTTACCGCTATCTGACCGCCGTACAGGACGCCGCCAACAGCGGTATGCCTGCCCCGGGTGGTGAAGCAATTAGCCGCCTGCAGGCCAGCGCCGGCCGTCTGCCCGGTGGGCTACAAACCATGTTCAGCAACATGGCCGTCGGGGCCAGCAGTGATACCCAGCGCCGCGACCTGGAAAACGTTCGCAAGCGGATTAACGTTGAAGTGGGTGGTTTCTGCCGTCAGGCGATTGCTGGTCGTTATCCACTGGTGCGCAGCGCCAGTACCGAAGTCACACCTGACGATCTCGCACGGATGTTTGCGCCGGGCACCGGGCTGATGGATACCTTTTTCCGCGACAACCTGACCAACAAAGTCGATACCACTCAGGCGAACTGGCGCTTTATGCCTGGCATCGACGGTAAAACGCTGCCGGGAAGTGAAGGGCTGCTACGGCCGTTTCAGCAGGCGCAGTCTGTCCGGGATGCCTTTTTTGCCAACGGAGCCACCACGCCATCTTTCAAAGTGACGGTGCGCACCGTGCGGATGGATAACGCCATTCTGAACCTGACGCTGGACGTGGACGGGCAGTTGCTGCGCTATAGCCACGGCCCGCAGGCAGTACAGATTATGAACTGGCCGGGACCAGGCGGTACTAACCAGGTGCGTATGCAACTGGGACTGGCCAACGGCAGCACGGCAACACTGGTGACGAATGGATCCTGGGCGCTGAACCGCTTTTTCGATAAAGCGAGCACCAGCCCGGGCGCGGGGAGTCTGAGCCGTCAGGCCACCTTCAGCGTTGACGGACATCAGGTCACGCTGGAGTTTGCGCCAAACAGTATCCGCAACCCGTTCCAGCTTCCCCGTTTCTCATGCCCATAACCGCAAGGACAGCCGTATGACGAATACCCCTGCGATGAACCGTTATAGCTGGTATGGCAAATTACCCAGCGCCGGTGACTTTTTGCAGCGTCGCTTTCCTGACACCTTACAGCGTCAGTGGTCACACTGGTTTCAGGTTGGCCTGCTGGCCTGGCAACAGGAAGAGCAGCGCAGCGGCGAACGCCAGTTTAATAAAGCCCCGGTCTGGAATTTTGTCGTCCCGCCGATGCTGGGCAGCCAGATGATCCAGATGGGTTGTCTGTTACCCGGACGTGACAGCGTTGGCCGACAATACCCGGTGTGCATTCAACTGAGCTTCACCCCGGCCGAATGGTCGTCACGCCTGCTCGGCCAGGCCGAAAGCTGGTACCAGCAGATTGGCCGCGTGGGATTGCACGCGGTGCGCAACAGTTTCTCCGCCCCACAGCTTGATGACGTATTGATGACCATTCCGGCACCGCAGCCTGTAGAGCCGCAGATGCGCTCCGATATTCTGGACGTGATTGGTTATGAAGAGGACGGCCAGACCACGCTGGGATGGCCGCAGGCGGCAGAGTGCTTTGATCCGCTTCGCCAGACCAGCTTCTGGTGGACAAACCGCTGCGACGGATACCCCCTTTACACCCACGTTCACAGCGGAAACTTTACCGGACAGCTTTTTACGCTGCTGTTCGATCCGGCAGGCGGTGCCCGCCCGGGCCGTCACGGTCTTTATCCGCCGATGTTTGAATAAGCAGGGACTCCATGAATATTGATGAATTTCTCGCGCCGATCAGTGCCGAAAACCCCTGCGGCGAAAACCTGGAATACGACGCCGATTTTCAGGCGATGGGGCAAGCCAGCCTGGGCAAAGCTGAGCAACAGTTCGGTGACACCATTATTCCTGCGGAACCTGCTGACTGGAATACGGTAGAAAAACATGCCACCAGCCTGCTGGGCCGCACCAAAGATCTCCGCGTGATGCTGGCACTCACCCATGCCTGGACACGGCGTCGCGGGCTACCGGGTTACGCGGATGGGCTGTTGCTGGTACAGGAAGCGCTGTCGCGTTATTGGGAGCGACTTTATCCGCTACTGGAAGAGTATGGCGAAACCGATCCGTTCTACCGCATTAACGCGCTTGCGGGGCTGAGCGATAAATCTGACCTGACCCTTGCCGTGCGCAATGCCTCGTTGTTGCGTTCGAACGGCGATGAGATCTCGCTACGTGATGCGCAGGCACTGCTTGACGGCAGTAAAACCGAATGCCCGGATTATCCCGGTGGTCGCCCAAGGCTGATTGATGAGCTGGCTCGCGGCGACCAGCCCGGTACCGCAGCGGTCATTGTGATGAATGAACGGTTGCGGGCCATACGCGAGCTGCTCACCGGATATCTCGGTGAAAGTGGCGTACCGGAGATGGAACAGCTACTGAAAACAGTCGGGCTGGTTGCCAGCGCCTGTCAGGTGACGGATATCAGCAAGCTATTGCCGACCCGAGAGGCGCAGGCCGAACAAACTACAGCGTCTGTCACCGCCGTACCAGCCGTACAGCAAGCGACAGACTGGCGCAGCGTGCAGGTGACCAGCCGCGCCGATGCGCAGCTGATGCTGGAGAAAGCGAAGCAATATTTTGCGCAGTACGAACCAAGCCACCCCGCACCGCTGATGATTGAACGGGTGCAGCGGCTGTCTGAACTCAACTTTATGGACATTATTCGCGACCTCGCGCCAGACGGCGTTAACCAACTGGAAAACATCTTTGGACGCCGCGAATGACGCGTCCAGGCATTATGACGACAGGCATGGCGTCTGCCGTTTTACCTTCACCGCGCATCTTTGATGGAGAACATCATGGCAATGAGTAACAGTGGGCAGAAATTCATCGCACGTAACCGTGCTCCCCGCGTGCAAATCGAGTACGACGTAGAGATCTACGGTGCAGAACGTAAAATTCAGCTGCCGTTTGTGATGGGCGTTATGGCCGATCTGGTCGGTAAACCGGTGGAAAATCTGCCGGCCGTCGATGAGCGCAAATTCCTTGAAATCGACATTGATAACTTCGACGAACGCATGAAAGCGCTGAAACCGCGCGTGGCATTCCAGGTGGATAACACGCTGACCGGCGAAGGCAAACTCAACGTCGATCTGACCTTTGACAGCATGGACGACTTCCTGCCGGATGCGGTGGCTCGCAAGGTTGAGCCGTTGAACAAGCTGCTGGAAGCGCGCACTCAGCTTTCCAACCTGCTGACCTACATGGACGGTAAAAATGGGGCGGAAGAGCTGATTGCGAAAATTCTGCAGGATCCCACGCTGCTCAAATCCCTGAGCCAGTTGCCAAAAAATGACGAAAGCGCGAAAGGTAGCGAGGAATAATCGATGAGCAACCAGACTCAACAACATGAGCAGCAGGCGGACCTGGCGTTCAGCCAGGACGAATTCAGTGCGCTGCTGAATAAAGAGTTCCGCCCGAAAACCGATCAGGCGCGTTCCGCCGTGGAAAGCGCGGTAAAAACGCTGGCGCAACAGGCGCTGGAAAATACCGTCACTTTCTCCAACGATACCTACCGCACTATTCAAAATCTGATTGCCGGTATCGATGAGCAGCTGTCACAGCAGGTGAATCAGATTATTCATCACGATGAGTTTCAGACGCTGGAAAGTGCGTGGCGTGGCCTGAGCTATCTGGTGAATAACACGGAAACCGACGAGATGCTGAAGATCCGCTTTATGAGCATCTCTAAACAAGAGCTGGGCCGCACCCTGAAACGCTACAAGGGTGTGGGCTGGGACCAGAGCCCGATCTTCAAGAAAATCTACGAGCAGGAGTACGGTCAGTTCGGTGGTGAACCGTTTGGCTGCATCGTCGGCGACTACTACTTCGACCACAGCCCGCAGGACGTTGAGCTGCTGGGTGAAATGGCACGCATCGGCTCTGCGGCGCACTGTCCGTTCATTACCGGTACCGCGCCGGGCGTGATGCAGATGGAATCCTGGCAGGAGCTGGCGAACCCGCGCGACCTGACCAAAATCTTCCAGAACACCGAATATGCTGCCTGGCGTTCACTGCGTGAATCCGAAGATGCGCGCTATCTGGGTCTGGTGATGCCGCGCTTCCTCTCGCGTTTGCCGTACGGCATTCGTACCAACCCGGTCGACAGCTTTGACTTTGAAGAGCAGACCGACGGCGCGAACCACAACAGCTATTCCTGGGCGAACGCCGCTTATGCGATGGCGGCCAACATCAACCGCTCCTTCAAAGAGTACGGCTGGTGTACCTCCATTCGCGGTGTGGAGTCCGGCGGGGCGGTTGAAAACCTGCCGTGCCACACCTTCCCGAGCGATGACGGTGGCGTGGACATGAAATGTCCGACCGAAATTGCCATCAGCGACCGCCGCGAAGCCGAGCTGGCGAAAAACGGCTTTATGCCGCTGGTTCACCGTAAAAACTCTGACTTTGCCGCTTTCATCGGCGCGCAGTCTTTGCAAAAACCGGCCGAGTACCACGATCCGGATGCGACCGCCAATGCCCGTCTGGCATCACGCCTTCCGTATCTGTTCGCCTGCTGCCGTTTTGCCCACTACCTCAAGTGCATCGTGCGCGACAAAATCGGCTCCTTCCGCGAGCGTGAAGAGATGGAGCGCTGGCTGAACGACTGGGTAATGAACTACGTGGACGGTGACCCGGCCAACTCCTCCCAGGAGACCAAGTCCCGTAAACCGCTGGCGGCTGCGGAAGTGCAGGTGCAGGAAATTGAAGACAACCCGGGCTACTACGCCGCGAAGTTCTTCCTGCGTCCGCACTACCAGCTGGAAGGTCTGACCGTCTCCCTGCGCCTGGTTTCTAAACTGCCATCGCTGAAGACGAAAGACGCATGATGATTACTGCCGGCCCGTAGGGCCGGCAAAGTAGTGTGTATGTCGCAAATTCATTAAAAGTATCCATCGACATTCATTAACCTCAGGGAGATCCTAAATTGGGAGCGAGTTCGCCAAAAGAAATTGCCGATGGTATGTTGAAAATGTTCAACACGCGCAAACAAAGTGGTCCTGAAATATTCGCCCGGAGCGCGGTCGGTGGTTTTATGTCAATCCCGGAAGACCTGTGGATGCTGACGAAAGACTTCCTGGATTCAGATCACCGGTGGCGAAATGAAACCGATAAAATTAGGCTATTGTCACTTATCAAAAAAGGGCTTACGTCAGAAGATGTTCGGCGGTTAATAAATACAGTCATTAAACGTTATCTGTCTGGATTATCTGAAGAGCAATCTAAGTCGCTCCTCCTGAAAATAGGTGGGGCGCAAGTAGGTGGTATAGCTTTTAAAATGGTTTTCGTAAACGAGTTAATTACGTTATTCGTTTCAAAAATTGTACCGCGTTTTCTTGTTTCTGCTGGGTTTACAGGGGTATTAAGTGTGGGGGCTTCAATTTCGCGCTCAGTCTATACTTCATATGATCTGTTAGAGTTAAACAAAGATATTTACAACGAGTTGCGTGGCGCGGGTGATTTAGATTTATTATATTTCCTTGTAGAAGATAGTGTTAAACCATTTATTGAGGCTGTAAATTTCCAGCAGAGCCATGGCGCTATAGACGAAGATATTTTTAATCGATTTTTAACAGGAGTTACTCGTGTCTGAAAAGATCGTCAGGTATTTCTTTGTCTATCTCATGCTTATAGTATCGTTTATGCTTTTCTTTGCGACGCTTGGCTATTATGTTTTTGTGTTTGATTGGGATGTAAGTTTTTTTGAGATAACGATAAATGCAGCTTTGTTGGTGTTGATTATAGCTGCATCTATCGCTATTTATTATTTTGCTGAGAAAGTTAAATCAAGGATTTAACTTTCTCCAGAATTTTAGCGAGAGATAAAATGCCAGAAGAACGACAATTAGAAAAAGTGTTTTTCCAAAAAGGAAACCAGCGGACGCGGTAGTAATTGTCTCTAGTGACAACACATGCCATGCCGACTGGAAAAGATCTACGGTAGTGAAAAATGCGATAATCAGAAATACGATTGCAAGTATTAGTAATAGTATTTTCTTCATTTTATTGCCTTAGATGAATGAAAGATGATTGAAATTATTCTAGATGATGCAATCAATGATTGTCTAGCGCTTAGTTACAGTGATGAGTAACTAACCATAATTTAGGACGGTTGTAATTACAGCCATTCTGAACAGTCTGTACGAGTATGATTTCGTCAGACTAGAGGCAGAGGTAAAATATGGACGGTTTTATTCAGCCCCATGCTTTCCTGTTTGCCATATAAGGGCTTTTTCGAAAGCAATATTGTTCATTCACGAAGAGTAGATATTATGGCTATTGATATGTTTCTGAAGGTCGAGGGTGTTACGGGCGAATCTAAAGATTCTAACCACACCGGCTGGACTGATATTACCTCCTTCTCCTGGGGCGCGTCCCAGCCAGGTAATATGAGTGTCGGTGGTGGTGGCGGTGCCGGTAAAGTTAACTTTAACGACCTGCACATTAACGCACTGATCGACAAATCTACCACAGCAATTCTGAAGCACTGCGCGAGCGGTAAACACCTGACCAAAGTTGAACTGTCAGTTTGTAAAGCAGGCGGCCAGCAGGTTGAATATACCCGCATCACGCTGGAAGATGTTCTGGTGACCTCCGTCCAGTATACCGGTGCAGACAACGGCGATACCGTTGGTGTGACCTATGCATTCCAGGCTGCGAAAGTGAAACAGCAGTACTGGGAGCAGACGACTGCCGGTGGTAAAGGTGCTGAAAGCAGCGCTGGCTGGAATATCAAAGAGAACAAAGAAGCATAATAGTAGTGGGCCCGAAAGGGCTCACTTTATTGAGTCTCTTATCAAGGAGAAACAAGATGTCTCATATGCGTCCTGCTTTTGGTGCCGCCTGGAACCGATTCAGAGAAGTGAACGTTAACGTAGAACAGGTTGGCAAGTTACTGGGTGGAAAAGTTCAGCATAATATTGATGCCGGTATTTTTAAAAATGCCTGCCCCATTCGTATGAGCTACGTTTTAAATTATTGCGGCATTCCTGTTCCTTCTAATAGTAAATATGCGACAGTGACCGGAAACGACAAAAAGCGATATATGTTCCGTGTCAAAGATATGATTGCATTTCTACCCACGGTACTGGGCAATGCAGATATGTCAGTTTCTTCTCCTTCTCCAGCACAATTTACGGGAAAGCAAGGCATTATCATCTTTACCGGACATGGCTGGAGTGATGCAACCGGGCATGTAACACTCTGGAATGGAAATATTTGCTCTGATGATTGCCATTTCCTTGGTTCTCCGGGTAATGGTTCGTTTATTCCTACCAACGCAACATTCTGGAGCCTGAAATGAAACGTTTATTACTGCTCGTATTAGCTTTAAATGCCTCTGTTGTTTATGCCCAAACACTGCCTGATGTCAGTGCATTTTCTCAGCAACAAATTTTTGAAAACTGGGTGCAAAATCGATGCGTCGGTAAGATTGCGGACAGTAAAAGCCTGAAAGATGATGCAGAGGCCAGCGCCGCCGCATGGCTCGAAGCAAGTAATCTGCCAGCAGAGAATTTTGAAAAAGCTGACAAGGTGATTGTTTCCTTACTTAAAGAGAAGGTAGGCGGAACCGAACCGGGTAATTATCAGGTATTAAAGTGCAGCTTAATCGCTAATAGCGATGCAATTCGTTCGCTCAAAAACCCAAAATAGAAAAAATGGTAGCGTCCCCAAACGCCGCCGTTCTCGCCCCGAGAGCGGCAGCGTTTGAGCGCTAATCATACCAGCAGGAATACGCCATGCGATTCACGATTATTTCTACGAAACCCGGTCATCAGCCGCCACAGAGTAGCTGCGATTTCTATGCCCCGGGGGGCACTATTGGTCGCGGTACGGATAACAATCTGGTGCTGCCGGACAACGACCGTACCATCTCGCGTCTGCAGGCCATTATCCACGTTGACGCACAGGGCGAATGCCGCGTCACCAACCGTGGCAGCGTCACCCGCGTGGTATTGAACGATATTCCGCTGGAGCGAGGGCGTCAGGTTGAGCTGCAGGATGGGGATATTCTCGGTATTGATGACTACCGCCTCGAAGTGACCGACCTTATCCACGACACTCAGCCAGTCAGCCGCATGGCGGCCAGTATGCAACAGCAGGCCCGTCCGACAGTGGCACCTGCGTCCGCTGTAGAACCGAGGACGGTGAACGCGCCACCTCGCGCGAAAAGTGAACCTACCGCGGTGCCGACGGAAATCTGGGACAGCCTGATGCAGGAGTTTTCCATCTCCGACAGCATCTCCAGCAACCGGACGAAGCCGCAGCCTGCGACATCACACGATCCGTTCTCTCAGCCTGCCGCGCCGGAACGTAATGCCGAAGATCCGCTGGCGCTCTTTAACGATAGCGACCTGAAGCTTGAACGTAAGAATGTCGATCCTGATGCGTTGTTTAACGACGAAGCCTTGTTCAGGAATGAAAGCATTTTTGACGACGTTACCCCCTCAACGCTGGTGCCGCCAGATGAGGATACGCCCTCCCTGCCAAAAGAAGAGGCGACGGATGAACTCGATCCGCTGGCCCTGTTTGGTGGTTCGGCCAGCGCACCAGCGGCACGCAGTGATGACCCGCTTGGTCTGATGGGCGGTGCGCCATTAACTCATCCGGATGAAATTATTGCCGATCAACCGGTAGCAGAGCAGGAAGAACAGGTGCCTGCAGAATCTGCCCTGTTTGCACCTGAACCTCAGGAAACTCCGCATGCTGTAGATGAAGAACCCGTGCGTCCGGATTACGCCGGGTTCACCCTGCCAACGCCGCAGGCCGTTGTACGCAGCAATGCGCAAACCCCGAAAGGCCGTCTGCGTATCGACCCGGTAAAAAATGCAGCGTCCCCATCGGCGACCGCACATAGTGGAGATAAGGGGGAGGTGCTTCAGGGTGAACTGCTGGAAGCATTGCTTGAAGGTATGGGGCTGAGCGAAATGCAGCCTGTGCCGCAGTTTAACCGTGAAAATATGCGCCAGCTCGGCCAGATTCTGGGCATGTTCTCTCAGGGCACCGTGGCGCTGCTCTCTTCGCGTTCCATTCTCAAACGCGGTGTAAAAGCCGATATGACGATGGTGCTCGATGATGCGAACAACCCGTTCAAGTTGTTGCCAACCGGTAAAACGGTATTGATTCAGATGTTCGGTACCCCGATGCCGGGCTTTATGCCACCCACAAAATCCGTACGTGATGCGCTTATCGATCTGCAGGCGCACCAGCTGGGGATGATCTCCGGCATTCGCGCCATTATTGCCGCAATGCTGCAATCCTTTAACCCGGAACAACTCGAAGAGCAGGCGAAGCAAAATGGCATGACATCGCGTCTGGCGCTGCCGGGCAGCCGAAAGGCCGCGCTGTGGGACTATTTTGTGCGCAGCTACGGTGAGACGGCAGGTGAGATTGAGGACGACTTCCATACCCTGTTTGGTGAAGCTTTCCTTCATGCCTATGACATGGAGGTTAATCAGTACAAAGACTCACAGAGCGGATCGGAAGAAAAATGAATATCGCAACGGCTTCTCTCTCCCGCCAGGGGACGCGCGCCAGCAACCAGGATCAGACGGGAGAAACCATAGGGGAACGTTCGGCCTGCTTTGTCGTCTGTGACGGCATCGCTGGCCTGCCGGGTGGCGAGGTGGCTGCTGAGCTGGCCCGCAACAGCATTATTTCCCGATTCGATGGTGACAAACACCTCAATGCGCAGCATATCCGCGATTATGTGCAAACGGCGAATCGCACGATCCTTAATGAACAACAGGTCGTCCAGGAACATCACCGGATGGGCACCACGCTGGTCAGCCTGTTCATCGACAGGGATTACGGTCTGGCCTATTGGGCGCATGCCGGGGATAGCCGCCTGTACCTGTTTCGCCGAGGCTGGCTGTGGCACGTGACCACCGACCACAGTCTGGTTCAACAGATGAAAGATGCCGGGCACCAGACTGAAAACCTGAACAGTAACCTGCTGTATCTGGCGCTGGGTATTGAGAACGGGGGGCCGGAAGCGAGCTACAGTGACGTGGTTCAGGTCGAAGACGGCGATGCTTTTTTACTCTGCACCGACGGATTCTGGCATGGCGTCAGCGAAGAGCAGATGAAGCAGTCACTGCACATGGTCAATACGCCGCAAGAGTGGCTGACGTTAATGAACCAAATCATTCAAAAGAATGGCGAACAGGAGGGGAATGCTCAGGATAACTATACCGCCGTGGCGGTGTGGATGGGCAGCCCTCAGGACACCACTTTGCTGCATACGCTCTCTGACGCGGCACAATTTCTTCCCTGCGGAACTGATTAGACACACAAGGACTGATATGAAACTTTGGCTATCGGGTTTGGCACTTCTGGCGGTGGCGTCCACCGCTCAGGCTGAAAATTTCCGCATTGTGCAGTCACCTGCGCAGAAGCTGGATATCTGGATCGACGGTATTAAAGACAACACGCCACAGAGCTGGTGTAAGTCTGAGGTTACGCTGCGTATCGTGGCGAACGGCAACAAAAACGTGTCTGTGCTCGAAAATTTTGTGCCACGTCTTGGCTCACTGCTGGAACACCAGTGCAGCAAGCTGAATAAACTCAGCTGGACGCTCAACGATCCCACTGGCGTGACGCTTGCACAGGGTACCGCCGGTAAAGCGCAGGACTGGGCGCTGGTGGTGAAACAGCAGCAGGCTACGGCAGCCAACACCGCCACCAGCACTGCACTATTACCGCCTGAGCAAAACCCTGAATCACACACGGTGGCAGCAGACCGTACACCGTGGCAGGAGTTTACCCTTCTGGATGGTTGCCATCTGCGCACCTTCTGGGAGGGCGGTTCTTCTGAACCTGCGATATTTATTCCGGACTCTGACACCACCCGCTGTGGAAATGGCAGTTGGCTGAGCGGTCACACGGTTATCTCGCAATCCCGCAGTGGGGCGCAGAAAGAGATGGCGGTGACGTACATTCACGGTTTCCCGGTGATGGGATTAAATAAAAGTGCCGATCCGGAAAATGCGCTGATCACCACTGTCAATAAAGAACGCATGGTGTTCAGCACCAGGAATAGCGATCAGAGCTGGATGATCCTGCCTTACGACAGCACCCTGAATGGCTGGAAAAGTAACGGTACGGTGGCGGTAGAAATCTCTCGTGAGACGGCCAGCGACGACGCAAAACTGCAGGCGCGCATTGCCGCGGTGAAACAGGTCTGGAGTGCCTGGGTTGCTCCCGGTACCCCTCTTAATATTGTCCTGATTGACACGCTTCGCCCTCAACTGCGCGAGCCGGCAGTGGGCACCTGGCGCGCGGCAAATTAAGGAATGGCTATGAACACGCTCTATCAACACCTGGCCGGTGAGTCGCTCAGTGACGCACTGCAGCGCATTGAAGCCGGGATCAAAGCCCGACCGGCGGACGCCGATCTCCGCGCCGCGTTTGTGCAGTTTTTAACACTCAGCGGTAACTGGACGCGGGCTCTGACCCAGCTGAAAAGCTGGCTGGCACTTAAACCCCAGGCAAAACCGACCGTGACGCTGCTGGAACAGTCCATTGAGGGCGAGCTGCAGCGTGCCCGGGTTTTCGCAGGGCAGGCTCGTCCGTCCATGCCGGAGGCGCAGTGGCCGTGGTTAACCCTGCTTGCCGATGCGCTCATGGAGAGCGGAGAGCGCGCTCAGGCGTTGCGTCTGGCTGCGCTGGAGCAGGCATCAGCGAATGCCGGCCAGCGGGTGTTCGAAAACGAAGAGACGCAGGCATTTGAGTGGCTGATGGACGGTGATGCCCGTCTGGGACCGGTGTGTGAAACCCTCGTCAATGGCCGTTATTTCTGGCTGCCGTTTAGCGCTATCGAAGCGATCCATTTCCAGGCTCCTGCCAGTGTGACCGACCTGGTCTGGCGTCATTCGCTGGTACGTCTGACTGACGGTACGGAGCAGGTCTGTCAGATCCCTGCACGCTATCCCTTTGCTGATGATGCTTCAGACGCCGTCAGGCTTGGGCGCACCACAGAGTGGTTACCGCTCGACAGCGAAGGCACGCTTTACGAAGGCATGGGGCAGAAGGCCTGGCTCAGCGAGCAAAGCGAAAGCCCGCTGCTGTCGCTGAGTCTCGTGACGTTTGCAACGGATGGAGCACATGAGTAATCCCGCTGGCGAAGGCGACCTGCTACGCAGTGGCTGGCAAGCCCGCAACAGACAGGAAAAAGTGGGGGCGCGCGACAAAATGCAGCCTTCACTGCTGGATCGCCTCACCGATAACGACCCGGAAAAAAAACGTGAGGCGGCCAACAGCAATCTGATTACCCACGCGGCGCTGCGCCGCAGCGTGCTGCGGGATTTACAGTGGCTGTTTAACACCATTAACCATGACGCGTCCTGTGACCTGGGTGCGTTGCCGCAGGTGAAACGCTCTGTGGTGAATTTTGGCGTTGCCCCGCTGGCGGGGAAGAGAATGTCAGATATCGAATGGCACGACCTTCAGCGCAAACTCACCGAGGCCATCATTAATTTCGAACCCCGTATTTTGCCCCAGGGGCTGCAGGTTCGCTGCGTGTCTGATACCTCCTCGCTGGATCTGCATAACGTTCTGTCCATCGAGATAAAAGGGCGTTTGTGGTGTGTACCGTACCCGCTGGAGTTTCTGTTTCGCACGGATGTTGATCTGGAAAACGGTCATTTTGAACTCAAAGATGCGGGGTAATCATGGAAAGTAAACTGCTCGAATATTACAACCGTGAGCTGGCCTATCTGCGCGAGATGGGGGCCGAGTTTGCCGAACGTTACCCCAAAGTTGCCGGGCGGTTGGGGATGCGTGGCATCGACGTGGCGGATCCGTACATCGAGCGACTGATGGAGGGGTTTGCCTTCCTCACCTCCCGCGTGCAGATGAAAATGGACGCGGAGTTTCCGCGCTTCTCCCAGCGGATGCTGGAGATGATCGCGCCTAACTACCTTGCACCGACACCCTCAATGGCGATTGCTGAAATCCAGCCCGACAGTAGCCGGGGCGATCTGAGCAATGGCTTCATTGTGCCGCGCGGTACCATGATGGACAGCCTGGCGCTGAAAAAAACCGGCGTGACCTGCAGCTATACCACGGCGCACGAAGTTAACCTACTCCCGCTGAAAATTGAAAAGGTCGAACTGGGCGGTGTACCTGCCGATCTGCCGCTGGCGCAGCTCGGTCTGAGCCAGCGGGGTATCAACAGCGCTTTGCGGATCCGTATCGCCTGCGATGGCCCGCAAAACCTCGGGCACCTTGATTTTGACCGTCTGGAGTTTTTCCTCAGCGGCCCGGACATTGAGGCACTGAAACTGCTGGAACTGGTGATGGAGCACCACGTGGGCATTGTCTGCCAGACCGTGAGCGGACAACCACAACGTCAGATGCTGGCGTCTGATTCGCTGCGTCAGGAGGGCTTTGCGCCGAACCAGGCGCTGCTTCCGGACGACCTGCGCAACTTTGACGGCTACCGTCTGCTCCAGGAGTATTTTGCCTTTCCGGCACGTTTTCGTTTCATCAGCCTGAGCGGTCTGGGCAAGCTCATCCAGCGCTGTGAAAGCGAAAAAGCATTCGATATGTTCATTCTTCTGGATAAGACCGATGAACAGCTGGAGCGTGTTGTGGATGCCAGCCATCTGGCGCTGCACTGTACCCCGGTGATCAACCTGTTCCCGAAGGTTGCGGCGCGCCAGAAGCTGAATGAAGGCCAGCATGAATACCACCTGGTGGTGGATAATATTCGCCCCCTGGATTATGAAATTTACGCGGTCAACAACATCTATGCCAGTGCCGATGGTCAGCGCGACGACCAGACGTTTCGTCCGTTCTGGAGCTCCTGGAGCGGGGATGCGGGCAACTACGGTGCCTATTTTTCACTGCGCCGCGAACAGCGCGTACTTTCGGAGCATGCGCTGAGATATGGCACGCGCACTGGCTATATCGGTTCGGAAGTTTTTGTCTCGCTGGTGGATGAGCAACATGCGCCGTGGCAGGACAACCTGCGCTACATTTCCGCTGACGTGCTGTGTACCAGCCGCGACTTGCCCCTGATGCTGCAGCAGGAGCTTGGGCAATTCATCATGGCCGACTCGATGCCAGTGAAATCCCTGACTCTGCGTAAAGGTCCGACGCCACCGCGTCCGGCACTGGCCGAAGGATTCAGCACCTGGCGGCTCATTAGCCAGCTGCAGATGAACTATCTCAGCCTGATGGACAGCGAAAATGAAGAGGGGGCTGCGGCGCTGCGTCAGCTGTTAGGACTGTATGCCAGCCTGGCAGAAACGCCCGTTGCACGTCAGGTCGATGGCGTTCGCCACTGCGTGCTGGAGCCGGTTCACCGACGCGTCCCCGAGCCTGGCCCGGTCGTATTTGCCCGTGGAATTGGCATTACCCTGACGGTGGATGAGCGTGCATTTTCCGGTGCCAGCCCCTGGCTTTTCGGTAGCGTGCTGGAACGTCTGTTTGCTCGCCTGGTGTCGATCAACAGCTTTACGGAGTTTACCCTGAACAGCCAGCAGCGCGGCGAGATTGGCTACTGGGCACCGAGAATGGGTAAAAGGGCACTGATATGAGCGATGTTGCCACCGCGCCACTGCGCGTGCATCGTCTGACGCCACTGCCGGATATGTTCTGGCGTGGCGTTCGCGAGACGCCGTGGCGCTACGATCTGTTTCAGCTGTTAAGACGTATCGATGCTCTGGGCGGAGAGCGCTACCCGCTGGGGCGTGCGCCGTTGCCCAGATTTGAACCGTTGCGTATCGGCCAGCAGCCGTCGATGAGTTTTGCTCCCTCGACGGTTACGCAGGTCCGTCAGCGTGAAGAGAACGGGCTGCACGAGGTGTCGATTCTGAGCTTCGGCCTGTTTGGCCCTAACGGCCCGCTGCCGGTACACATGACTGAGTACGCCCGCGAGCGTATTCATCATCATCAGGACAACAGCCTGAGCGCGTTTGCTGACCTGTTCCATCACCGCCTGACCTTGCTGTTTTACCGCGCCTGGGCGGATGCGCAGCCCGCTGTCTCGCTTGACCGTGCTGATAACAAACGCTTCGAAGGCTATCTGGCATCGCTGATCGGCATGGGGCAACCGGGCCAGATGGATAAAGGCAGCCTGAGCGCACACGCACGCTTTACTCATGCCGGGCACCTGACCCGCCACGGACGCGATCCTGAAGGGCTGGAGAAGATCCTGCGTGATTACTTTAAAGCCCCCGTGACGCTGGTCGCGAATGTACCGCAGTGGATGCCGTTGACGCGGCGTGAGCAGGCACAGCTGGGTGAAGGCCGCCGCCTGCCGCGTATGGGGGAGTCCGCCTTTCTCGGCGTTGCGGTACGCGACGTGCAACATAAATTTCGGATCGAGATTGGCCCGCTGAGCGCAGAAGAGTACAACCGTTTTCTGCCGGGAGAAGCCTGGGTCACCGAGCTACGCGACTGGGTACGCCAGTACGCCGGTCTGGAATTTGAATGGGAAACGCGCGTGATATTGCGCGCTGACGCGGTGCAGGGGGCCGCGCTCGGCAACGGTGGCCGACTGGGGTACAACACCTGGCTGGGGATCCAGCCTCAACCAGTGCCACGTGGCGATCTGGTTTATCGCGCAGAGCGATAATTTTTCTAACGCATTGTTATCAACGGAACCGAACATGTCAGAAATAAGCCGTGCCGTGCTTTTCGGCAAACTGGATACGCTGTTATTTACCTCTCTGGAAAGCGCCACTGCATTCTGTAAGCTGCGGGGCAACCCGTATGTTGAGCTGGTGCACTGGCTGCACCAGCTGATGCAGCAGCAGGATGGCGATCTGCAGCAGGTGATACGCCACTTTGCTCTCGATGAACAGCAACTGACGCGGGATATCGTTGCGGCGCTGGATGCGCTGCCGCGGGGAGCCAGTTCAGTCTCTGATCTTTCCGAACATATCGACAGCGCCGTGGAGCGCGCCTGGGTCTATGGTTCCCTGAAGTTTGGCGTCAGCCGCATTCGCGGTGGGCATTTGCTGATCGGTATTCTCAAAACCTGGAATCTGGCCAACGTACTGAAAAGCATCTCCGCGCAGTTCACCCGTCTGAACGTTGAGGTGCTGATTGAGCAGTTTGAGACGATTTGTGCCAACAGCAAAGAGACGCAGCAGGCTGCCGCTGCCGTCGATGCACCTGCAGGAACGGTACCGGCCGCGCAGGGGACGCTGGCCCAGTATGGTCAGGATCTGACGGCTCGCGCCCGTGAAGGTAAGATCGACCCGGTTGTCGGACGTGATGAAGAGATCCGCCAGATGGTCGATATTCTGATGCGCCGCCGCCAGAACAACCCATTGCTGACCGGGGAAGCCGGGGTAGGGAAAACGGCGGTGGTGGAAGGGCTGGCGCTGCGTATCGTCGAAGGTGATGTACCTGAGCCGCTCCAGAATATTCAGCTGTGGTTACTGGATATTGGCATGTTGCAGGCTGGTGCGGGGATGAAAGGCGAGTTTGAAGCCCGTCTCCAGGCCTTAATCAATGAAGTGCAATCCAGCGCCACGCCGATCATTCTGTTTATTGATGAAATCCACACCCTGATCGGTGCGGGTGGCCAGCAGGGAACCGGCGACGCCGCTAACCTGCTGAAGCCTGCCCTGGCGCGCGGACAGCTGCGCACCATTGGTGCCACGACCTGGGCCGAATACAAAAAGTACATTGAAAAAGATCCGGCGCTGACCCGCCGCTTCCAGACGGTGCAGGTGCATGAGCCGGACGAGGTCAAAGCCGTTCTGATGCTGCGCAGTACCGTGTCGCCGCTGGAGACACACCATCAGGTATTACTGCTCGATGAAGCGGTTAGCGCTGCGGTGAAGCTTTCGCATCGCTACATTCCGGCACGTCAGTTGCCGGATAAAGCCGTTGCCCTGCTGGATACCGCCTGCGCCCGTGTGGCAGTCAGCCAGAGCGCGCCACCCGCACAGCTGGAAGATTGCCTGCGTCACCTTGCCGCCCTTGATGTTGAAATCGAGATTGCCGGACGCGAAGCGCGCGTGGGGGCAGGTGAGCCACAGCGCGTGGCCGCGTTAACCGCTGAGCGCAGCGCGTATGAAGCGACGCGCGATGCCCTGGCCCGACGCTGGGAAGAGGAACGTAGCCTGGTCGGCGAAATCATCCGTCTGCGCGCCGCGCTGTTTGACGCGGGTGACGATGACACAACCGAACTGCGCAGCCAGCTTGCCGGGCTGCAGCAAGCGCTGAATACCGTTCAGGGCGACGAACCGCTGCTGTTCGCGGCGGTAGATGAAAATGTGGTGGCCGCCGTTGTTTCTGACTGGACGGGTATTCCGCTGGGGCGGATGGTGAAAAACGAGATCGACGCGGTGCTGAACCTGGCCGATACGCTGAATCAGCGGGTTATCGGGCAGCGCCATGGCCTGGATCTGATTGCCCGTCGGGTGAAAACCTCGCGGGCGAAGCTTGACGATCCCAACAAGCCGGTTGGTGTGTTTATGCTGTGCGGACCGTCTGGCGTCGGGAAAACAGAAACCGCGCTGGCGCTGGCGGAGTCACTTTACGGCGGCGAGCAGAACGTCATCACCATCAACATGAGTGAATTCCAGGAAGCGCATACCGTCTCCACCTTAAAAGGTGCGCCTCCGGGATACGTAGGTTATGGTGAAGGTGGCGTGTTAACCGAGGCCGTGCGCCGCCGTCCTTACAGCGTGGTGCTGCTGGACGAAATTGAAAAAGCGCACCCTGATGTACATGAAATTTTCTTCCAGGTTTTCGACAAGGGCTGGATGGAGGATGGCGAAGGACGTCACATTGATTTCCGCAACACCATTATTATTCTGACCTCCAACGTCGGCACCGAGCTTATCAGCGCCATGTGTGCCGATCCGGCGCTGGTCCCCGAGCCGGACGCGCTGAGCGGTGCACTGCGTCAGCCGCTGCTTCAGGTGTTCCCGCCTGCGCTGCTGGGGCGTTTGCTGGTGGTGCCGTATTATCCGCTGAGTGACGAGATGCTGGGGCAGATTGTTCGCCTGCAGCTCAAACGCATTCAGCGTCGCCTGGAAGAGAATCACAACATTATTTCGGAGTTTGACGACAGCGTGGTGGAACAGATTGTTCAGCGCTGCACCGAGGTGGAATCAGGTGGTCGTATGGTGGATGCGATCCTGACGAACACCCTGCTGCCTCAGATGAGCCAGATTTTACTTACCGCCAGCCGCAGTGACGAGCAGTACCGACGTCTGCATATCACCTGCGAGCAGGGCGAGTTTCACTGTCAGTTTGCCGCGTAATAATCATCAAGAGAACTGTAAAAGATGACGGATAATGATAACAATCGGACTGTCCCAAACGCGCTCCCGGTCGGGTATCGCTTCAATGAGTTTGAAATCAAAGAGGTGATTGGCGGCGGTGGATTTGGCATCGTCTACCGCGCCTGGGATCACCAGCTCGAACGCACGATCGCTATCAAAGAGTTTATGCCTTCTTCGCTTGCCGTGCGTGGCGATGATATGACGCTGGTGTTGCGCAGCGAGCGCTTCGGCAAAGCATTTTCCGCTGGCCTGAACAGCTTCATTCAGGAGGCGCGTCTGCTGGCGCGTTTCAACCATCCGAACCTGTTGCACGTGCTGCGTTTCTGGGTGCAAAACGATACGGCTTACATGGGCACGCTGTTCTACAGCGGCACCACGCTTTCACGTCTGCGCGAAGAGAAGCCGGAATTGATTAACGAGACGTGGATCCGTCGCATGCTGCCAATGCTGTTTGGCGCGATTAAGACGATCCACGACGAAGGCTATCTGCACCGCGATATCTCTCTGGATAACATTCAAATCCAGGACAACGGCCTGCCGGTGCTACTTGATTTTGGCTCGGCGCGTCGCACCATCGGTAATCTCTCAGACGAGACAGAGACCATGCTGCGCCCGGGCTTTGCCCCCATCGAGCAATACACCGACGACAACGAAAGCGAGCAGGGACCGTGGACGGACATTTACGCCCTCGGTGCCGTGTTGCGTACTCTGATTGTGGGCTCTCCGCCACCGGTCAGCGTGGTACGCTCGATTCAGGACACCTGTAAACCGCTGGTGGAACTGATGCCGCAGGGGTATTCCATCCCGTTGTTGCAGGCCATCGACCGTGCGCTGGCGCTGCATATGGAAGACCGACCACAGTCTATTGATGAGTTCGCTGCCCTGATTGAGATGCCTGTTGCAGGCATTGACGATGTGTTGACGGCCAAAAAGCCGGGCACGATGCTGGTGCCGGTGGAAGACGAGGTACCTGCTTCAGCGCTGGACTGGCGACGCTACAAAATCCCGGCGATGATTGCCGCAGGCGTGCTGGTTGGGGTTGTGACGGGGGCAGTATTGTTTGGCGGTGGCGGGCACGATGTGCCAGACCAGACGGCGCAGACACCTGCAGAGACTCGCCCGGCTGAAGCTGCCGTGCAAACGCCGGAAACGAAATCGCAAGTCGCTCAGGCGAGCGAGCAGGCTACACCGTCTGCCACGGTGGAACAAAGCCCTCCGCCGGTTGAAGCAAGCCCGATAGCGCTGGTTTATATCCGTATGCTCGACGGCGAGACGCTGAAGGTGAATGATGAGCCAAAAGCGCTGCGTCCGGCAACCAATGGCTACGCGTCGCTTAAGCTGCCAGCGGGCGAGTTTAAAATTGAGCTGGAGGGAAGCGGCAAGGCGCGTACCCAGACTCTGGATATTGCGAAGCCGGGAACCTGGCTGGTGAACCCGTAAATAAGGCGAACAGGGACTGGTAACAAGGACGGAGCGAATGTACAACATCAAATTTGTCTATCTGTTTAGCGAGAATGTCTCGCCAGCGTTATTTGCGAAGATCATGCGCCCGTCCGTTGCCGAGCAGTGGGTTATGTCGGTACCGGACAATTCACTACGCTCGCTGTTCACGCGCTACGATTTACTTCATTCCATTACCGGCGCGAATCCTTATCAGTCAGGGCGCGATACGCGCAAGTTGATTGTGCAGGATCTCGATATGGGCAGGATCGTTGCGATTGACGAGAGTTTTCGCAACTGGTCATCGGTAACGGAAATCTTTTATATCAATACAAAAGGGCGGTTGCAGGCCGCCTCGCTCACCGGACTGGGCTGGTACCCGGTAAGCACTATTGTCGATCGTTACGAAACGATGGTGCGAACCTATGGTTCCCGTCCTGCACCAACGGAGTTGCCAGCACAGGTGGTGAAATCCAAAGCGGCGCAGGTACCCGACCAGCCGACGCCGGGAAAAGAGGGCAAAACCTATGCCTCTCAGCTTCAGAATATGACCAAAGCCGAACGCTGGCAGGCACGTAAAGATTTGATTGCGAAGGGCAGTAATAGCCTCTACCCGGATGCGCAGATCGCGGCTAAACGATTAGCGGTGAATAATATTGCGGTGGAGAAGGCAAAGCTTGCTGAAAATGTTTATAAGACCGTAAACCCGCTGGAAACGACGCCGGGCGTGCCGGAGGGGTGGAAGGATATTAGTAATGATGCGGGGGCGCTGAAGAAGTTTGGCCTGGAAAAAGAGATGCTTTTTGATCGCGCCGATGCGCCTGATTTCCTGGCTCGCGTTTATCAGCCTGACCCAAATGTGTTTGGAAGTGATATTAATCCAACGTTAGTGTTTAGAGGTTCAAGAGAACCGGGAATTCCTTCTTTAAGTGAATATGCTTCCGCGATTTGGAATAAAACTGATTTACCTTCTGTTAAAAATGGAGCTGACTGGGCGAATAACTTTATGCAGGCTGTAGGTGGTGATTCCCCCTATTATCGAAACGCCGTAGGTTTGGGGAAAAAATTGTCCATGACAACGCAAAATATCGATGTGGCTGGGCACTCACTGGGAGGGGGGCTCGCATCTGCAACATCTATGGCCAGCGGTAAAGCAGGATGGACTTTTAATGCCGCTGGGTTAAACAGCAGTACCGTAGCAAAATATGGTGGGACCATACTTGGAAGCGCGGATAACATTCAGGCTTATCGGGTTGAGGGTGAACTGCTCACCAAAGTTCAGGAAGTAAATCTTTGGGAAGATTATAAAACTGTGAAAGGATACACCCCGGCGTTACTTCTTAAAGAAGAAATATCGGCTTTAAGCCCTAATGCCGCGGGGATAGCGCATGATCTTCCTGGCGGTACTGGAAACGAACTTGATCGCCATGGTATCAACCAGGCAATTGATTGTATTGAGAAGCAAAAGAATGAGGATATTTCAATCATCGGGGGCCGCTTGTGAAAATGCTATTAGCAGTAGCGCTATGTGTACCATTCTTGATTCTGGGATGTAAGCAAAATATGGAATTAAATCCGAAAGATTATTTTTCCGGGCAGCAACTTGTGCTGGCGGAGGTAATTGCAAAAGGCGATGAACAGTCAGTCCAAAAACTTGTAACACATACGGATCTTAATAAACCCGGTAAACATGAAATGACGCTACTCTTTTGGGCGTTAGGCAATGCCATGAATGAAAAGAAAACTGCGGAACAGCTAAATATTGTAACCACCCTGGTTAAGGCAGGAGCCGATCCACTTCAACCTCGTTCTAACGGTAAATATAGTCCTGCTGAATTTGTGCTGAACGCCGATAGTGGCGTATGGATTAAAGCCCTTCTTGATGGAGGGCTATCTCCAGATGCAAAAGATAAAACATTTGATAAGCCAATTATTTTTCAGTCGATAAAAGCCAAAAACACTGAAACATTAAAAGTGATGCTCGATTATGGCGCAAACGTAAATACAGTTAACTCGCTGGGTAGCACATTATTATTCGAAGCGTTTGACTATCATTCATATGATCATGTCTTTCTTCTGTTAGAACGCGGGGCCAACCCGGAGATTAGGGCCGATAATGGCTGGACGATGGTGAATCAATTAAAAAGGATGTTAAATTCACCTGGGAAAAGTAGCGATGAGTATGAGTTGTTAACAAAAATAAAAAATGCAGTAATTAAACATGGCGGGAAGTGGCCACCAGAGGCGGTCAAAAGAGGGATTGAATGAATATAACCGCGAAAAATAAAATATTCTATTTCTGGGGCGTCATGGATGTCATTGGTATTGTATTTTATTTAATTGGCCCATACCACTTGCTTCAGTCATGGTGGGATTCTACTGGCGGGAATTTTGGTGTCATCATCTTTATGCTGATAGCAGGAGGGGTAAACGGTTTATTGACGGGGCTTTTTTACCTCGTTTACCTTCTGTGGCCGGTTTCATTATGCTTTTCTGCCTGGTTTTTTTTCACAACGCACCGATATGCCGTCCGGTTTGCTCTGGCGCAGGAAGTACTGCGCCTGCTCACCATGAGTTGTTCGGTGACCTTGTTCCCGATGATTATAGTCGGTCTGGGAATTAGTGTTATCCCTCTCAATATCACGCTGTTCGTTTTTTCTGAAATAGTAAAAATTGGTTCGCTCATATTTGTAATGAAAAAATATTCTGCCGCGAATATCAAGTCTGACTCAGAATAGTTATTATCATCGTACGTTTATTGCCGTAATTATCTACATCGCATAAGCCATATGGATTAACGATTATGCTCAACCGAATTACCGTCCAGCTCCCGGTCGAGGGGCTACTTTTCTGGAAACTCTCCGGCCGCGAGGCGATGTCCGAGTCGTTCGCCCTGACGCTGACGCTACTTGGCACGGATGCGCGCATTGACCGCAGCAAACTGCTGGGTCAGCCAGTCACGGTAACCATCCCGACGCAAAACCTGCTCACCTCCCGCTATATTAACGGGAAGATCACGCGCGTGGCCGTCAGCGCTATTGAGCTGACCGGAACCCGTTACGCGGTGTATCAGCTGACGGTGGAGCCGGATCTGTGGCCGATGAAGCGCGACCGTAACCTGCGTATCTTCCAGGGGCAGACGGTGCCGCAGATTGTGAAAACCCTGCTGGGTGAGCATCAGGTCAACATGGAAGACAAGCTCACCGGCAGCTACCGGGTGTGGGACTACTGCGTGCAGTATCAGGAGTCGAGCCTGGACTTTATCAGCCGTCTGATGGAGCTGGAAGGGATTGCCTGGCACTTCAGCCATGAAGCCGACAAACACACCCTGGTCCTGACCGATGCCGCCACGCAGCATCAGCCGTTCAGCGGCTACGAGGTGATCCCTTATCACCAGACGCCGTCAGGCGGCAGTACCGACGAAGAAGGTATCGGCCAGTGGGCGCTGGAGGACAGCGTCACACCGGGGATTTACAGCCTTGATGACTATGACTTCCGCAAGCCAAACGCGTGGCTGTTCCAGGCGCAGCAGAACCCGGCGTCGCCGAAACCGGGCAGTATTGATGTGTACGACTGGCCGGGGCGCTTTGTTGAGCAGGGACATGCGGAGTTCTACGCCCGTATCCGCCAGGAGCGCTGGCAGGTTGAGCATCAGCAAATTCAGGCCACGGCGACGGCGGCGGGGATTGCGCCAGGGCATACATTCACATTAACCAACGCGCCGTTCTTCAGCGACAACGGCGAGTATCTTGTAACTGCCGCGGGTTATCACTTCGAGGAAAACCGCTACGCGAGCGGCGAGGGTGAAAGCATTCACCGTACCGATTTCACGGTCATTCCGTCGGCAGTGGTATACCGTCCGGCACAGTCCACGGCATGGCCACGCACCTACGGCCCACAGACCGCGAAAGTCGTCGGGCCGCAGGGGGAAAGCATCTGGACGGACAAATATGGCCGCGTGAAGGTGAAATTTCACTGGGACCGCCTGGCGAAGGGCGATGATACCAGTTCCTGTTGGGTACGTGTTTCCAGCGCCTGGGCGGGCCAGGGTTATGGTGGTGTGCAGATCCCGCGTGTCGGCGATGAAGTGGTCGTGGACTTTATCAACGGCGACCCGGATAGACCAATCATCACAGGCCGCGTGTACAACGAAGCAAGCATGCCGCCGTGGGCGCTGCCTGCTGCGGCCACGCAGATGGGCTTCTTTAGCCGCAGCAAGGATGGGCATAAAGATAATGCCAATGCTCTACGTTTTGAGGATAAGGCTGGGCAAGAGCAAATCTGGATCCATGCTGAAAAAAATATGGATACCGAGATTGAGCACAGCGAGACACATGACGTCGGGGTCGATCGTAAAAAAACCATCGGTCAGGATGAACACGTGATGGTTAAGCGCAACCGCCACGTTAATGTGGGGGGAAATTCAACCAGCAATACGGGTAACCAGCACAAAATCAATGTGGGTAAAAACCAGACTGTATTGACTATGGATAAAGAGGGAAATGCTCTTCTGGAAGCGACAACCTCCATTAAGTTGAAGGTGAATGATAACTATATTCTTATCACACCATCGACCATCGAAATTATCGTTTCCGAAGGTATACTGAAGGCGGAAAGTATTACTGAAGCGTCATTCAAAGGGACAGAGATGACGAAACTAGGGGGGGGAATAAATGCCGAGCTGAAAGCTAACGATACGATCAATATCAGCGGCACTAATCTGACGGATGTTAAAGGCGCTGTCGTTAAAATTAACAGCTAATTTTCAGTGGAAGGATAGTAATA
The DNA here is from genome assembly GCF_043945575.1 of Enterobacter cloacae complex sp. 2024EL-00214. Classification (NCBI taxonomy): domain Bacteria; kingdom Pseudomonadati; phylum Pseudomonadota; class Gammaproteobacteria; order Enterobacterales; family Enterobacteriaceae; genus Enterobacter; species Enterobacter cloacae complex sp. 2024EL-00214. The sequence goes on along the minus strand of NZ_JBIMRC010000001.1, from coordinate 190,366 downwards.
ATGGGACAGCCTGCCGCCAGAGCGACCATAGATACCAGTGCACATACGGGGCCAATACAGTCAGGAAGTCCCGACGTAATCATCGGCGGTTTTCCAGCTGCCCGAAAGGGCGATACGTTATCTTGTTCAAGCCACGGAAGTGGCGTCATTGTTGGTGGCTCCAGCACGGTCTTCGTTAACGGTATGCCTCTCGTACGTAAAGGAGACAAGACGCAGTGTAATGCCAGCGGCTCGCCTGCACCTGCCGCACAGAAAACAGCTGCACCACAGTACTGGGGCGGCACGCTGGCGAAAGATGCCGGTGAAGATGGAATGATGCACGGTGATCATTATGATGCTCGCGTTCTGGGTGCCTATGCCAGCCTGGAGGATAAGAACCTCAACGGTGATGTTGATACCGCTTCGGCTGGCTTTGCGTTCTCAGATATTACCGTCGGCAATATGAAAAGTAAGGATTTAATGCGTGCGGAGATGCGTAATAAGCTCGCCGTCGCCAACGCTACTGGTTCTGTGTATGGTGGTGGTAATAATATTTATGGCCTGAATGCTAATGCTACTGCGACAGGTGTGCAGTACGGCGGCTCTGCCGCCGCTGGTAAGGAAGGGACACTGTATGGCGGTATTGCAGGGGATGTCACCATCGGCACGGCTGAAGCCAAAGCCGTGGGTGAAGTGTATACCGGCAACAATGGGCGATACGGATTCACGGCTGATGCTGGCGCGGAAGCGAAAGGGATAAAAGGCGAAGCATCTGGTAATCTTGACATCCTGGGTATCGTTTCCGGGGAAGCAAAAATTGACGGTAGCTTAGGGTCTGCAGGTGGTTCTATCGGCGGAAGTGCTTTCTGGGATACGACTGACTATTCAGCCAATGTAAGGTTGACGGGAGGTGCTGCGGCGCTAGTGGGTTTGAAAGGCGATGCGAGTTTAAAAGTGGCGTTCAAACCTATCCTGGATTTCTTTGACTATTTATATGGTGATGATGAGCAAACTTCATCTTCTGCTCCGGTAGATAGTGGGGATGGTGCAATTATTACCGGGTGTGTTACTGTTTTGATTGGTGATTAAAGGTTGCATGGGGATGAGTACGTAATGAAATGGATTGGTTTTACGCTATTTGTAATTATCACGCTGATTTATATCTGGAATGGGAAAGATCTGTACACAAAAAAAGAGTGGCGTGGTTTAGGATTGAAGTTTATCTCAGTGCTAATCGGCTCGTTTGTGTTGGTTTTCATTCTTGTTGGGGTGTCAAAATTCATACCATTAATTACTAAGGAAACAGCGCGAGCGTTAACTGTCCTTATACCTGCTTCGTTCATTACGATATTATTTTCAAAGTTTTTCGTCGTTATGCTAAGTGCCATCTTCGATATCATTATACGTTTTCATGAGCGTTATAATACTGCTGCGAACTACACAAGATTATCATCACTGTTCAACAAATATGGGCCAAAACTGCGTATGCTGGTAAAATGTCTGGCATCGTTTGGCTGTATCCTTATGTTCTACGGTATTTGGTTTGGCAGTACAGTCTGAGTTGAAGAGGTTTTATGAACACCGACAATAATTATGTTTTTCCAGTAGCGTCAACCAAAAGTAACGAAGACATTGAGGCGAACTACTGGAAGTGCCTGTACACCTCAACTGATAAAAAAATGCTTCAGTACTGGGTGGTTTTGCCAAAGCGCGTCAAACCTGCTGATCTGACTCCTCGACATATTGCCGAAGTTGGTTTGACTAATCTTGGACGCTACCTAACGAGCGATGCGCAGCCCTATATGGAAGTATGGGCCGCTTATGAACGCTGTCAGTGGGAGATGAATCCTGCGGATTGGTTGTTTAACAAGCTGGATTTGATGGGCGAGAAAGTGCTGAACCAGCGCTTAATTGCACATCCTTCCGGTAGTGGCCTGTTTGCAGATGTATTGACCCTCAAAACGCACTCTTCCGGCGATGAGGTGATTTCACGCTATACCGTACAGAAGGATTACAATCCGGAAGAGGGCGGCGGAAACTATTTCCTGATTAAAGCGGCCTGTGCGGCGCGTGATTATCCGGCACTGGCGAACGATATTCACTTTACGGTGGTGAACTGGGATTTACTGCATCGTAGCAATCTGGCTCTGGCCGAACTACTGAAGACTGTGAACCTCAGCGCTAAAAACAGCAGCAGCTTTAAAGTGCCGGAATCCTGGCAGGTGAAGCCCCTGACAGAAACGCGCCTGGTGGTCGAGCATACGTTTGATGGTATTAACTACGGTGTTATTAATCTTTGCTTTTACTCGCAGGAGATGCTGTTTACCGCGCAGGATGTTTTTAGCGTCTCAACAAAACGATTTCACGATCATGAACCTGCCGTCACGCTGGCTACTGAAGCCCTGAGCACTGTTCCCAACGAATTTAATCCCTCCTTAGGTGAAACACTTTCTACCTGCCGGGGTGAAATTGTTAGCACTGAGGAAAAAATGCGCGCCATATACCAGTGTTATATTTTCGGTGTGGGAAACATCTGGTGCTATGCAGAACTGGTGGGCAAACACTGTAATCATCGTGATTATCACTTCGAGGCCAATAAACGCTGCCTCGAAATTATCCTTTCAACATTTCATGTTGAAAGAGCCTGAGTCATTAACTGGCATTTAAAAAATCACGTGGGAGCGTGGGGTTTTATTTCGATGCCAGTCGTTGAACTCGATAGTAAATAGTACATTTGCCACAGGACTTTTTTACTTGTGGCTCTTTATCAGATTAGCATCTTCTCTCCTCTTCCGCACAACACTCACTACGCCTGAGCTCAATAGTTTGTAATATATTATTAGCAATAAACTATTACGGGAAAAGACTATATTTTGCTGAACGGATAGACAACTTCTTTTTCCACTAACGTAAGGAAACGGGAGAGACTGCGGTGCTGGTGGGTTGAAGGGGGCTATGGGATACTCAGTCACGGAATGATAAGTTTTTACTAATGATGTTGCATTATGGGTGTTGAAAAATACATTCTTTCCTCATCTGGTTAAAAGGTCAGGAAAAAGAGAGTCGGATAATTTTTGGAAATGTCTCTACACTGTCCCTGAAAAAGAGATGTTGCATTTACGGAATAAAAATTATGCTCAACCGAATTACCGTCCAGCTCCCGGTCGAGGGGCTACTTTTCTGGAAACTCTCCGGCCGCGAGGCGATGTCCGAGTCGTTCGCCCTGACGCTGACGCTACTTGGCACGGATGCGCGCATTGACCGCAGCAAACTGCTGGGTCAGCCGGTCACGGTAACCATCCCGACGCAAAACCTGCTCACCTCCCGCTATATCAACGGGAAGATCACGCGCGTGGCCGTCAGCGCTATTGAGCTGACCGGAACCCGTTACGCGGTGTATCAGCTGACGGTGGAGCCGGATCTGTGGCCGATGAAGCGCGACCGTAACCTGCGTATCTTCCAGGGGCAGACGGTGCCGCAGATTGTGAAAACCCTGCTGGGTGAGCATCAGGTCAACATGGAAGACAAGCTCACCGGCAGCTACCGGGTGTGGGACTACTGCGTGCAGTATCAGGAGTCGAGCCTGGACTTTATCAGCCGTCTGATGGAGCTGGAAGGGATTGCCTGGCACTTCAGCCATGAAGCCGACAAACACACCCTGGTCCTGACCGATGCCGCCACGCAGCATCAGCCGTTCAGCGGCTACGAGGTGATCCCTTATCACCAGACGCCGTCAGGCGGCAGTACCGACGAAGAAGGTATCGGCCAGTGGGCGCTGGAGGACAGCGTCACGCCGGGGATTTACAGCCTTGATGACTATGACTTCCGCAAGCCAAACGCGTGGCTGTTCCAGGCGCAGCAGAACCCGGCGTCGCCGAAACCGGGCAGTATTGATGTGTACGACTGGCCGGGGCGCTTTGTTGAGCAGGGACATGCGGAGTTCTACGCCCGTATCCGCCAGGAGCGCTGGCAGGTTGAGCATCAGCAAATTCAGGCCACGGCGACGGCGGCGGGGATTGCACCAGGGCATACATTCACATTAACCAACGCGCCGTTCTTCAGCGACAACGGCGATTACCTGATCACGGCGGCCGGGTATCACTTCGAAGAGAACCGCTATGCGAGCGGCGAGGGTGAAACTATTCACCGTACCGACTTCAGCGTTATCCCGTCGTCTGTATCGTTCCGTCCGGCACAGTCCACGGCATGGCCACGCACCTACGGCCCACAGACCGCGAAAGTCGTCGGGCCGCAGGGGGAAAGCATCTGGACGGACAAATATGGCCGCGTGAAGGTGAAATTTCACTGGGACCGTCTGGCGAAGGGCGATGATACCAGTTCCTGTTGGGTACGTGTTTCCAGCGCCTGGGCGGGCCAGGGTTATGGTGGTGTGCAGATCCCGCGTGTCGGCGATGAAGTGGTCGTGGACTTTATCAACGGCGACCCGGATAGACCAATCATCACAGGCCGCGTGTACAACGAAGCAAGCATGCCGCCGTGGGCGCTGCCTGCAGCGGCCACACAGATGGGCTTTATGAGCCGCACGAAAGATGGTTCTGTCGACAACGCCAACGCCCTGCGTTTTGAGGACAAGGCGGGCGCGGAGCAGGTGTGGATCCAGGCTGAACGCAATATGGATACCAGCGTTAAAAATGATGAAACGCACAGCGTCGGCGGCGAGCGCAGTCATTATGTGAAGAAAAATGAGCTGCACCGCGTGGAAGCAAATCAGATCCAGGCCGTGAAAGGCGGTACTGAGATCCTCACCGGCAAAGGCAAGCTGGATGCGGCGGTCGAACAATATGTGCTTGCCTCTGGCACGAAACTGCGGCTGGTCTCGGGGGAAAGCGCGATTGAACTTAATGCTAACGGCAAAATTAACCTGATTGGAAAAGAGTTTAACTTCTTTGTTGAGGGGGATGGTCATATCACCACGGGCGGCAAGCTACACCTGAATACCTCTGGCACCCAGCCCGGCACGACGGCACCGGGAGCGGGGCATAAAGGAGATATTGATGCGGCGGTGCAGGCGAAATTCTCATCGGGAGAGGGTGAATAGCCCGATGAATTTATCCTGCGTACGCAAAAGTGATAGCAGTACGATCCCCTTAAAGGGAAAACGTTGCACGGCCCCACAGGTAAAATAATTGGCTCAGCGTATAGAACAGTCCGGTCAGTGGTCTAAATAAACATTTCGCCAGCTAAAAGGCCAGCATGGATTGGCCTCTTTTGTTTCTCACAATATTAATCATCCCGAGTTCACTTATGAAATACACCCTCCAGGAAGGTTCCTTTTCCCTGTTCCCTGCTGCCTGGCAGGATAACAGCATGAACATTATTCGTGATGACGAAAGCGGCTTATCCGTCGTCGTCAGTCGCGGTGCTATCCCGGATGGCAGCGACTATGAGAAAGAGTTTCACCGCCAGTGGGATTTATTGCGACCTCAGATGGGCGAAATTACCCAAAGCGAATTCCACCGCGTAAATGCAGGGCCGAAAAGCAACATTGACGGCATAGAAGTGGAGACCGCCTTCGACCGTAACGGCCAGCGCCTGTGGCAAAAACAACTTGCCGTACAAACGCCAGGCAAACCGGTATTAATGATATTTACCCTCTCTGCGCTACGGGCATTTACCGAAGAAGACGGGGTGCGCTGGAGCGCGCTTAAGCAAAGTTTGACGCTAAACGACAACCGGAATGTGTAAGGCATGAGCGATAACAACGCGGCCCGTCAGGGCGACGAGATTATTCACTCCAGCATTTTTGCGGATATCACCAGCATTGTGGCAGAAGGTGCCGCCTATGCGGTGATCGGTGCGGCCGTTGGTGCAGCGGCCACCGTGGCCGCGCCGTTGCTGGGGGCAGGAGCCGCTGCTGCAGGCGTTGCGGCGATTGGATCCAGCTGTCTGTTGAGTGGGATTATCGGTGGCGTGCTGGCAAATGTGGCGGGAATAACGGATGACATCAGCAACGCGGCTGAAGGTTTAGGCAATGCGCTTTTCCCTCCATCACCCGCGGGTAAAATTACCTCGGGGTCCGATAACGTGCTGACCAACACGCTTCCTGCCGCGCGTGCGGCCGGGATGCTGACGCCTGCCGATACCCCGTCACCTGAGCCGCAGTCTCCAGGCAGTTTTGCCGATTACGCGGGCATGTTGCTCTCCGCCGCCGGGCAGTTTGGTAGCGAAATGTGGCAGCCGAGCGTAGCCTCTGCGGCATCGGGTACTTCACCGCTGGAGCAGGATAAGGTGGCGTGCGAAAAGCACTCCGGACCGCAATATCTGGCGGAAGGTTCTAAGAGCGTCTTTATTAACGGCCAGCCTGCAGTGCGTGCGAAAGACCGTACCACCTGTGAAGCAACCGTTTCTGACGATGTTTCCCCGAATGTGATCATCGGTGGTGAGACGCTGACGGTTCGCGATATCAAAAGCGGTAAGACGCCTGGTCTTGCGCTGGGGATGATTGCACTCTCTTTGCTGCGTGGGCGACCAGGCAAAATATTAAAGAATATGCCCTGTGCGCTGGCTGCCGCGGGGGGCGGCATGTTGGCCGATATGGCCGTCAATGCTGTATTTGGTTCCTCGCACCCGGTGCATGCCGCGACCGGCGTGAAGGTGCTGAATGATGACGATGAACTCGATTTCTCACTGCCGGGGCGCTTCCCACTTCGCTGGCAGCGCAGCTATAACAGCCTGACCACGCGTGAAGGGCTGTTTGGTTTAGGCTGGGCGACCACCTTTGATAGTTATCTCGCCCTGGAAGAGAACAACGCGACCTGGTTCGATGAAACCGGACGCGAACTGAGCTTTGAGCTGCCGCCAGTCGATCGCGCGTTTTACAGTATCAGCGAAGGTATCATTATCCGCCGTAACGACAGCGGCGATGTAGCGATTGCCGATGACGACGGTGCGGTGTGGCGTCTGTACAAACCTACTCGTGCTAACCCTTCCGTGCTGCGTCTGGCTTCCCTCAGCGATGAGTATGGCAACGCACTGCTGACGGAGTGGGACGAATACGGCAGGCTGGTCAATCTTCACGACGAACCGAGGACGATAGACCTGACGCTGCGCTATGAAAATGAACGCTTCCCGCAGCGTGTGACGTCAGCCAGCCAATTTGACGGCAGCCGCAGTTGGCCATTAATGCAGTGGCGCTATGATGCGCGCGGTCAACTGGCGAGCGCGACAGATGCCTCTGGCGTGATAACCCGCGAGTATCGCTATAACGACAAGGGGTTGATGGTCTGGCATCGTTTACCGGGTGGGCTGGAAAGCGAATATCGCTGGCAAAAATTTGATCACTGGCGGGTGGTGGAAAACCGTACCAGCACGGGCGATGGTTGCCGCTTTACTTACGATTTAGACGCCGGGCTGACGACAGTCGAACACTACGATGGCCAGACGCGACTGCACTACTGGAATGTGCAGAGTCTGATCGTCTGCTACGTTGATGAACGCGGTGAAAACTGGCGCTACGAGTGGGACGAAAATGAGCTCCTCACGCGCCGCATCGATCCGCTCGGGAATGCCGTCACGTTCGTCTATGACGAGATGGGTAATCGGGTACAGGAGATCGACGCCGAAGGCAATGCCCGTACGACAACCTGGCTGGAGCATCGCGCGTTGCCTGCGGCCATCATTGAAGCGGATGGCAGCGCCACCCGTTTCTGGTATGACGAACATCACGGCTTAAAGCGCGTGGTCGACCCGCTGGGGCAGACCACGCAGTTGCGCCGGGATGAGTTTGGTCAGGTCGTTGAGGAGGTTGATGCTGCCGGAAACAGTCGTTATCAGGAATACAATGAGGCAGGACAGGTTGTACGCGCGACAGACTGTTCAGGACGCATCACCCGCTACCGCTATCATCCGCTGGGCTGGCTGACGGCTGAAACTGGCGCTGATGGCGAAGAGACGCGTTATCGCTACGACGCTGCCGGGCGTCCGGTACAGCTTGAGCGCCCGGAGGGCTGGTCAGAATCATTGACGTGGAACGAACGCGGCCTCCCGGTTCTGCACCAGGGGGCCGACGGTAAAGAGAGTGCATTCAGATATGATGCTGCCGGTCGGTTAACCGCCACACGCAATACGCAGGGTGAAGAAGTTCGCCGCCGCTGGGACAGCCGCGGGCGGCTGGTGGCGCTGGAAAATGAAAACGGTGAAGCGTATCAGTTCCGTTGGGGGGCAGACTCGCTGCTGCTGGAAGAGGTGGGGCTGGATGGCGTGGCTTCGCAGTATCGCTATGATGCCTGCGGACGCACGGTAGCACGTACCTTCGCTGCCGATCATCCGCAGGCCATCACCCACGCCTTCGCCTGGAGCGCAAGCGGCCAGCTTGTTGCCCGTACCACGCCGGAAGGACTGACCCGCTATCATTACACATCGTCAGGGCTACTGAGCCGGATCGGGCTGCATCCTGCGCTTTCAGCCAGCGTATGGAGCAATGAAGCAGAGCAGGAGCTGGCGTTCGAGTATGACGCGTTGGGCCGTGTTACGCGCGAACAGGGTGAGTATGGTGAGCTCGCATGGCAGTATGATGCCCTCGGCAACCGCACCTCGGTAACGCTACCCGACGGCCGCGAGCTGAAACAGTTTTACTACGGCAGCGGGCATCTGCTCGGCATTGCCCTCGATAAACTGTCGGTATCCGACTTTACCCGCGATGAACTGCACCGGGAAACCAGCCGAACTCAGGGGCTGCTGACCACCCGCAGCGAATATGACCGACTTGGCCGCCTGCATCGTCGGGATGTCTTTACCGGCAATGCCCAGCGCCCGTCGCCAAGACGCTGGTCGCGGCGCTGGGACTACGACTACCGCAATAACCTGGTGCGTGAAGAGCGTGACGATAACCCCTTCAGCTGGTATCGCTGGCAATACGACAGCGCCGGGCGGTTGCTCGTTCAGGATGGCACGCTTCCCGGGCAGGAACAGTGGCGCTGGGATGCAGCGGGTAACCCGTTAGAAGGCATTGGGGAGAAGATCACCCATAACCGCGTAACGCAGCTGAACGGCATTCGCTGGCGCTACGACATCCACGGCCGCACCGTGGAGAAGGATAACGGCCAGACGCGCTGGCAGTATCGCTATGACGGTGAACATCGCCTGACGGAGGTCATCAGCCAGCCGCGGGACCGCAACAAACCGCAGACCGTGGTCAACTTCCGTTACGATCCGCTTGGCCGACGCATTAGCAAAACGCGACGCCAGATCCTCGGCGGACAACCTACAGGTAAGCCGGTTACAACCCAATTCGTCTGGGAAGGGTTCCGCCTGCTGCAGGAAGTTCACGATGATGTTCCGCTGACCTACGTCTACAGCGATCAGGACAGCTATGATCCGCTGGCGCGTATTGATGGCGTTGATGCGCCGGAGATCTTCTGGTTCCACTGCCAGCCCAACGGCACACCGGAACGGATGACGGATGTCGAAGGACAGGTGCGCTGGGAGGGAGTGAACAGCGCATGGGGCAAGCTGCTGCGGGAAAGTGAGACGCAGCTATCAGGATATTCTCAGAACCTGCGAATGCAGGGGCAATATCTGGATCGAGAAACAGGGCTGCACTACAATCTGTTCCGGTATTATGACCCCGACAGTGGGCGGTTTACGCAGCAGGACCCGATAGGGCTGGCGGGTGGGATAAACTTATATAAATATACTGTTAATCCACTTACCTGGATCGATCCTCTAGGTTTAGCTGGTTGTACTTTAACAAAATCGAAGTCAAAAAATTACGAATATGTTCTGAAATTAAAACGCTCTGAATATCCTGCAACGTTTGGTCACATTTCAGATGCTATTAAATTAGGACACGCAAGAGTTGTGACAATCCAACGTGGCTCTGCTAAAACTAATAGGAAAACGAGTCTAAAAAATATCAAAACTAAGCCAGGTTATGATCGCGATGAATGGCCTATGGCGATGTTTAAAGAAGGCGGTGATGGGGCTAGTGTGAGATATATCGATCCTAGCGATAACCGTGGTGCAGGTTCAAGCATTGGTAATGTTTTATCAGAACTGCCTGATGGAACAAGAATAAAAGTTGAGGTAATATAATGAGTGACAAAAATATACAAACAGTTGACCTGCTGATTTCGCATAGTCAGATATTGTTACGATCCCGAGACTATGATGAAAAATTGAGTCAGTGGGGGCAAGGTAATATTTCTCAAGGCGCTGTTATTCATAAGGATTATGTTATCTTCGATCCGTTGCCAGAGGACGCGTTTGGAGCCAACGTCAATATCAAAGTAGAGAATGTGTTCAAACTAGATGAAAATGCTCAACGCCGCATTGTTGTTCCATTTTTTGTGACCGACAAACATAAGTTGCAAGTCGCTTCTGCAACTGAGAAATTTGATTTAAATTTGGATTTATGCGGTGAAATTTATTCACTTTATTATGAGATTTGCGAAGGAGATGAAATTTATTATAATTTCTCCCTTGTACCGTCAAAAGGTGCTGTTGATGCTAAATTTTTGTTAGACGATCCTTGGGGGGGGGTTAAAGATCATCATCTCAAAGAAGGTGTTTTTTAAATTTAATACTAGCCAAACTAAACTTGCTAATAATTAGTTAGTTTATTTAGAGAGATTGATTTTTTTATTTCTATCCTACTTGCAGAAAAAATCCACGCCAAAGCGTGGATTTTTCATACATGCAAAACAAATCAAACGTTAAACAGGAAGTTCATGATGTCGCCATCTTTAACGACATAATCTTTCCCTTCCGCACGCATCTTGCCTGCTTCTTTCGCGCCTTGTTCACCCTTGTAGGTGATGAAGTCTTCAAACGCGATAGTCTGCGCACGGATGAAGCCTTTCTCGAAGTCGGTGTGGATTTTACCCGCCGCCTGTGGCGCTGTTGCGCCAACAGGGATGGTCCATGCGCGCACTTCTTTTACACCTGCGGTGAAGTAGGTCTGCAGGTTCAGCAGCTCGTAGCCTGCGCGGATCACGCGGTTCAGACCAGGCTCTTCCAGACCCAGCTCGGCCATGAACTCTTCACGGTCAGCGTCGTCCAGCTCTGCGATATCAGATTCAACGGCGGCGCAAACGGCCACAACCACAGAACCTTCAGCCGCAGCGATTTCACGTACTTTGTCCAGGTACGGGTTGTTCTCAAAACCGTCTTCGTTGACGTTGGCGATGTACATGGTTGGCTTCAGGGTCAGGAAGCTCAGGTATTTGATTGCCGCTTTGTCTTCTTCGGTCAGGTTTTTCAGCGCGCGCAGCATGCCTGCGTTTTCCAGCTGCGGCAGACATTTTTCCAGCGCGGCCAGTTCTGCTTTCGCGTCTTTGTCACCACCTTTGGCTTTCTTCTGTACGCGGTGAATAGCGCGTTCACAGGTGTCCAGGTCAGACAGCGCCAGTTCGGTGTTGATTACGTCGATATCGTCAGCCGGATCCACTTTGTTGTTTACGTGGATAATGTTGTCGTTCTCGAAGCAACGCACAACGTGACCGATAGCTTCGGTTTCACGGATGTTGGTCAGGAACTGGTTACCCAGACCTTCCCCTTTGGACGCGCCTTTAACCAGGCCCGCGATATCCACGAATTCCATTGTGGTAGGCAGAATGCGCTGCGGCTTAACGATTTCCGCGAGCTGGTCCAGACGCGGATCGGGCATAGGTACAACACCGGTGTTCGGCTCAATGGTACAGAACGGGAAGTTTGCCGCTTCAATACCTGCTTTGGTGAGCGCGTTGAACAGGGTGGATTTGCCAACGTTTGGCAGACCGACGATACCGCATTTGAATCCCATTTCTAAATCACCTTAATGTCTTGATAATCAATCCGTTAGTGATAACCGATTGAAGAAAAGTAAATAACTACGCCCATTATACACGTAACCCGCAGGCCGCGCGGTAAAAAAGCCGTATTGCGTGGATTATTGCGCTTTGAAGGCATGTAAGCGGTTTGTTGCTTTGGTTAAGCCTTCTTTCAGCCAGATTTCGGTGCAACGTGTCGCTTCGTCTACCGCCTCGTCAATTAATTTCTGTTCAGAAACCGGAGGTTTACCCAGCACAAAACCGACAACTTTGTTTTTATCGCCCGGATGGCCGATTCCTACGCGCAAACGGTGGAAATTAGGGTTATTGCCCAGTTTGCTGATGATGTCTTTCAGACCGTTGTGACCGCCATGACCACCACCCAGCTTGAACTTTGCAACGCCAGGAGGCAGGTCAAGCTCATCGTGGGCAACCAGAATTTCATCCGGGTTGATGCGATAAAACGTCGCCATTGCCGCAACGGCTTTACCGCTCAGGTTCATGAACGTGGTTGGCACCAGCAGACGCACATCGGCACCGGCAAGGTTGATACGTGAGGTATACCCGTAGAATTTCGGTTCTTCACGCAGGGGAGCACGTAACCGTTCGGCCAGCAGGTCAACGTACCAGGCACCGGCATTATGGCGAGTGGCAGCATATTCAGCGCCCGGGTTGGCTAGACCGACAATCAGTTTAATCGTCACGATTCAATTCCTAATGGGTTCCAGATCTGGCGCGTAGTTTACTGTCTGGCGAGCCGCTTGACAAAATTCTGCAACCGGAACGGCAAAATACGAATAATTACTGAGTTGAACCATTAGAATTTCAATCTGTTCAGTTGCTTATTTGTAAACTTTTGTTCCAGCGTTGCCCATTATTGTGATCATTCACGCAACTCATAAAAGCAGTGTTGTCTATACTTTACACACAAGGATCAGGGGCTTTTCCCCTTACAACCCAAAGTTCCGGAGGTGACATATGAAACGCAGAAACGCTTCGTTACTCGGTAACGTGCTGATGGGGTTGGGGCTGTTCGTGATGGTAGCCGGTGTGGGGTATTCTATTTTAAACCAATTGCCGCAGCTTGACCTTCCACAATACTTCGCGCATGGCGCGGTACTGAGCATCTTTGTGGGGGCGGTATTGTGGCTCGCAGGGGCGCGCGTGAGCGGCCATGAGCAGGTCAGTGACAGATACTGGTGGGTGCGCCACTTTGATAAACGTTGCCGCCGTGACCAGCATAAGCACAGCTAGTGCGTTAACATAAAGAACACCGAAACGGCTCCAGATGGAGTCGTTTTTTTTTTGCATGATGGGTTGACCCTCACGTAACGTAAGGCTCCAGAGTTGCATCACTGGCAAAGAAAAGGAGCAGCTATGTTGATTCAGGTAGGGGAACTGGCAAAACGTGCCGGGATCACCGTGCGAACGTTGCATCACTACGAGCAAACAGGGGTATTGCTCCCTTCGGCCAGAAGTGCGGCAGGTTACCGGCTCTATAATCTGGCGGATGTGCAGCGTCTGCTTATGATTCAGGCGCTGGCAAAAGCAGGGCTGGAACTTGCTGAAATCAGGGATTTTCTGGAGCAGGAGTCACTCCCGTTAGCCGGATTGCTCGATGCACAAATCAGCTTGCTGGAAAAGCAGTTGCGCAGCATTGACACGCTACGCGACAGACTTGTTGATTTACGTGCCGGGCTTTCCACCGGTGAGGCTCCCGATCTGGAATCCTGGCTACAGACTCTGGAGTTCATGAATATGTACGATCGCTGGTTTAGTAAAGAGGAATTACAGCAGTTGCCATTTGCTGTGCAAAAAGATGCGCTGGCGGCCATCTGGTCAGGGCTGGTTACGGAGGTGAAAACCCTGCAGGAACTGAGCGTTGAGGTTTCTGACCCGCGAGCGATGGATCTGGCTACGCGCTGGATGGTGCGTCTGGAGCAGGATACGGCAGGCAAGCCGGAATTTCTCACTCGTCTGAACGAGATGCACTGTGCTGAGCCCCAGATGCGGGAACAGACGGGGATCACCGCGGAGATGACCGATTACATTACGCGGGCGTTTGCGGAATCAAAACTCATCATCTGGCAGAACTATCTGTCACCGGAGGAGATGGCCTTTACCCGGGCACACTATTTTGACCGCATGCTGGAGTGGCCGCCGCTGGTGGCGAAACTGCACCAGGCGCAGCGCGAAGATCTGGATCCAACGTCTGATGCAGCGCAACATCTTGCTGAAAACTGGCTGGCATTGTTCCAGTCATATGCGGGAACGAACCCTGAAACACAGCAGAAATTTCGCACCGCCATGCAGCAGGAGCCACATCTGATGAAGGGAACGTGGATGACGCCTGCCGTGCTTGGGTGGCTACAGCAGGCGATAGGCGTGATGATGCAGAGGCGTTTCTCTGCATCAGGCCAATCACAGGTCGGCTAACGCGGCGTCGCGGTTCGGATAAAAGGTCAGGCGGCCAGGGATCGGCTGCACACCCGCGCGTGCCATCGTGCGCAGCGGCTGAAACTCCAGGTTACTCACCCGCAGCTCACAGCCTTCTGGCAGGCGCTTAACAAAGCGCTGGAAGGCATCCAGCCCGCCGGCATCCAGCACCGGTACTGCATCCCACTTCAGCACCACAATGCGTTTACCCGCGATACGGGACTCCAGATCGCTAAACAGACCTTCGGCAGCAGCAAAGAACAGCGGGCCTATCACGCGCAGCACCAGCACATCGTCCGGCACCTCAACGTTAACCGGAGAAAGGCGAGTCATCTTTGCAATGCGGCGCATAAATAGCAGCGATGCCAGCACGATGCCTACGCTGATGGCGATAACCATGTCGAACAGGACGGTCAGCGACATACAGATGAGCATAACGATGATGTCGTCTTTCGGCGCGCGACGCAGAAGATTAACCACCTTATGCGCTTCACTCATGTTCCAGGCGACCATCAGCAGCAAAGCCGCCATTGCGGAGAGCGGGAGCCACGAGAGCAGAGGCGCAAGAATAAGCAGAGCAAGGATCACCAGTACGGAGTGGATCACCGCTGACACAGGGGACGTTGCCCCCGCACGCACGTTTGCCGCAGAACGGGCAATCGCCGCCGTTGCCGTGATGCCACCGAAGAACGGTGCAATGAGGTTACCTAAACCCTGGCCGACCAGTTCGCTGTTCGCTTTATGTTTGGTGCCGGTCATGCCGTCCAGTACCACGGCGCAGAGCAGGGATTCAATCGCCCCCAGCATCGCCATAGAGAACGCGGCAGGAAGCAGGGCACGCAGTGAATCCCAGCTCAACGTAAAGCTGGAGCCGGGCATATCCCACGGCAGAACCAGCTGCGGCAACAGCTGTGGAATGCCGCTGCCCTGTGATCCATCTGCCAGAATATAGTGGAACTGCGAGCCAATGGTGGCCACATGCCCGCCGAGTAAATTAACAATAGCCATCACCGCGCAGCCCAGCAGAAGTGCGGGCAGGTGACCTGGCAGGCGAATGCCTAAACGGGGCCAGACGATAAGCGTCCCCAGCGTAACAATACCGATGGCGGCATCGCCCAGGTTGGCGGTTGGCAGCGCCATAACCAGCGCCCCGACTTTTTGCAGGTAGTGCTCAGGGACGTGGGTTATCTGCAGGCCCAGGAAATCTTTGATTTGCATCGTCCCGATGGTGATACCGATACCGGATGTGAACCCCAGCGTCACGGAAAGGGGGATATATTCAATCAACCGGCCAAAGCGGGCCAGACCGAACAAAATTAAAAAGACGCCGGACATCAGCGTAGCAACCAGCAGGCCTGCCAGACCAAATTGCTGGGATACAGGATAGAGGATCACCACAAAGGCGGCCGTCGGGCCGGACACGCTGAAGCGAGAACCGCCCGTCAGCGCAATCACAATCCCGGCGACGGCCGAGGTATACAGGCCGTACTGCGGCGCAACGCCGCTGCCAATCGCCAGTGCCATCGCCAGCGGGATGGCGATAATACCGACGGTGATCCCGGCAATAAGGTCACGGACAAAACGTGACGAGGTGTATTTCTCTTTCCAGCAAGCGTCGATGAGGGCGCGAAAGGGCAGAACATGTGAGGAAGCTATATTTTTCACAATTATCTATTATCCGTGTGCGCATCATCTGTCATGTGAATGGCAGGTGAAGGAGGCATTAGTCATACAAATAAATACCAGAGACAAAAAAACCCGCCGCAGCGGGTTTTTTGGCCGTGTTCGATCAGTGCTCGAACATTGCAGAGATGGATTCTTCGTTGCTGATACGACGAATCGCTTCGGCCAGCATCCCGGACAGGGTTAACGTACGTACGTTTGGCAGTGCTTTGATCTCATCACTCAGCGGGATGGTATCGCACACTACCACTTCGTCGATAACGGAGTTACGGAGATTATTCACCGCGTTGCCGGAGAAGATCGGGTGAGTCGCGTAAGCGAACACGCGCTTGGCACCACGTTCTTTCAGCGCTTCGGCTGCTTTACACAGCGTACCGCCGGTATCGATCATGTCGTCAACCAGCACGCAGTCGCGGCCAGCCACGTCACCGATGATGTGCATCACCTGAGAAACGTTAGCACGCGGACGGCGTTTGTCGATGATGGCCATGTCGGTATCGTTCAGCAGCTTAGCAATAGCACGTGCACGTACTACGCCGCCGATGTCCGGAGAAACCACAATTGGGTTGTCCAGGTTCAGCTGCAGCATATCTTCCAGCAGGATTGGACTGCCAAATACGTTATCAACCGGAACGTCGAAGAAGCCCTGGATCTGCTCTGCGTGCAGGTCAACGGTCAGAACGCGGTCAACACCGACGCTGGACAGGAAGTCAGCGACAACTTTGGCCGTGATAGGCACACGCGCGGAACGAACGCGACGGTCCTGACGAGCATAGCCAAAGTAAGGGATAACAGCAGTGATACGGCCTGCGGAAGCACGACGCAGCGCATCGACCATAACAACCAATTCCATCAGGTTGTCGTTTGTTGGAGCACAGGTGGACTGGATGATGAAAATATCACCACCGCGTACATTTTCGTTAATTTGTACGCTGACTTCGCCGTCGCTAAAGCGACCTACGGCGGCGTCGCCGAGGGAAGTGTACAGGCGGTTGGCAATACGTTGTGCTAGTTCCGGGGTGGCGTTACCAGCAAAAAGCTTCATATCAGGCACGAGAAGAACCTCAGGCATGCGTCCAGTGGTGGATAACCTTCGCCAAAAACTGTGCGGGCCAGGCGAAAACTATCCAGGCGGTGTATTAATGAGCGCGATGCAACGTCTGGAACAGGGTGACGTTGTCACCGAAACTCAGTCTGCGCCAGAATGGCGTGCTGTAGTGGGGAGGTGTTCATCCCGCGTGCTACAAAACCATGCAGCCAAACCGGCGCTTGCTCAAGCACCTGACGAGCGGCGGATTCGGTGTCAAATTCAGCAAAGACACAGGCCCCTGTACCAGTCAGGCGCGACGGCGCGTATTCTAACAGCCAGGAAAGCACCGCATCAACCTCGCGAAAACGTTTTCTTGCGATATCCTCGCAATCGTTGCTGAATTCACAATTTAATAACGTTTCTATTGACCGCACCGGAGTATTTCGTGGCAGGTCAGGATCTTTGAAGATAACCGGGGTCGGAATGCTGACACCCGGGTGGGCAACCAGATACCATTTTTCCGGCGGTTCAACCGGGGAGAGGATTTCGCCAATCCCTTCCGCGAAAGCGGCATGGCCGCGCACAAACACCGGCACATCAGCACCCAGCGTTAACCCTAAGGCCGCCAGCTCGTCTTTCGACAACCCGCAGCCCCAGAGATGGTTCAGTGCAACCAGCACGGTGGCCGCGTTCGACGAACCACCACCCAGACCACCGCCCATCGGCAGACGCTTCTCAATGCGGATATCCGCGCCGCTCCCCGCAGGTAACCGACCCGTGTCGGCTGCCGCTTTCATCAGCAGTCGCGCGGCGCGAACGATCAGATTGTCTTCGTGCGCGACACCTTCAACGGGCGTCAGCAGGCAAATCTGGCCGTCATCGCGCAGCTCAATGGAGATGGTGTCGCCATAATCGACAAACTGAAATAGCGTCTGCAGGGTGTGGTAACCGTCAGCACGCTGCCCGGTGATGTATAAAAACAGGTTCAGTTTTGCAGGAGAGGGCCAGTGGGTCATCATTTAACGATCCAGTTGTCCATTTTCAGCTTGATGCGCTGGCTGCCCTGCGTCAGCTCCATATTGGATGGCAGCGACGGTTTACTGTTGCTGTCATAGGCGTTGTACACCACTTTCCAGGTTTTGCCGTTCTGGGCGTAGTTCACCTGGCTCAGACGGTACTGATCGTCGAGGGTGTAGTCGGTCGCCTCACCCGGCAGGCCAAGGATCCACTGGCGCAAACTGTTCAGCGGGATTGGCATACCGGTCAGCTTGCCAATCATCTCTTCGGCATCGGTGGCCGTGTAGTGCTGGCCTTTGTTATCGGTTACCTGCGCTTCACCTGGTTTGGCGACAAGCTCCAGCTCGGTGCTGCCCAGCGGGTTTAACAGCAGCAGACGGTAGTTGTCCTGACCTGTTTGCTGCCAGAAGAATCGCGCATACACTTTTTGCTCGTCAGACAGATAAGCAAAGGCACCACGGGTCTGATACTGACTTAAATTGCGCACATCTTGCTGGTGCTGACGCCACTGCGGCGAGTCAGGACTTTTACCTGGACCTTTGGGTGGGGTGATTGAACACGCGGTCAGAACCAGCGCCGCCAGAGGCAGCAGGCGAATCAGTCGGGTCATAATGATGACAAATCCTTGAGATACGTTGCAGTTATAACTGTTAATGCTAGCGTTGAAGGGTGCCACCGTCTACGTTCAAATTATCTCAAAGCGTTGTATAACCTATTACTCCGAAAGGGTGCAGTCTCTTTTATTGATCTCGCGCATCCTGTATGATGCATCTTGCTAACCTTATTAACGCTGGTACTACTCCCGCTCAACATGACCCTATTAGCACTCGGTATTAACCACAAAACAGCCCCGGTTTCGCTGCGAGAACGCGTAACGTTTTCGCCGGATACGCTCGACCTGGCGCTGGATAGCCTGCTTGCACAGCCGATGGTGCAGGGCGGCGTGGTACTCTCGACGTGCAACCGTACCGAGCTTTACTTAAGCGTGGAAGAGCAGGACAACCTGCATGAAGCGCTTATCCGCTGGTTATGTGACTACCACAATCTCAATGAAGAAGAGCTGCGCACCAGTCTGTACTGGCATCAGGACAACGATGCGGTCAGCCATCTGATGCGGGTGGCCAGCGGGCTGGATTCACTGGTGCTGGGCGAACCACAAATTCTCGGTCAGGTGAAGAAGGCGTTTGCAGATTCACAAAAAGGACACCTGAAAGCCAGCGAACTGGAGCGTATGTTCCAGAAGTCTTTCTCTGTGGCAAAGCGTGTGCGAACCGAAACCGACATTGGTGCCAGTGCGGTTTCTGTTGCTTTCGCGGCCTGTACCCTCGCGCGTCAAATCTTTGAATCCTTGTCGACTGTCACCGTGTTGCTGGTTGGCGCAGGCGAAACCATCGAGCTTGTGGCGCGCCATCTGCGCGAGCACAAGGTGAAAAAGATGATTATCGCTAACCGTACCCGCGAACGTGCGCAGGTGCTGGCGGACGAAGTGGGCGCAGAGGTGGTTGCGCTGAGCGACATCGATGAACGCCTGAAAGAGGCGGATATTATTATCAGTTCTACTGCCAGCCCGCTGCCCATAATTGGCAAAGGGATGGTGGAACGAGCGCTGAAGTCCCGTCGTAATCAGCCGATGCTGCTGGTGGATATCGCCGTCCCGCGTGATGTCGAGCCTGAAGTCGGCAAACTGGCTAACGCCTATCTTTACAGCGTGGATGACCTGCAAAGCATCATTTCGCACAACCTTGCCCAGCGTAAAGCGGCGGCGGTTCAGGCGGAAACCATCGTTGAGCAGGAAACCAGCGAATTTATGGCCTGGCTGCGCGCGCAAAGCGTCAGCGAGACTATCCGCGATTACCGCGGGCAGGCGGAACAGGTGCGTGATGACCTGACTGCCAAAGCGCTGGCGGCCCTTGAACAGGGCGGCGACGCACAAGCCATTCTGCAGGATCTGGCCTGGAAACTGACCAATCGCCTGATCCATGCACCAACCAAATCTCTCCAGCAGGCTGCCCGGGACGGGGACGATGAACGCCTGACTATTCTGCGCAACAGCCTCGGGCTGGAATAGCGCGCTATACCCATTTTCTATTACAAGGTGCATTTACGCCTATGAAGCCTTCTATCGTCGCCAAACTGGAAGCTCTGCATGAGCGCCATGAAGAAGTACAGGCGCTGCTCGGTGATGCCGGGACTATTGCAGACCAGGAACGTTTTCGCGCACTGTCGCGTGAGTACGCGCAGTTAAGTGATGTTGCAAAATGCTTTACCGACTGGCGACAGGTCCAGGAAGATATTGAAACCGCGCAGATGATGCTCGACGACCCTGAAATGCGTGAAATGGCGCAGGAAGAGCTGCTGGACGCGAAAACGCGTTCAGAAGAGATGGAGCAACAGCTCCAGGTGCTCCTGCTGCCAAAAGATCCGGACGATGAACGTAACGCCTTCGTGGAAGTCCGCGCCGGTACCGGCGGTGACGAAGCGGCGCTGTTTGCGGGTGATCTGTTCCGCATGTACAGCCGTTACGCGGAAGCGCGTCGCTGGCGCGTGGAAATCATGAGTGCCAACGAAGGCGAGCATGGCGGTTTCAAAGAGGTGATTGCCAAGATCAGCGGCGACGGCGTGTACGGCCGTCTGAAGTTTGAATCCGGTGGTCACCGCGTACAGCGCGTTCCGGCTACCGAATCACAGGGACGTATCCACACTTCCGCCTGTACGGTGGCGGTCATGCCTGAGCTGCCGGAAGCGGAACTGCCGGACATCAATCCGGCGGATCTGCGCATTGACACCTTCCGTTCCTCAGGGGCGGGTGGTCAGCACGTTAACACCACCGACTCCGCAATCCGTATTACCCACCTGCCAACCGGCATTGTGGTTGAGTGCCAGGATGAACGTTCCCAGCACAAAAACAAAGCCAAAGCCCTCTCCGTGCTCGGGGCGCGTATTCGTGCCGCCGAAGTGGCAAAACGCCAGCAGGCGGAAGCGTCTACCCGTCGTAACCTGCTGGGCAGTGGCGATCGTAGCGATCGTAACCGCACCTATAACTTCCCGCAGGGGCGCGTGACCGACCACCGCATCAACCTGACGTTATACCGTCTGGATGAAACGATGGAAGGTAAACTCGATATGCTGATTGAGCCTATCGTGCAGGAATATCAGGCCGACCAGCTGGCGGCATTGTCCGAGCAGGAATAATGGATTTTCAACACTGGTTACGCCATGCCGCCAGTGCGCTTTCTGAAAGTGAAAGCCCTAAACGCGACGCTGAAATTTTGCTGGAGTATGTGACGGGGAAAACCCGTACTTACCTGCTTGCCTTCGGCGAGACGGTGCTGACTGCTGAACAGGAAACACAACTTACCGCGCTGCTTGCCCGGCGTAAAACCGGTGAGCCGGTGGCGCATCTGGTTGGTGAGCGTGAATTCTGGTCATTGCCGCTGTTTGTCTCACCCGCCACCCTGATCCCCCGGCCGGACACCGAGTGTCTGGTGGAGCAGGCGCTGGCGCGTTTACCGGCAAACCACTGTCGTATTCTCGATCTCGGTACCGGTACTGGCGCGATTGCGCTGGCGCTTGCCAGCGAACGCCCGGACTGCGACGTGACGGCGGTTGACGTGATGCCTGACGCAGTGGCACTGGCACAGCGAAATGTCGAACATCTCGGATTCCGCAATGTGACGGTGCTGCAAAGCAGCTGGTTCAGCGCACTTGAGAACCGCGCGTTTGAGATGATTGTCAGTAATCCTCCCTACATTGACGAACACGACCCGCACCTCGCGCAGGGAGATGTTCGCTTTGAGCCGCTGACGGCACTGGTTGCGGCCAACGAAGGTTTAGCCGATCTTGATCACATTGTGACAACGTCACGACAACATTTGCTTCCCGGTGGCTGGCTGCTGGTGGAACATGGCTGGACGCAAGGAGAAGCTGTCCGTGCTCTGTTTACGCAAGCAGGGTACACCGCGGTAGAAACCTGCCGCGATTACGGCGGCAATGACCGTCTGACGCTGGGGCAGTGGTCATGAGTCTGTTTACCGTGCTGATAACTGTTCACCTGCTCGCCGTTGCGATGACCATCGGTTTTTTCATCGTGCGGTACTGGTGGCGCTACAGCAATAATCCACTGATTGACCTCCGCTGGGTGCGAATTGCACCACACTGTATCGACACGGTGCTGTTTCTCTCTGGCGCCGGGTTAATGTGGAAGACGGGCTATCTGCCTTTTACTGATAAAGGTACATGGCTGACTGAAAAGCTGTTTGGCGTTATCATCTACATCGTTTTGGGTTTTATCGCGCTTGGGCGTCGTCGTCCGCGCAGCCAGCAGACCGGGTTTATTGCCTTTCTGCTGGGTCTGGTGGTGCTGTACATCATCATTAAACTCGCCACCACAAGAATACCGTTACTGGGGTAAGTCATGAAGTCCTTAGCCGATTTCGAATTTAACAAAGTGCCGCTCTGCGATGGAATGATCCTGATTTCGGAGATGATCCGCGACGATTTTACGTCGCAGTACGTCTACGCGGAGCTGGAAAATCTGGTCAGTCTGGCGCGTGAAGAGATCAATCAGGCGCGCCCGCAGGACTGGCAATTAGAGAAGCTTATTGAGCTTTTCTACGGCGAATGGGGTTTCTGCGACACGCGTGGCGTGTATCGCCTGTCTGACGCATTATGGCTGGACCAGGTCTTAAAAAATCGTCAGGGCAGCGCTGTGGCGCTGGGTTCTATTTTGCTGTGGGTCGCACACCGTCTGGATATCCCGCTGGTGCCGGTCATCTTCCCGACGCAGATGATCCTGCGGGCGGAGTGGCTGGACGGCGAGATGTGGTTAATCAATCCATTTAATGGCGACACGCTGGATGAACATACGCTGGACGTGTGGCTGAAAGGTAATATCAGCCCGGTGGCCGAACTCTTCAACGAAGATCTCGACGAAGCCGATAACTCAGAGGTTATCCGCAAGCTGCTGGATACGCTGAAGTCTGCGCTGATGGAAGAGCGGCAGATGGAGCTGGCGCTGCGTGCCAGTGAAGTGCTGCTGCAGTTTAATCCGGAAGATCCGTACGAAATCCGCGATCGTGGCCTTATCTATGCCCAGCTCGACTGTGAGCATGTGGCGCTGAATGATTTGAGCTATTTTGTGGAGCAATGCCCGGAAGACCCGATCAGCGAAATGATCCGCGCGCAGATCAACGCGATCTCGCACAAACAAATTACACTGCATTAATCTTAATTCCGATTCACACCTGAATAAGGCGATCCTATGAAACAAAAAGTGGTTAGCATTGGTGACATCAACGTGGCAAACGACCTGCCGTTCGTGCTGTTTGGCGGCATGAACGTGCTGGAATCACGTGATCTTGCGATGCGCATTTGCGAGCACTACGTGACCGTGACCCAGAAACTGGGCATTCCGTACGTGTTTAAAGCCTCTTTTGACAAAGCCAACCGCTCCTCTATCAACTCTTACCGTGGCCCGGGCCTGGAAGAGGGAATGAAGATTTTCCAGGAGCTGAAACAGACCTTTGGCGTGAAAGTGATCACCGACGTGCATGAAGCTGCGCAGGCGCAGCCAGTGGCTGACGTGGTAGATGTGATCCAGCTTCCTGCGTTCCTGGCTCGCCAGACCGACCTGGTTGCCGCAATGGCGAAAACCGGTGCCGTGATCAACGTGAAAAAACCACAGTTCGTAAGCCCTGGCCAGATGGGTAACATCGTCGATAAGTTTATCGAAGGGGGTAACGACAAGGTTATTCTGTGTGACCGTGGTTCAAACTTCGGTTATGACAACCTGGTTGTGGATATGCTGGGTTTCAGCGTGATGAAGAACGTGTCCAACCAGTCTCCGGTGATCTTCGATGTGACCCACGCCCTGCAGTGCCGCGACCCGTTTGGTGCAGCGTCTGGTGGCCGTCGTGCGCAGGTAACGGAACTGGCGCGCGCCGGTATGGCAACCGGCCTGGCAGGTCTGTTCATTGAAGCGCACCCGGATCCGGCTCACGCGAAATGCGATGGCCCATCGGCGCTGCCGCTGGACAAGCTGGAGCCGTTCCTGAAACAGATCAAAGCAATTGACGATCTGGTGAAAAGCTTCGACGAGCTGGATACCAGCAACTAATAAAAAAACCCGCTTCGGCGGGTTTTTTTATGTTTTCTCCCTCTCCCGCAGGGCTGAGGGTTCCCCAGTAATTTTGTTCTTCTTAAGCAATTAAACTATTTCATTGAAATATAAGACTTATAGCGACTCCATGGTCCGGCTGAAAATCGCCGAAGCGTTTCCGTAAGGCCGGGGCGAGGCGCAGGGATGCGCCGAGAGGGCATTGCCTGCAGGGATGCAGGCTAATGCCCGACCCGAAGCCTGAAGGAATAAGCTGAGGGTACCGCGCAGCGGCGATTTTCCTGCCGGGAGCCCGGGTTGCCAGGGCGGTGGCGGTGAACCGCCCTGGCACGTTCACTTGTATCGTCGTTACAGAGTAGCAATCAACATAAAGTGAACGGAATAACCACTACTGCTTTATATTCCCCCTCACCCCAGCCCTCTCCCTCAAGGGAGAGGGGGTATTCTGTGCCAACCTGTAATTTGTGGGGATCCCTCAACCCTGTGGGAGAGGGTTGGGTGAGGGCATCAGGCCGCAGCGGATGAAAACTACGCAAATATCGTCATCAGATACGCCACAAACAGCGCCATATGTGCCGCACCGTTCAGCACGTTTGTGCGTCCGGTTGAGAAAGAGATATGGCACAGCACCAGCGACGCTACCATCACAATCATCTCTGGCGCGCCCAGCGCAAACTGCAACGCGTTGCCGGTCATAAAGGCAATCAGCGTCACCACCGGAACGGTGAGTGAGATAGTCGCCAGCACGGAGCCGAAGAACAGGTTCATTGCACGCTGCACCTGATTGCTCAGCACCGCCTTCAGCGCCCCCAGCCCTTCAGGGGAGAGAATGAGCAGCGCCACCAGGAAACCGGTAAACGCCACCGGAGCATTCAGCTCAGTTAGCAGTGTCTCCAGCGGGTTCGCGTTCATCTTGGTCACGGCGATAACCGCAATCAGATGCACAAGGAGCCAAACGGTGTGCCATAGGCTGCTGTGGGCGGACGGCTTACCGTGGTGCGGATCGTCGTCGTCGCTATCATCTTCATGCTCGTATACAAACAGGCTCTGGTGCGTTTTGGTCTGAATAAGCAGGAATACGCCATACATAGCCGCAGAAATCAGCGCCACCAGTAAGGCCTGCCCGGTAGTGAAGTTCGCGCCAGGCAGTGCCATCGGGAAGACCAGCACGATAATGGCCAGCGGGAACAGGGCGATAAGATACTGTTTAATGCCAAACAGGTTCATATATTGGGTGGCAAATTTACGGCCACCTAATAACAGAGAGAAACCCACCAGACCGCCCGTTACAATCATAATGATGGAATAGAGCGTGTCGCGCATTAGCGTGGGGGCAGCATCCCCGGTTGCCATTAGCGCGGAAATCAGGCTGACTTCGAGAATAATAACGGAAAGACTTAAAATTAATGAGCCATATGGCTCGCCCAGACGGTGGGCTAAGACGTCGGCATGGCGTACCACGCTAAAGGCACTGCTTAAGATCCCCACCAACGCGAGAATATTGATACCAACCACCACTGGCAGTGACTGACTGCTTCCCCAGAAGAGCAGCACCGCCAGCGCCAGAACCGGGAAAATGAGAGACGTCTCCTTGTGGCGGGTCTTTACCGCCTCGTGTGTTGCTGTCATGTGCTTCTCCATCAATGCAGGTGCTTGTAATTATAGATAGAATTTTGAGGGCGTTAAACTAACAGAACTCTGTTAAATTCCCTTTAATTTTTACTTAATTTTACCTTGATAAGGACATTGCCATTCAGAGTGACATAATAGCGACTCTTTTATGAATAAACATTAAATAACAGTCAATTAATGATTGTAATAATTCATGATTTCAATCTTTATTAGCGACAGAAAAGCGCTATTCAGTAGTGAAAACAGGACGTAGTGATACTATATAAAATGAAGTATACGTTACCAGATAACATGCCAAATGAGCTTCCCGCCATGAAATAATTAGCTGCCTTTGTTTTGACTTTTCAGGCGGTTGAACTTCCGTTGTATTGCAACTGGCCTGTGAATTGCTTATCGTTAATTAACTGCTGGCAAAATGACCAGCACATAATGCCGGGAAGGCGAATTACAGATGTCGCAAGGAAGCATGCAGTGGCGGAGGTGTAAAGTGTTAACGCGTGATTTCTTAATGAAGGCAGATTGTAAGACGGCATTTGGTGCTATTGAGGAATCGCTTCTCTGGTCGGCTGAACAACGTGCAGCATCGCTCGCTGCTACGCTGGCGTGTCGCCCGGATGATGGCCCGGTATGGATTTTTGGCTACGGTTCGCTGATGTGGAACCCGGCTCTGGAATTTATTGAATCAGCAACAGGTACGCTCCCTGGCTGGCACCGCGCATTTTGTTTGCGCCTGACCGCCGGGCGCGGAAGTGCCTGTCAGCCAGGACGCATGCTTGCACTGAAAGAGGGCGGACGCACCACGGGCGTGGCATACCGTCTGCCGGATGCAACTCTGGAAGATGAGCTGACGCTGTTGTGGAAGCGCGAGATGATCACCGGCTGCTATATGCCAGGCTGGTGCAAGCTGGAGCTTGACGACGGTCGCACCGTCAATGCGCTGGTGTTTATTATGGATCCGCGCCATCCGCTGTATGAAGCGGATACCCGCACGCAGGTAATTGCTCCGTTAATTGCTGCCGCCAGCGGGCCGCTGGGTACTAATGCACAGTATCTTTTTTCCCTCGATCAGGAACTGACGCGCCTCGGCATGAAGGACGATTGTCTGGATGAACTGGTGGTGAAGGTGAAAGCGCTGCTGGAAGGAAATGTGCTGAATAACCCGCTGCACCCGGGTTTTGCCTGACAATACGCCCGGCTGCAAGAGAGCAGACCGGGCGTTCGTGTATTATGCCGCAACGTAGCTGACTGAATGCTCCAGCGACTGGCTGTGGCTGTCAATCAGAACATCCCATGTGCCGGTATACGGCACAGTAAGCCACGCTTTGTCATCCTGTACGGTCAGAATGTCTGCCTGCGATTGCCGCTGCGCTTTTGAACTCATCAGATGAATACGGCAGCGCTCTGAGCAACGAACCACTATTGTATCCCCGCCAAACAGTTTCAAACTTGTTTTAACCAGTGCCATTTTTTACCCCGTCGTCTTAAACAACGCTCTCCCTGCAACCCATTCCGAGCGTGATGTTGTTCACAATTCACTCACTGCATAACACCAAAGGGGAGGGGGTGGGATGCTGATTTTGATCAAAAAATGGCATAACATTTAAACAAAAATGACAAAACACCTGAAAGCTTTCAGCTGACGCGCGTTTCACCAGGCTAACGCGCGTCAGAAGAAAATTAAATGCGGAAATGTCCGGCTGTTTCAGCAAGGTCACCCGCCTGGCTTTGCAGGGCGCTGGCTGCAGCGGCGGATTGCACCACCAGCTCAGCATTCTGTTGTACCATCCTGTCGAGATGGGTAACTGCATGGTTAATCTCGTGAATACCTTTCATCTGCTCGCTGGTGGCAATGGAAATCTCACGCATGATGCCCGAAACGCTACCGATGCTGGAGCGGATCTCATTCATGCTTTCCCCTGCCAGGTGAACGTAGCGAGAGCCGGTTGCCACGCTGTTGGTGGTGGAGTCGATCAGCGTTTTGATCTCTTTTGCCGCCTGAGCACTGCGGCTGGCCAGGTTACGCACTTCACCCGCAACCACCGCAAACCCACGGCCTTGTTCCCCGGCACGGGCCGCTTCCACCGAGGCGTTCAGTGCCAGAATGTTGGTCTGGAAAGCAATGCCGTCAATTACGCTGGTAATATCGCCAATTTTCGCTGACGCCACTTCGATAGACTGCATGGTGCTGATGGCCTGAGATACCACTTCGCCACCGCGTGAGGCGGCCGCAGAGGCCTTGCTTGCCTGATCGTTGGCTTCTGCCGCAGACTCATTCGACTGGGTCACCGAAGCGGTGATCTCTTCGACGGCGCTGGCGGTTTCACGCAGACTGGAGGCGGCCTGCTCGGTACGCCCGGAGAGATCCTGGTTACCGGCGGCAATTTCCTGTGCGGCGTTTTTCACCGATGCGCTGGCATCTCGCAGCTGAACCATTACCACCGAGAGCTTATCGCTGAAGGCGTTAAATGCATGTGCGATTTGCGCCACTTCATCCTCGCCGTTATCTGGCAGACGCTGTGACAGGTCGTTAGTTCCGTTAGCAATGTTGTTCATCGCGTCGCGGATATCGGACAACCGTTTGAGCAGGCGGGCAATCAGGAAGTGAACAATTGCACCGCTCAACAGTGCCAGGATCACCAGCGACAGTGCTGACGCTTTCAGCAGCGAGCGCATGCCGGAGGTGGCATCGCTGTTGTCGAGCGCCACGATCAACATCCAGTGGGTACCCGGAACCGCCGTCGCGATGAAGGTTTTTTCGACACCGTTGAGCGACCCGTCAACCGGGTTACCGCTTTTCAGGGCCGCAAAATCGGTGTCTTTGATGGTTTCGCCAAAGGGTTTCAGGGTCAGGGCCGGATCGTTCGCGGCAATGACGGTGCCATCGCTGTCAAGGAGCAAGCCGCTGCTGGCCGGAGTAGGATGGATCCCGCGCACGTTAGCCACCACGCTGTCCATTGCTACGTCACCGGCGACGACCGCTTTCAGTGAGCCGTTTTCTTTCACCGGCACGGCAAAGGTCACCACCAGTTTCCCGGTGCCTGCATCAACGTAAGGCGCTGTCACGACGGGGGCGTCAGCGCTGACTACCTGCTGATACCACGGTCGAATGGTAGGGTCGTAATCCGCAGGAACACCGGCGGGATCGGAGAATTTCGCCGTTTTGCTGGTATAGCCAACATAAACGTTAGTAAACCCACCCGCCTGGGCGAGTTGTTTAAACACCGGAACCGGGTCGTCACTCAGCGCAACAGTCTGCGCCGAGGCGATCACCGTCATTTTGCTGTGTACCCAGTCCGCAATCGCCATGTTATGGCTGGCACTGGTGCTGTTCAGAATATCACGCTGTGATTGCTGGTTATCCTGGCGCGTGACCTGGAAGTTTATAACGGTATTGAGAAGAAGCGCGACGACCAGACAACCTGTCGTCGCGGCAATGATGCGTGCACGAATGGATCTGAACATAAGTAAAATACCTGCTGTGTTGTTTTCATGCCTATCGGCAACCTGGCAGGTAAACTTGATGCTGAAACCGCGTCCATAAGAAAATAATATTTTTTCGGATTTATTATTAAAATGTTAATACTTTATCGGCGTCCAGCGTCCACTCTGCCAGCTCGACGAGGGTTCCAATTTCAACCCCCTCAATCAACGGTAGCCCGGTAATGCCGCGCCCGTCGGTGCAGGTCTTACACAGTTTGACCGGTACATTTTGCGCAGTCAGGATCTCCAGCATTTGCTGAATATTGTACCCTTCTGCGGGTTTTTGCCCCTTCAGCCCGGCAGTGACGGCATCCGACATTAAAAAGAGACGTAGCGCCAGGTTGCTCTCCCGTTCGCGCAGTGCGATTGCCAGACGCAGGCTGTTAAAAAGGGATTCGCTGCCGTAGGCCGCGCCGTTGGCGACGATCACAATCTTCTGCATGTTGACTCCTGTTCTTTGATAAGGCACGAATATTGCTTATTTCTCCGGAGATTCGCTATCCGGGAGAGTAAGCATGACATTAATGGCTGGCAGTACGCCAGGTGCAACCGAATGGTTCCAGCGCGCAAGAGTGATGCGCCGGGAGCAGCTCAGCAAACTGGCACAGCTGGGTGTGCTGGTGAGCGGCATCAGTCGGCTGGTGCATATGCTACAGTGCGAGCGTGGGGCATCTAACGTCTGGCTCTGCTCACAGGGTAAGCTGTACGCGCCTGAATGCAAAGCCAGCCGGGGTCTGGTGGATGAAAATCTCGCCGCGCTTTATGACATGCTTGAAAAGCACACCCCAATGCCAGGCAGTGCCGTCTGCGAACGTATCGCCAGCGCACTGCTCAGCCTGGAAATACTGCCTGCCCTGCGTGACGGGGTGAATAAGCAAACCATCACGTCACCGCAGGCGATGGAGCACTACTGTCGCATGCTTCGCCATCTGCTCAGTATCGTGCCACAGCTCAATGACAGCATTGACGATCCGCAAATTGCAGGCCGTTTTGTCGCGCTCTATAGCCTGATGCAGGGCAAAGAACTGGTGGGACAAGAGCGGGCGCTGGGTGCCATCGGTTTCACGCTGGGGAATTTTAATGATGACACCCGCCAGAGACTGGTTGACCGCATTGACGGTCAGCAGGCCTGTTTTGAGGTTTTTTTGTCGCACAGTCATGCCGACGTGCAGAACACATTCTCCCTCAACTGCCTGCCAGAGCGTGAGATCGAACAGCTCAGACGCGTGGCCTGTACCCGCCAGCCTGCCGCGGATAACGGTGACACCGCGCTGAACTGGTTTTCCCTGCAAACGACACGTCTTGAGCACCTGCGCACGCTGGAGGAGGTGGCGATTGCCGATCTGATGATCGCAGTGGATGAGCGCATCCAGAGTGACGACGACATTACGGTACCGGCCGATGAGCACGACGATCCCCTTGTGCATTACCCGGATAAACCCTTGCTACCCCTGGTTCGCCAGCAGGCGCGCGAAATAGAGCAACTCTCCCGCCAGCTTGCTTCTTTGCGCGATACGCTCGAGGAGCGCAAAACCATTGATAAAGCCAAAAGCGTGCTGATGATGCACCAGAGCATGAGCGAAGAGCAGGCGTGGACTGCCCTGCGTAAAATGGCGATGGACAAGAATCAACGCATGGTGGATATCGCCCGCGCTTTGCTTACCGTGAAGACGTTGTGGCAGGTAACACCAAAGGAGTAGTTGCACAAGTTGTGGGCATTTTGTGCCTGATTGAGGTGCGTCAACGCGTGCCCGTTCTGGCAACCACCAGCAAAACCGCGGGTTAAAAACTGGCATTCCCTTTGCATTAACAAATTAACCATTTTTGACGATGCGCCAACGGCGGTGCATGCGTCTTCGGGATAAAGGCGTCCAACGGTGCTCCGGCACCGTCGGGCGCTTTTTTTTTGTCTTTTTTTCAGGAGTGGGTCATGGCGGATGTGTCGAGACGGCGGTTTTTGCAGGCCAGCATGCTGGCGGGTGGCGCAATGTTGTTACCGGGTGTCATGCAGGCTGCGTGGGCGGCAGGGTCGGATAAACCGGAGCTGGAGACAGTGCGTATCGGGTTTATCCCGCTGACCGATTGCGCCCCGGTGGCGATCGCGGCGCTGAAAGGGTTCGATAAAAAATACGGCATTACCATTGTACCGACGAAAGAGGCGAGCTGGGCGGCAGTACGCGACAAACTGGTGGCCGGTGAACTGGATGCTGCACACATTCTTTACGGCCTGTTATACGGGCTGGAACTGGGCATTGCGGGTAAGCCGCAGCCAATGGCGAACCTGATGACGCTCAACCAGAACGGTCAGGCAATTACGCTCTCAGGTGACCTGGCGGAGAAGGGGGTTCGCGATCCCGACGGGCTGAAAAAGCTGATCGGACAACAGGCTCCAGGGACGTACACCTTTGCGCACACCTTCCCGACAGGGACGCACGCCATGTGGCTCTACTACTGGCTGGCCAGCGCGGGCATTAATCCGTTCGACGACATCCGTACCGTGGTGGTTCCGCCCCCGCAAATGGTGATGAACATGCGCATTGGCAACATGGTCGGTTTTTGCGTCGGCGAGCCGTGGAATGCACGCGCCATTAACGATCGTATCGGGTTCACTGCTGCAACGTCCCAGTCTGTCTGGGCGGATCATCCGGAAAAAATTCTCGGTACGCGTCGAGACTGGGTAGAGAAAAATCCGCATACCGCGCGGGCTCTGGTCAGCGCGGTGCTGGATGCCGCCCGCTGGATCGATGCCTCCCCGGAAAACAAACGTGAAACTGCGCAGCTCCTTTCTCGCCGGGCGTGGCTGAACACCAAAGAGCAGTATCTCACCGGGCGGATGCTCGGCGAGTACGACAACGGGATTGGTCAACGCTGGCAGGATGCGCATCCGATCCGCTTCTTCAACGACGGTGCCGTCAGCTATCCGTATCACTCCGACGGCATGTGGTTCTTAACCCAGTTTCGTCGCTGGGGCTTGCTCAAAACCGCGCCAGACTACGCGGCAATCGCACAACGCATTAACCAGACGTCGGTCTGGCAGGATGCCGCCACGGCAGTGGGTGGTATTACCGCGCCGTCGTCACCGTATCGCAGCAGCACCCTGATGGACGGTACCGTCTGGAACGGCACCGATCCGGAAGGATACGCCAACCGCTTCGCTATTCACCGTAAAGGGGCCTGATTATGCAGCATCTGCAACGTACGACATCCAAAGAAAAAACGCCGGTGAGTGGGGAGGTGATTAGCCTGCCACCGGTACAGGTTCGCCGTCGTGCGCCAGCGTTTACGCGCCGTCTTAATGACGTTTTACAGCGCATCATTCCGGCGTTTCTCGGCCTGGGGTTACTGGTGTTGCTGTGGCAACTGGCGGCGATTAACAGTAAAGGCTTCCCGACTCCGCTCAGCACGCTGGATTCCGCCTTAACCCTGTTTGCCGACCCGTTTTACCGCGACGGGCCAAATGATATGGGCATCGGCTGGAACGTACTCGCCTCACTGCAGCGCGTGGCGGTGGGCTTTGGTCTGGCGGCGCTGGCAGGTATTCCGCTGGGTTTTCTGATTGGTCGCTTCACCTTTTTCTCCCGCATGTTTGGCCCGTTGATCGCCCTGTTACGCCCGGTCAGCCCGCTGGCATGGCTGCCCATTGGCCTGCTGTTGTTCCAGAAAGCGGAACCGGCATCGAGCTGGACGATTTTCATCTGCTCGATCTGGCCAATGGTGATCAACACCGCCGAAGGGGTGCGTCGTATTCCACAGGATTACCTCAATGTTGCCCGTGTGCTGCAACTCTCTGAGTGGACGGTTATGCGTCGCATCCTCTTTCCGGCGGTTCTTCCGGCGGTACTGACCGGGGTACGCCTGTCCATCGGCATTGCCTGGCTGGTGATTGTTGCCGCCGAGATGCTGACCGGGGGGTTAGGGATCGGTTTCTGGATCTGGAATGAGTGGAACAACCTCAACGTCGAAAACATTCTCATCGCCATCGTCATTATTGGCGTGGTCGGGTTGCTGCTGGAGCAGGGATTGATGCTGATCGCCCGTCGCTTTAGCTGGCAGGAAAAATAAGGAGTGACTATGAAACCGTTAATTCAGGTACAGGCCGTGAGCCAGCGTTTTTCCACTGCCAGCGGGGAGTTTCTGGCGCTGCAAAACGTCTCTTTTGATATTCACGAAGGTGAAACCGTGAGCCTGATTGGCCACTCCGGCTGCGGTAAGTCGACGCTGCTGAACCTTATCGCCGGGATCACCTTACCGACAGAAGGCGGGCTGATTTGCGATAACCGCGAAATTGCAGGCCCTGGACCAGAGCGTGCGGTGGTGTTCCAGAACCACTCTTTGCTGCCGTGGCTGACCTGTTTCGACAACGTCGCACTGGCGGTGGATCAGGTGTTTCGTCGCACCATGAGCAAGGCTGAACGCCGGGAGTGGATTGAACACAATCTTGAACGAGTGCAGATGGGGCATGCCCTGCATAAACGTCCGGGGGAGATTTCCGGGGGGATGAAACAGCGTGTTGGCATCGCCCGTGCGCTGGCGATGAAGCCGAAAGTGTTACTGATGGATGAACCTTTCGGGGCGCTGGATGCACTCACGCGTGCTCATCTGCAGGATTCGGTGATGCAAATCCAGCAGACGTTGAACACCACCATTGTGCTTATCACCCACGATGTGGACGAGGCGGTCCTGCTTTCTGACCGCGTGCTGATGATGACCAACGGCCCGGCGGCAACCGTGGGAGAGATCCTGCACGTTGACCTGCCACGCCCGCGCAACCGGGTACAGCTGGCGGAAGACAGCCGCTATCACCATATGCGTCAGCAAATCCTCCATTTCCTCTATGAAAAACAGCCCAAAGCGGCGTAACGAGGAGGCCACGATGCGACTGGTGATTATCGGTAATGGAATGGCAGCAACGCGGCTGATTGCCTCGCTGACCGAACGTGCGCCCGGTCGTTTCGCCATCACCGTCATCGGTGAAGAGCAGGAGCATGCTTACAACCGTATTCAGCTCTCTCCGGTTCTCGGTGGTGAAAAACAGGCGGCAACGATCCGTCTGCAGGATGACAACTGGTATCGCGAACGCGGCGTCACGGTGCTGAGAGGGGAAAAGGTCACTGCTGTGGATGTGGCGGCGCGGACAGTTCACACCCAAAGCCAGACGCTGTTGTGGGATGAACTGGTCTTTGCCACCGGGTCAATACCCGTTGTGCCGCCAATACCCGGAGGTGATGCGCCGCACGTGTTGACCTTTCGCACGCTTGCGGATACCCGCGCCATTCTCGACAGGTCAGGTCCGGCAGTGGTGTTGGGCGGTGGTGTTCTGGGCGTTGAAACGGCAGCGGCGCTTGCCCTGACTTGTGACAACGTCACCATTGTGCATCGTGGTGCGTGGTTGATGGAGCAACAGCTGGATCAGCAGGCGGGTGTGCTGCTTGAAGAGGCGCTGGCGGAGCGCGGTGTTCGCTGTGAACTGTCGTCAGGCATCACTGCCGTGACGGCCGATTCGGTGACATTGCTGAACGGGCGTCAGCTTCACGCCACGCGCGTGGTGCTCGCCACCGGCGTGCAGCCCCGCATCACCCTGGCAAAAGCCAGCGGCGTTCACTGCGCGCGCGGCATTGTGGTGGATCCGCAGATGCAGACCTCCGCACCGAATATTAGCGCTATTGGTGAATGCTGCGAAATTGACGGCCAGACGTTTGGCCTCGTCGCCCCTTGCCTGGCACAGGCGGATATCCTCGCGGCCCGACTGACCGGGGAGAAGACTGCACCCTTTGCGCTCAACGACAGCGGGATGCGGCTCAAGGTGACCGGCATGGCGTTGTTCAGCCTCGGGCGTGCCACCGCGCAGCCCGACGATGTGGTCTGGAGCTCATGGGACCCACTGACGCGCCACTACCGTCGTTTATTGATCCATCGCGGCGTGCTGGCTGGCGTGCTGCTGATGGGGGATTGCCGTAGCGCGGCAACCTTTACCGATTTACTGGCAACGGCAG
This sequence comes from Enterobacter cloacae complex sp. 2024EL-00214, assembly GCF_043945575.1. NCBI lineage: Bacteria > Pseudomonadati > Pseudomonadota > Gammaproteobacteria > Enterobacterales > Enterobacteriaceae > Enterobacter > Enterobacter cloacae complex sp. 2024EL-00214. The sequence continues at coordinate 155,233 of NZ_JBIMRC010000001.1, read as the reverse complement.
CTCCTGCTCACGCGGACTGGCTGTTCGATCGTTTCACAACGCAACCGCAGGTTGCAGGACAGAAAGCTATGACAAAACCTACTCTGGTGGTGGTTGGACACGGTATGGTCGGCCATCATTTTCTTGAAGATTGCGTTAGCCGCAATTTGCACCAGCAATACCAGATTGTCGTTTTTGGCGAGGAACGTTACGCCGCCTATGACCGCGTCCATCTGTCTGAGTATTTTGGCGGGCGTAGCGCGGAATCACTCTCGCTGGTGGCCGGGGATTTCTTTGCTGATAACGGCATTGAGCTGCGCCTGTCGCAGCAGGTGGTTGCTATCGATCGTGAGGCTCATGTGGTGCGCACGGCCAGCGGGCATGAAACCCACTGGGACAAACTGGTGCTGGCAACCGGATCGTATCCGTTCGTTCCCCCCGTGCCGGGCAACGATCTCCCGGGCTGTTTTGTCTACCGTACGCTGGACGATCTCGACAACATTGCTGCGCATGCTGACGGTGCCCGTCGTGGGGTGGTGATCGGCGGCGGTCTGCTCGGGCTGGAAGCGGCAAACGCTCTGAAGCAGCTGGGGCTGGAAACGCATGTGGTGGAGTTTGCCCCCAACCTGATGGCGGTGCAGCTCGACAACGATGGCGCTTCAATGTTGCGTAAAAAAATCGAGGCGCTGGGCGTAGGGGTTCACACCAGTAAAGCCACCACCGAAATCGCCTCAACGGACGACGGGCTGGTATTACGCTTTGCCGGGGGGGAGCAGCTGGAAACCGATATGGTGGTCTTCTCAGCGGGGATTCGTCCGCAGGATGCGCTGGCCCGTAGCAGCGGTCTGCTCACTGGCGAGCGAGGCGGGATCTGCATTGATACGCACTGCCAGACTTCCGATAAAGACGTCTTTGCCATCGGAGAGTGTGCGCTCTGGGAGGGCAAAATTTTTGGTCTGGTTGCGCCTGGCTACCAGATGGCTCGCGTTGCCGCCGCGGCCCTGGCGGGTGAGGAGAAATCATTCGCCGGAGCCGATATGAGCACCAAACTGAAACTGCTCGGGGTGGATGTGGCCTCGTTTGGCGATGCGCATGGCCGTACGCCAGGCGCATTAAGCTACCAGTGGACGCACGGCCCACAGCAAATCTACAAAAAAATTGTGGTCAGCCATGACAGCAAAACCCTGTTAGGCGGTGTGCTGGTGGGCGATGCCAGTGAATACGCCACACTGGTGCAGATGATGCTCAACGGTATCAGTCTGCCAAAAGAGCCAGAAACGCTGATTTTACCCGCGCTCTCCGGCAGTGCGCCAAAAGTGCTCGGCGTGGCGGCGTTGCCGGAAAGTGCGCAGATCTGCTCCTGCCATAACGTCAGTAAAGGCGATATCTGCCAGGCAGTGAGTGCCGGTGCGACGGATATCGGGGCCATCAAGCAGTGTACCAAAGCGGCAACCGGCTGCGGGGGGTGCAGTGCGCTGGTAAAACAGGTGATGGAATTCCAGCTTGCGGAGCAGGGTGTGGAGGTGAAAAAAGATATCTGTGAACACTTCCCGTACTCACGCCAGGAGATTTACCACCTGGTGCGCGTCAACCATATCCACACTTTTGAGCAACTGATTAGCCGCTACGGGCAGGGGCACGGGTGCGAAATTTGTAAGCCGCTGGTGGGGTCGGTGCTGGCGTCCTGCTGGAATGAGTATCTGCTCAAACCGGCGCATCTGCCGCTGCAGGACACCAACGACCGCTATTTTGCCAATATCCAGAAGGACGGAACCTATTCCATTGTGCCGCGCATGCCTGCGGGGGAAGTGACTGCCGACGGGCTGATCGCCATCGGCCAGATCGCGAAACGCTATAACCTGTACAGCAAAATCACCGGTGGGCAGCGTATTGACCTGTTTGGTGCCACGCTCGACCAACTGCCGGAGATCTGGCAGGCACTGGTGGAGGCCGGGTTTGAAACCGGGCATGCGTACGGTAAGTCGCTGCGTACGGTGAAATCCTGCGTCGGCTCGACCTGGTGTCGTTACGGCGTACAGGATTCCACCGGCCTCGCGGTGAAGCTGGAGCATCGTTATAAAGGCCTGCGTTCTCCGCATAAAATCAAAATGGCGGTGTCCGGCTGTACCCGTGAATGCGCCGAAGCGCAGAGTAAAGACGTTGGCGTTATTGCCACGGACAAGGGGTGGAACCTCTATCTGTGCGGCAACGGCGGCATGAAACCGCGCCATGCGGATCTGTTTGCCAGCGATCTGGATGACGAAACGTTGATCCGTACCGTCGATCGTTTCCTGATGTTCTATGCCCGCACGGCGGATCGCCTGCAACGCACCAGCACCTGGATGGACAACCTGGAAGGGGGACTCGACTACCTGCGTGAGGTGATCCTCAACGATAGCCTGGGTATTGCCCACGAACTTGAGCAGGAGATGGCCCGGGTGGTGGAGACATATCAGTGCGAATGGCAAACCACGCTTAACGATCCAAACCGGCTGGCGCTGTTCCGTACCGCAGTGAACGGCACCACGACGGATGACAGCAAGCGCTGGCAGGAAATTTGTGGCATCGATGATATTCCGGAGCAGGCGGGGATTGGCGCACGGCTGGGACGCAAACACATCGCACTGTTCCGTTTTGGCAAGTCTGTCTATGCCCTTGACGATCTGGAGCCGGGCAGCAACGCAAACGTGCTTTCACGCGGCATTCTCGGTGATGCGGGAGGAGAGCCGGTGGTGATCTCCCCGCTCTACAAACAGCGCATTCGCCTGCGTGATGGTTGCCAGATCGACAATGGTGAACCGGCGGTGCGCGCCTGGCCGGTGAAAATAGAGAACGGCAAGGTGTGGGTCGGTAACGATGCGCTGGTGATGCGGGCGGAGGCATCATGAATGAAACCCGAACAACGTGCCCTTACTGCGGGGTGGGCTGTGGTGTGGTCGCCAGAGTCGAGGACGATAAGATCGCTGTGCGGGGAGATGAAAACCACCCCGCAAATAGCGGTCGGCTTTGCGTAAAAGGTTCGGCGTTGGGTGAAACCACCGGGCTGCAGGGGCGCTTATTGCGTCCCGTTGTCGACGGTCATCAGGTGGAGTGGGGAGAGGCGCTGAGTACGGCAGGCGAACGACTGCGGGAGGTCATCGACACCTGGGGGCCGCAGGCCGTGGCGTTTTACGCGTCTGGCCAGCTGTTAACCGAGGACTATTACGCCGCCAACAAGCTGATGAAAGGGTTTATCGGCGCGGCGAATATTGATACCAACTCGCGGCTCTGCATGTCGTCGGCAGTGGTGGGCTATAAGCGAGCCTTTGGTGAAGACATTGTACCGTGCAGCTATGACGATGTGGAAAACAGCGATCTGGTGGTGCTGGTCGGGTCGAATGCGGCATGGACGCACCCGGTGTTGTATCAGCGGCTGGTACAGGCGCGGCAGGCTAATCCGGAGATGAAAGTGGTGGTGATCGACCCACGCAAAACCGCCACCTGCGATATCGCTGACCTGCATCTGGCGCTCACACCCGGCAGTGACGCCGGGCTGTTTGTCGGTTTGCTTAACGTTATCCAGGGCACTGACGCGTGGCCGATGGCCCGCGTGGCGGAGTTTTGTGGCCTGTCGCCGGAAGAGATTGGCACTTTTTACGACTGGTTTCTCACTGCTCCGCGCGCCATCACGCTCTATACGATGGGGATCAACCAGTCCTCCAGCGGCAGCGACAAGTGTAATGCCATCATCAACGTCCATCTTGCCAGCGGAAAATTTGCTAAACAGGGCTGTGGTCCGTTTTCGCTGACCGGACAGCCAAATGCGATGGGAGGGCGGGAAGTGGGCGGCCTGGCGAATCAGCTGGCGGCACACATGAACTTTGAACCGGACGATCTCTCGCGAGTGGCACGTTTCTGGGGAACTGAGCGGCTGGCGCAAACGCCAGGGCTGATGGCGGTAGAGCTGTTTGATGCCATTGCCCGTGGTGAGGTGAAAGCGGTGTGGATTATGGGCACCAACCCGGCCGTGTCGCTGCCGGACAGTCACGCGGTGTGTCAGGCGCTGGCGAGCTGTCCACTGGTGATGGTGTCTGAGGTGATGGAGGAAACCGATACCAGCCGGTTTGCCCATATCCGTTTCCCGGTACTGGGCTGGGGAGAGAAAAACGGCACGGTGACCAACTCTGAACGGCGTATTTCACGCCAGCGTGCCTTCCTGCCTGCGCCGGGAGAGGCAAAACCGGACTGGTGGGTCATCGCTCAGGTGGCGAAACAGCTGGGCTACGGCGAGGCGTTTGCCTGGACACATCCGCAGGAGATTTTTTGCGAACATGCGGCGCTTACGGCATTTGAAAATAACGGCGAGCGGGCGTTGAACTTGCGCGAACTTGCTGCGCTCACCCGCGATGAATGGGATGCTCTGGAGCCATACCAGTGGTCGGCAGGGGATTTTCCGCGCCGGCAGATTGTGCCCGTTGAGCCGACGTCACACGCCGCTACCGTGGATGCACTTTATCCTCTGCTGTTAAACACCGGGCGCATTCGCGATCAATGGCACACCATGACCCGCACGGGGTACGTCGCCAGACTGATGCAACATATCGCCGAGCCGTTTGTCGATATTTGTGCTACCGATGCCACGCGGTTTGCACTGCACGACGGGCAGCTGGCGCGGATCAGCTCACCGCGCGGGGTGATGGTTGCCAGGGCTCGCATCCACGATGGACTGCGGGCGGGGGAGTTGTTTGTGCCGATGCACTGGAATGGGTGTTTCGCCCGTCAGGGAAAAGTGAATACGCTGGTGGAAGGGCGCTGCGATCCGCTCTCGGGTCAGCCGGAAAGCAAACAAACGGCCGTGAGGATCATGCCCTGGCAGCCCGGCTGGCAGGGTGAACTTTACGCCCGCACGCTGCCGGAACTGCCGTCTTCCGTTTACTGGTGGCGCAAAGCCTCACGTCTGACGATTGCAGGTGATAAGCCGCTGCTGGAATGGGTGATGAACTACTGCACGGCCCGGGGCTGGCAGATGCAAATCGCCCAGACCGGCGAACGCAGTAGCGTACTGGCCTGGCATCAGGGTGAGCTGATGCTCGGTTACTGGGAAGGTACAGAACTGCCGGCGCTGGCACATACGTTTATAGAAGAGGCATTTCGTAACGCCCCCGTGCAGCTTGCTGAACGCCATGCGCTGCTGAACGGGCAAAACCCGGGGACGCGCGTGGATCCGGGGCGGATCATCTGCAGCTGCTTTAGCGTGGGTGAAAATGCAATACGTGAGGCGATTGCCGGAGGGTGTGATTCCGCTGCGGCACTGGGGGCAACATTGCGCTGTGGCACGAACTGCGGATCGTGTGTACCGGAGCTGAAGACATTGATTGGGTCGAGGGGATAAAGGCGTCGGGTGGCGCTTACGCCACATGAAGTACCATCCGATAGTCAGTTTCAGGATATTCCTGAAATTTCCGTTAAGGCTGTAATTCACTCCCGATCGCGTTAATGTATTAAGCGTATTTTCATAAACACAGGTTCTTATTTCCGACGTTGATGGTTGTATCGTCCCGCTTTCGCCCCCTGTTTTTACTCCTCCTTTTTTTGGCCGGAGCCGTTCACGGTGCGCCGGATGCTTTTATGCAACAGGCGAAAAACCCCTTTGATAACAATGGCGACGGTTTACCGGATCTCGGCCTTGCCCACCCTTCGGCTGAAAGGGAAAAACACCTGGCGGAGATGGTAAAAGCGTTTGGCGAAGCCAGTATGACCGATAATGGTTTGAACACCGGAGAGCAGGCGCGTCAGTTCGCATTTGGTCAGGTGCGTGATGCGGTGAGCGGGGAGGTAAACCAGCAGATTGAATCGTGGCTCTCCCCCTGGGGTAATGCCAGCGCGGATTTACTGGTCGATGAAAATGGCAAATTTAACGGCAGCAGCGGACGCTGGTTTATTCCCTGGCGCGACAACAACCGGTATTTGAGCTGGAGTCAGCTTGGCCTGACGCAACAAACGGACGGGCTGGTGAGTCATGCCGGGGTCGGGCAGCGCTGGATAACCGGAAACTGGCTGCTGGGTTACAACACGTTTTACGACAACCTGCTGGATGAAAACCTTCAGCGTGCCGGGTTGGGAGCGGAAGCGTGGGGTGAAAACCTGCATTTATCGGCCAACTACTATCAACCGTTTTCTGGCTGGCGCGAGCATTCCGACATTCAGGAGCAGCGGATGGCGCGTGGATATGACGTAACGGCCAAAGCCTGGCTACCGTGGTTCCATCACCTGAACACCAGCATCAGCCTTGAGCAGTATTTTGGTGACAACGTCGACCTGTTTAACAGTGGAACGGGCAATCACAACCCGATGGCGGTCAATCTGGGGCTTAATTATACCCCGGTTCCGCTGGTCACCCTGACGGCTACACATAAGCAGGGGGAGAGTGGGGTCAGCCAGAATATCCTCGGGCTAAAACTCAACTATCGCTTTGGCGTACCGCTCTTTAAACAACTTTCAGCCAGCGAAGTTGCCACCACGCGCTCTCTTCGCGGTAGTCGCTATGATTCGCCGGAACGGGATAGCTTACCCGTTATGGCGTTTCGCCAGCGCAAAACGCTGTCGGTTTATCTGGCAACGCCGCCGTGGGATCTGAAAGGGGGTGAAACCGTAATGCTGAAGCTCCAGATACGCAGCGCGCGCGGTGTTCGTCAGCTTCACTGGCAAGGGGATACGCAGGCGCTGAGCCTGACGTCACCGGCAAACAGTACCAAAAGCGATGGCTGGAGCGTCATTATGCCTGCCTGGGATGACCGCGAGGGGGCAAGCAACCGCTGGCGGCTGTCAGTGGTAGTGGAAGATGAAAATGGGCAGCGTGTCTCTTCCAATGAGATCACGCTAACGGTGGTGCAGCCGCTTATCGCATTACCGAATGACGATCCCCGGTGGAAGCTGCTGCCGGAGGAGTGACATCAGAAAATACGTTCCTGATGTACCCACACGGCGGCTTCGACGCGGGATTTTAACTTCATTTTCTTCAGCATGTGTTTGACATGCACTTTGACCGTGCTTTCGGTGATATCCAGGCGACGGGCGATCATTTTGTTCGGCAGGCCCTGGGCAATCAGCTTCAGAATATCGCGCTCGCGCGGTGTTAACTGGCTGACGTCACGGTCAGAGGTGGCACGGTTTGCCCGCAGGCTGGCGGCCAGCACTGGCGTTAATGCTTCGCTCAGTACCATCTCTCCGGCGGCAGCCTGTTGTAACGCCTTGAGCAGATCTTCTGGCTCCATATCTTTTAGCAGATAGCCGTCTGCGCCGCGCTTCAGTGCCGTGACGACATCTTCTTCGTGGTTCGAGACGCTAAAGACCACCACGCGGCCAGAAAGTGATTTTTCCCGCAGCTTGTCGAGGGTTTCCAGACCGTTCATGCCGGGCATATTCAGATCGAGTAAGATCAGATCGGGATCGAGGGATTCGGCAAGCTCAATACCCTGTTCGCCATTGCTGGCTTCGCCAACCACGGTGATATCGGGTGCCATGCTGACCAGCTGTTTTACGCCAGTACGCAGCATCGGATGGTCGTCGATCAACAGGATGGATGCCGGTTCCTGATTAGTCATGGTTTTCTCCTTGAGCAGTTGTAAGCGGTTTTTCGGGAATAAAGGTGACCACGACTTCAGTGCCACCGGGCTCTCTCCGACGAACCTGGCAATCGCCGCGCAGGCTTTGCGCGCGGTCTCGCATGATAATTAAACCATAGTGGTTAGTTCTTTCGGCATTTTCCGGCACGCCGCAGCCGTTGTCCTGAACCGTGAGCTTCACCTGATTCGTGTGCTGGCTGACGGTTACCGTTACCGCCGTCGCGCCGGAATGTTTGAGCACGTTGCTCAGGGCTTCGCGGGCGATCTGCAATAAATGGATGGCCTGATGGGAAGGGACGAAACGCGGGGGGAGCTGGTAATCCAGCTTCACCGGGAACCCCAGTCGGGCGCTAAACTCTTGACAGCTGGACTCCAGCGCGGGACGCAGGCCCGGTTCGGTCAGCTGCAGGCGGAAAGTGGTCAACAGCTCGCGAAGTTGTATCCAGGAGGTATTCAGCTCGTTGCGGATCTGGCTCAGTAACTGTTTGCTGCTTTCCGGCATGCCCGCATCCTGCATCTGCAGGCAGCTCACCTGCATTTTCATACAGGAGAGCGACTGGGCAATGGAGTCGTGAAGCTCACGGGCGATGGTGGCGCGTTCTTCCATGACGATCAACTGCTGCTGTTTTTCCTGATGCCTGTCGAGCGCCAGCGTGGCCGTTAACTGCTCCACCAGAGTATCTACCAGCTGCTGTTGGTCGTGGCTGAGGTGGCGTCCCGCAGGTAGCGTTGCGAGTAAAATACCGTACTGCGTGTGGCTGTCTGTCAGCCGCCACTTAAGCGTTGTGCCGCTGGTGGTCAGAGGCGGTAAACCGCGTGGGCAAAGGTGACACCCTTTGTCATCGCAGGACATGTCCGACTGACAGGTAAATTCCTGATGATTTTCTTCATCTTCAACGTCGTAGACCCGCAGCTCCAGGTCATGGAGTAGCGTCAGGTTTTGCAGGCCGTTCAGTACCGGAGAGAGCCGCTCGCACAGCGGCACCTGCATATGCAGACGTCGGTTGGCCTGCCACAGGAACGAGAGGATTTCGTTTTTCTGCTCAAGCCCGGCCGTTTTTTCCTGTACCCGTTGCTCCAGCACCGCGTAGCTTTCTGACAGCTCTTCCGACATGGTATTGAGCGCCTGACCCAGCATCGCCATTTCGTTACGCCCGCTGATATGGGTACGCTGCGTAAAGTCTCTTGCCGTCACGGCGCGCGCCATCGCCAGCAGCTGTTTCCACGGATTCAACAGCCGCGCGCGTAGCCAGACGATGGTGAAAATCAGCAGCAGCGCCATGAACAGCGCCATCGCGCGGTGAACCATCACCACGCGGTTAATGCGTAGCTCAGTAGCTTGATCAAAAGAGGAGACCAGCGCATCAATGCGTGAAACGAATCCGGCAACATCCTGGGCGACGGTGTCGGCGCGTGCTGCCTGTTTTAACCCTGGCTCCAGTTGCGTGTGCCAGTAGTTCTGCAGTGATTTAAGCTGAGACTCTTGTCCGGCGCGAATGGCGGCCTGTTCCAGCGCCGGGCTGAATGCGGTACGCTCCATGTCGTCAACCAGCTTCTGGTCATCCTGCGTCAACGGTACCGACGCCAGCAGACGGTAACTCTGCATGCGTAGTGAACCTGCCTCATTGATGGCATGTGCATTACCCTGTACCCCCTGTACCAGCCAGCCAGAGATAGCCATGCCAGTCACACCGATAGCAGTAGACAGCAAGACAATAAGCGCCAGCTGGTTAACCAGCGTCAACGGGGATAAACATCTTTTTAACATAGAGTTGCCGGGCTCCTGACGTGGCCTGCTTGCAGGAATGACCGCTATTCTCGTGCATACCCTGGAGTATACCCATACCAATAAAGGATTACCTCTAAATTGCCAGTGGGGTAATGGTCAGGAGGAGGGATGCACAGGGATGCTTCAGTACCGTGAAAAACCACATCTTTTTTACCACCAAAGTCTACCCACTAAGAGTGATGGCTTTTTTTTCGCCGCAAATCCTCCCACTTTTCCTTTGATTTATATCAACTTACCGCCGCCCTAAAACCCTAATGTTTGCAGCATCATTCGAGAATCAGAGGTGTCTATGAGTCACTCATCCGCTCCCGAAAGGGAAAATGGTGCCGTTATTACAGAATGGCGTCCGGAGGATCCGGCGTTCTGGCAACAGCGCGGCCATCGTGTAGCAAGTCGTAATTTGTGGATTTCCGTTCCGTGTTTATTGTTAGCGTTTTGCGTATGGATGCTGTTTAGTGCCGTGGCGGTTAACCTGCCGAAAGTCGGTTTTGCCTTTACCACCGACCAGTTGTTTATGCTGACCGCACTGCCGTCGCTGTCAGGCGCACTGTTGCGTGTCCCTTACGCATTTATGGTGCCGGTCTTTGGCGGTCGTCGCTGGACGGCGTTCAGTACCGGTATCATGATCGTGCCTTGCGTGTGGCTCGGTTTCGCCGTGCAGGATACTTCCACGCCGTTTAGCGTGTTCGTGATGATTTCCCTGCTGTGCGGTTTTGCCGGTGCTAACTTTGCTTCCAGCATGGCAAACATCAGCTTCTTCTTCCCGAAAGCGAAGCAGGGCGGTGCGCTGGGTATTAACGGCGGTCTGGGGAACATGGGTGTGAGCGTGATGCAGCTGATTGCACCGCTGGCGATCTCTGTCTCCATCTTCGCGGCCTTTGGTGGCGGTGGTGTTGAGCAGGCGGATGGGTCTTCCCTGTACCTGCAGAATGCGGCCTGGATTTGGGTACCGTTCCTGGTGGTATTCACTCTGGCAGCCTGGTTCTTTATGAATGACCTGTCTGCGTCGAAGGCGTCGCTGAGCGAGCAGTTGCCGGTACTGAAGCGCGGTCACCTGTGGGTGATGGCGCTACTGTATCTGGCAACGTTCGGTTCGTTTATCGGTTTCTCGGCGGGCTTTGCCATGCTGTCGAAAACGCAGTTCCCGGAAGTACAGATCCTGCATTTTGCGTTCTTCGGTCCATTTATCGGCGCGCTGGCGCGTTCTCTGGGCGGGATGGTGTCTGACCGTCTGGGCGGGACCCGCGTCACCCTCGTGAACTTTGTGGTGATGGCTGTCTTCTGTGCGCTGCTGTTCCTGACGCTGCCGACAGGCGGACAGGGTGGTAACTTCATCGCCTTCTTCGGCGTGTTTATGGTGCTGTTCCTGGCGGCCGGTCTGGGCAGTGCTTCAACCTTCCAGATGATCTCCGTTATCTTCCGTAAGCTGACGATGGATCGCGTGAAAGCGCAGGGTGGAAGTGAAGAGCAGGCAATGCGTGAAGCTGCGACCGATACTGCGGCGGCGCTGGGCTTTATCTCGGCGATTGGCGCGATTGGCGGCTTCTTTATCCCGAAAGCGTTCGGTATCTCCCTGGATCTGACCGGTTCTCCGGCCGGGGCAATGAAAGTGTTCCTCGTCTTCTATATCGCCTGCGTCGTGATTACGTGGCTGGTATATGGCCGTAATACCAAGAAAAACAAGTAAGTTTGATTATCCGTTTGCGCGGCCTCCGGGTCGCGCTTTTTTTTGCTACGACAACATATCTTTTGTAATTGCTTTACCTGCCTGCAAACCTAGCTGGTGATAGGCTTCCCATTGTTCCTCATCAAAGAACTGATCCCCTGTTGTTTGCTGTGGAAAATCGCTATGACGTTTTGCATAGCGCTCGGTGTCTAACCCCATGCCTTCCAGTAAGTGGGGTTTGACGACAAGCAATGTCCCTTTCATGGCGGGTTTGCCATCCTGTGCCGGGTAAAAAATGGTTGCCTTAATGAGAGGAGGAGTAATATCGCCTTTTTTTAATGTTGTAACAGCGCTGAATTCAGGGCCAGGAGAGGGGGTAAACACGATAGAAATGGCGTAATCAATCCGCGCTTTACGCACCAGATTTTCCAGATCGTCGAAGATAAACTCGGGGTCTGCGCCGCAGTCGGCAACGACGATGGTTTTAACCCGACGTTTCAGGAGGGGATAAACACCTGTATTTTCGAAATGCCCGCCATCCGAGAGATACCAGTATTCGCTGTTTTTACCGGGAAATTGGGCAAACATTTCGGCGAACAGGGCGGGAATTAAAGACGATTTGTTGGCTTTGGGGGTGAGATTCTTTTCCCAGTAGCCTAACCGGCCGCCAATCAGAAAAAGGATTAATGCCAGCCCCGGAGATGTCAGCGATCCCATTCCTGCTGCGGCTGCGGCCCCTGAGATTGCCACCCATTTTGATAATGTCGAACTCTCCAGTTCGGAAGAGGGCTTTGGAAAAGACGTTCCTGTTTCAAAACCAAATGAACTGACCGTTAACGCAATTCCTTTTCTGTCGGCGTTATAGTTTCCTGAACGGTCGTCTACCGTCTGGTTAATACAACAGGTGATGAGATGAATGGGTCCCTGATTGTTATGCGGCTGATAGTCTTTGAATTGCACGTCATCCATTGGCAGCGCATCGGTGACTTTCTTGATATCACCAGGCTTATGATCAAACCAGTCAATTAATGGGCTTTGCTTAAAACGGTTATTGTGCGAAGAACCCACATTGGCAACCGACAGCCACGCCCGCTCAATACGTGAACGATAGAAGTTATGCAGGGAGCTTAGATTCAGAAATTTGATTATTCGCTCCGGTTTACAGAGATAGCTGAGGAAACCCACGATTGCTAAACCCAACAGTGAGGGGTACAAGGCATAACGGAAAAGAGATGTGTAACTGAGAATATGGATTTCTGCGGCACATACAGTGACCAGCGAAAACAGTAACAAAAGGTAGCCAAGAATGTTGGCACCTTGCGTCAAACTGATTGAGATACGAGGGCCACTTTTTTTCATTTTACTGAGTAATTTTTTTACGCCATTCACTTCCCAGACGGCTTTTAACAGCGCCAGAAGTGTGGGGGGGATCAGCGCATCTGAAACTGAAATTCCTCTGGACCAGAGCAACCCCAGACCATAAATAATCCACAGACACAGGATTACCCCTGCCAGCCACAGGCAGTTTGCCATCGCCCGGGTGAGTTGCTGTCGGAGCGTTCCAGGGTCAGGACTGAGTATTTTCAGTGGGGCGCTAACGCATTTTATATTAATAAGCGTGATAATGAGCAGGGCGATCAACGGAATGTACGGTTGTACAAAATAACCGGGTAATTGGGTTATCCATGCGAACAGCACATAACAAAGCGTCGTAATCGTGAACGCGATTTTTAGCGATTTTTTGGGTTTGTTTACATCAAGTATCCAGTAAGAGAGCGACAGTGCTGCAGAGAAATAGACTGGAATGGCGAGCGCGATAAGCCAGGGGGGCGTTGCCAGTGCTTTGGGCTCTAAGACCAACAGGGTATTCAGGCTGATGGCAATACCGCTCACGACCAGACACATTAATGTCAGGAGAAATAACGACGCCAGGAAAGAGCGGAAAATTTGCGTGATCGCCAGCGATTTGTCGAGAAACCCCGCAGGGGTAAGATACCGGCCATTGTTTCGTAGCCATGCAAGCAAAATGGTGTCATCACTGGCAAGTGATTGCTCTACCGGGCGGTTCGTTGGCGGTAAAGCATATAAACGTCCCAACATGCCCCCTAAATATCCCCCACCTGAGACTGTCGACAGGTAATCTATTTTTTTTAGCAGCCCTTTTTTGGCCAGCGCGCGCACCAGACCCAGACAAAATGTGGCACTGCGAATTCCGCCCCCTGACAGCGCCAGACCCACGGTGCCCGTGTCATCGATTTCATTTAAACCCAGCTCTTTTCGGCGCGTGTTGATAGCTTTATTTTCTATTTCTATGTCAGATGTCTGGACATGAAGGGGGGACGGTTCACTCATCATTAAATCCTGGGTGGGGAATTTGGGATATTTAAAAGAACTCTAGACGATGAAATAAAAAATGAGACTCATGCACTGTTCTTAAACCCCCAAAAATACCTACCACTTAATAACTAATCGTCGTGGGTTTTTACAACTATAGTGATGGATGTTTGTTAAATTCATTTAAAAACAGATGGTTAGAAAATTAAAGTCGCTACTTCTTTGGTGGTATTTCGCGTAACCCTCCATAAAACAGACCCCTCCACCCTTGATCGTTATCAATTCTCCCTCTCTTTCAGGGCGTTACCTTCGCTGCAAATCAGCAATGTCGATTTAGAGAGCCACAGGCTCCACACAGGAGATACCCGATGAGCAAATTTTTGGACCGGTTTCGCTACTTCAAACAGAAGGGTGAAACTTTTGCCGATGGGCACGGCCAGGTTCTGGAGACCAACCGGGACTGGGAAGACGGTTACCGCCAGCGCTGGCAACATGACAAAGTGGTTCGTTCGACCCACGGCGTAAACTGCACTGGCTCATGTAGCTGGAAGATTTTCGTTAAAAATGGTCTGGTAACCTGGGAAATGCAGCAGACTGATTATCCGCGCACCCGTCCGGATATGCCGAATCACGAACCGCGTGGCTGTCCGCGTGGCGCAAGCTATTCCTGGTATCTCTACAGCGCTAACCGTCTGAAATACCCTCTGATGCGCAAACGCCTGATGAAAATGTGGCGTGAAGCGAAAGTTCGTTACAGCGATCCGGTTGATGCCTGGGCGTCCATTATCGAAGATGCCGACAAAGCCAAAAGCTTCAAACAGGCCCGCGGGCGCGGCGGCTTTGTCCGTTCCTCCTGGAAAGAAGTGAATGAGCTGATTGCGGCCTCTAACGTCTACACCGTTAAAACCTACGGCCCTGACCGCGTGGCGGGCTTCTCGCCAATTCCGGCGATGTCGATGGTTTCTTACGCTTCTGGCGCGCGCTATCTGTCCCTGATTGGTGGTACCTGCCTGAGCTTCTACGACTGGTACTGTGACCTGCCGCCGGCCTCTCCGCAGACGTGGGGCGAGCAGACTGACGTGCCTGAGTCCGCTGACTGGTATAACTCCAGCTACATCCTTGCCTGGGGCTCTAACGTTCCGCAGACGCGTACCCCGGATGCTCACTTCTTCACTGAAGTACGCTACAAAGGCACCAAAACCGTTGCGATTACACCTGACTATGCGGAAATCGCTAAACTGTGTGACCTGTGGCTGGCACCAAAACAGGGCACCGACTCCGCAATGGCGCTGGCGATGGGCCACGTCATGCTGCGTGAATTCCACCTGGACAAACCAAGCCAGTACTTTACTGATTACGTGCGTCGTTATACCGACCTGCCAATGCTGGTGATGCTGGAAGAGCGCGACGGCTACTATGCCGCGGGCCGTATGCTGCGTGCTGCTGACCTGGTCGATGCACTGGGCCAGGAAAATAACCCGGAATGGAAAACCGTTGCCTGCAACAGCAACGGCGAACTGGTTGCGCCTAACGGCTCTATCGGTTTCCGCTGGGGTGAAAAGGGTAAATGGAACCTGGAACAACGCGACGGTACGAGCGGCGCGGAAACCGAGCTGTGTCTGAGCATGCTGGGCAGCCAGGACGATATCGCTGACGTTGGCTTCCCGTACTTTGGCGGCGATGGTACCGAACACTTTAATAAAGTTGAACTGCAAAACGTACTGATGCACAAGCTGCCGGTGAAACGCCTGCAGCTGGCCGACGGCTCTACCGCACTGGTGACTACCGTTTACGATCTGACAATGGCCAACTATGGTCTGGATCGCGGTCTGAATGATGAAAACTGTGCCACCAGTTATGACGACGTGAAAGCGTACACTCCGGCCTGGGCGGAGCAGATCACCGGTGTTCCACGCGCGCAGATCACCCGCATCGCACGCGAGTTCGCGGAAAATGCCGATAAAACGCACGGTCGTTCGATGATCATCGTCGGTGCCGGTCTGAACCACTGGTATCACCTCGATATGAACTATCGCGGTCTTATCAATATGCTTATCTTCTGCGGTTGTGTAGGCCAGAGCGGCGGCGGCTGGGCACACTATGTGGGCCAGGAAAAACTGCGTCCGCAGACCGGCTGGCAGCCGCTGGCGTTTGCTCTTGACTGGCAGCGTCCTGCGCGTCACATGAACAGCACGTCTTACTTCTATAACCACTCCAGCCAGTGGCGTTACGAGACGGTTACCGCGCAGGAATTATTATCACCAATGGCGGATAAATCCCGCTACAGTGGCCACCTGCTTGACTTTAACGTTCGCGCTGAACGTATGGGCTGGCTGCCGTCTGCACCACAGCTGGGCACTAACCCGCTGCGCATCGCGGAAGAAGCGAAGAAAGCCGGTATGACCCCGGCGGATTACACCGTGAAATCCCTGAAGGACGGTTCCATTCGTTTTGCGGCTGAGCAGCCAGAAAACGGTAAAAACCACCCGCGTAACCTCTTTATCTGGCGCTCCAACTTGCTGGGCTCATCCGGTAAGGGCCACGAGTACATGCTGAAGTATCTGCTCGGTACTGAAAACGGTATTCAGGGTAAAGATCTTGGCAAGCAGGGCGGCGTGAAGCCGGAAGAAGTGGAATGGCAGGACAACGGCCTGGACGGGAAACTGGATCTGGTGGTGACGCTGGACTTCCGTCTGTCCAGCACCTGTCTGTATTCCGACATCGTGCTGCCAACCGCCACCTGGTATGAAAAAGACGACATGAATACCTCGGATATGCATCCGTTTATTCATCCGCTGTCTGCCGCCGTTGACCCGGCGTGGGAATCGAAAAGCGACTGGGAAATCTACAAAGATATCGCGAAGGTATTCTCCGAAGTCTGCGTGGGCCATCTGGGTAAAGAAACGGACGTGGTTACCCTGCCAATTCAGCATGACTCCGCTGCCGAACTGGCGCAGCCACTGGACGTGAAAGACTGGAAAAAAGGCGAATGTGACCTGATCCCGGGTGTGACGGCACCGCACATTATTGCGGTTGAACGTGATTATCCGGCGACATACGAGCGCTTTACCTCTATCGGCCCGCTGATGGAGAAAATCGGTAACGGCGGTAAAGGCATCGCCTGGAATACCCAGAGCGAAATGGATCTGCTGCGTAAGCTCAATTACACCAAAGCAGATGGCCCGGCGAAAGGCCAGCCAATGCTGAACACCGCAATTGATGCTGCAGAGATGATCCTGACCCTGGCACCAGAAACCAACGGTCACGTGGCCGTGAAAGCATGGGCGGCGCTGAGTGAGTTTACCGGGCGTGATCACACGCACCTGGCAACGAATAAAGAGGAAGAGAAAATACGCTTCCGCGATATTCAGGCTCAGCCGCGCAAAATTATCTCCAGCCCAACCTGGTCAGGCCTGGAAGATGAGCACGTGTCTTATAACGCCGGTTATACCAACGTTCACGAGCTGATCCCCTGGCGTACCCTGTCCGGTCGTCAGTCGCTGTATCAGGATCACCAGTGGATGCGTGATTTCGGGGAAAGCCTGCTGGTTTACCGTCCGCCAATCGATACCCGCTCAGTGAAAGGGGTGATGGGCAAGAAATCCAACGGTAATCCGGAAAAAGCGCTGAACTTCCTGACACCGCACCAGAAGTGGGGGATCCACTCCACCTACAGCGACAACCTGCTGATGCTGACGTTGTCCCGTGGTGGCCCGATTGTGTGGATGAGCGAAGCGGATGCCAAAGATCTGGGTATTGAAGATAACGACTGGATCGAAGTGTTCAACAGCAACGGTGCGTTGACGGCCCGTGCGGTAGTGAGCCAGCGTGTACCCGCCGGGATGACCATGATGTACCACGCGCAGGAACGTATCGTTAACCTGCCGGGTTCAGAAATCACCGAGCAGCGTGGCGGTATTCACAACTCCGTGACCCGTATTACGCCAAAACCGACCCACATGATCGGCGGTTATGCGCAGCTGGCCTACGGCTTTAACTACTACGGCACCGTAGGGTCAAACCGCGATGAGTTTGTGGTGGTTCGTAAGATGAAGAATATTAACTGGTTAGACGGCGAAGGTAATGACCAGGTACAGGAGAGCGTAAAATGAAAATTCGTTCACAAGTCGGCATGGTGCTGAATCTGGATAAATGCATCGGCTGTCATACCTGCTCAGTCACCTGTAAAAACGTCTGGACCAGCCGTGAAGGTATGGAATACGCCTGGTTTAACAACGTAGAAAGTAAACCAGGCACTGGCTTCCCGACCGACTGGGAAAATCAGGAAAAATGGAAGGGCGGCTGGGTCCGCAAGATCAACGGTAAACTGCAACCGCGCATGGGTAACCGTGCAATGCTGCTGGGTAAAATCTTCGCCAACCCACATCTGCCGGGTATTGACGATTACTACGAGCCGTTTGATTACGACTACCAGAATCTGCACAACGCGCCGGAAAGTAAACACCAGCCGATTGCCCGTCCACGCTCACTGATCACCGGTCAGCGCATGGACAAAATCACCAGCGGGCCGAACTGGGAAGAAATTCTGGGCGGCGAGTTCGAAAAACGCGCCAAAGATCAGAACTTCGAAAACATGCAGAAAGCCATGTACGGTCAGTTCGAGAACACCTTCATGATGTATTTGCCGCGCCTGTGCGAGCACTGCCTGAACCCGGCGTGTGTAGCAACCTGCCCGAGCGGAGCTATCTACAAGCGTGAAGAAGACGGTATCGTACTGATTGACCAGGACAAGTGTCGTGGCTGGCGCATGTGCATCACCGGTTGCCCGTATAAAAAGATCTACTTCAACTGGAAGAGCGGTAAGTCAGAGAAGTGCATCTTCTGTTATCCGCGTATCGAAGCGGGTATGCCAACCGTATGTTCCGAGAGCTGCGTAGGCCGTATCCGTTACCTCGGGGTGCTGCTGTACGATGCTGATGCAATTGAAAATGCGGCCAGCACCGAGAACGAGAAAGATCTGTACCAGCGTCAGCTGGACGTGTTCCTCGATCCGAACGATCCGAAAGTGATTGAGCAGGCGCTGAAAGACGGTGTCCCGCAGAGCGTGATCGACGCGGCACAACAGTCTCCGGTGTACAAAATGGCGATGGACTGGAAGCTCGCTCTGCCGTTGCACCCGGAGTACCGCACGCTGCCGATGGTCTGGTACGTGCCGCCTCTGTCTCCGATTCAGTCTGCTGCTGACGCGGGTGAACTGGGCAGCAACGGTATTCTGCCAGACGTAGAAAGCCTGCGTATTCCGGTTCAGTACCTGGCGAATCTGCTGACCGCTGGCGACACCCAGCCAGTGCTGCTGGCGCTGAAACGTATGCTGGCAATGCGTCACTTTAAACGTGCGGAAACCGTTGATGGCGTTAACGACACCCGTGCGCTGGAAGAGGTCGGTCTGACTGAAGCGCAGGCGCAAGAAATGTACCGCTATCTGGCGATTGCCAACTATGAAGATCGCTTCGTGGTACCGAGCAGCCACCGTGAGCAGGCGCGCGAGGCCTTCCCGGAGAAAAGCGGTTGTGGCTTCACCTTTGGTGATGGTTGCCACGGTTCAGATACCAAATTCAACCTGTTCAACAGCCGACGCATCGACGCCCTGGATGTGACCAGCAAAACGGAGCCGCACCAATGATTGAACTCGTCATTGTTTCGCGTCTGCTCGAGTACCCGGATGCTGCGCTTGCGCAGCATCAACAGGAACTCTTTGATGCACTCGCGTCATCTGAAAACCTGGATAAAGAAGATGCCCGGTCACTGAGCGCTTTCCTGCGCGACCTGCTCGCGCGGGATCTTCTGGATGCACAGGCTGACTACAGCCAGCTGTTTGACCGTGGCCGTGCGACGTCGCTGCTGCTGTTTGAACACGTTCACGGCGAATCCCGCGACCGTGGTCAGGCGATGGTTGACCTGATGGCACAGTACGAGCAGCACGGTCTGCAGCTTGATAGCCGCGAGCTGCCGGATCATCTGCCACTCTATCTGGAGTATCTGGCCCAGTTGCCTGAAGAAGAGGCGCTCGGTGGTCTGCAGGACATCGCACCGATTCTGGCTCTGCTCGGTGCGCGCCTGAAGCAGCGTGAAAGTTGCTATGCGGTGCTGTTCGACCTGCTGGTGAAGCTGGCGAAAGCGGCTGTCGACAGTGAGAAAGTGGCGGAAAAAATCGCGGATGAAGCCCGTGATGATACGCCTCAAGCGCTGGATGCGGTCTGGGAAGAAGAGCAGGTGAAATTCCTGGCTGACCAGAACTGTGGCGAATCTGAAATCTCAGCTCACCAGCGTCGTTTTGCCGGAGCGGTTGCCCCGCAATATTTGGAAATCTCTAACGGAGGACAGCACTAATGCACTTCCTGAATATGTTCTTCTTTGACATTTACCCGTATATCGCGGGCACCGTGTTTCTGGTGGGAAGCTGGCTGCGTTATGACTATGGTCAGTACACCTGGCGTGCTGCCTCCAGCCAGATGCTGGATCGCAAAGGGATGAACCTGGCGTCCAACCTGTTCCACATTGGGATCCTGGGGATTTTTGCCGGTCACTTCCTCGGTATGCTGACTCCGCACTGGATGTATGAAGCCTGGCTGCCAGTCGAAGTGAAGCAGAAGATGGCGATGATTGCGGGCGGTGCCTGTGGGGTGATGACGCTGGTGGGTGGGCTGCTGCTGCTGAAACGCCGTCTGTTCAGCCCGCGCGTACGTGCCACTACCACCGGGGCAGATATCCTGATCCTCTCGCTGCTGATGGTGCAGTGTACGCTGGGTCTGCTGACGATCCCATTCTCTGCTCAGCATATGGACGGCAGCGAAATGATGAAACTGGTCGGCTGGGCGCAGTCGGTGGTGACTTTCCACGGCGGTGCTTCTGAGCATCTCGACGGTGTGGCATTTGTCTTCCGTGTACATCTGGTGCTGGGGATGACGCTGTTTGTGCTGTTCCCGTTCTCCCGTCTGGTTCATATCTGGAGCGCGCCAGTCGAGTACCTGACGCGCAAATACCAGATTGTTCGTGCCCGTCGCTAATTCGTTGTTTTGATCCCAACCCCGCACTCGCGGGGTTTTTTTTCGCCCCAGCCCAGGTTGTTGCCTGCTGCCGCAAACAGAATCAGCGCACCACCTGCCAGTTGCGTGATGTTCAGCGAATGTCCAAATACCAGGTTATCGACAATGATTGCCACCACCGGATAAATGAATGACAGGGAACCCGTGATTGGCGTCGGGAGTTTCTGAATGGCGCTGTACAGCAGTTGGTACATGATGCCGGTGTGGACAATGCCCAGCGTTAATAAAATCGGCCACGTAAAGTCGCCCGAGAAGGCAGGTATCTGCGCCAGCGGCAGCAGCATCACCACGCCGGTTAGCACCTGGATAAAGGCGATATGCTGCGGCGCAATGGACCTGAGTTTGCGGGTAATGATTGCTGTCAGCGCGTAGAAGAAGGCGGCTCCCAGCGCCAGACCGATACCGGTGAACCATTCGCCACTGTGCGCGCCAGTTAACTCGCTGGAAAGCAAAATGACCACGCCGCCGAAAGCGAGGAACAGCCAGCCCCATTTTACCAGGCTGACGCGTTCGCCTAACAACATCCCCATCATCACCAGCATAAACGGTTGGGTGTTATAGACCACGGTAGAAAGGCCAATCGAGATGCGTTCGTAGGCTGCGAACAGCAGTAGCCAGTTCACCACTAACGCAATACCGCCGAGAACGGCCAGCAGCAGCGTGATTCGGGTCAGCGGACTGAATGGCTTGTTACTCATCTGGATAAAAATAAAAAGAGCGATAGCGCCGATAAAACAGCGCCAGAACACCACTTCGGTCACCGGCAGGCCGGAGAGTAAAACAAACGCCCCGATAGAGCCGGAAATTAACATCGCCAGGCTCATTTGCCATACGCCTTTTTGCAGATCACGCATCATCCACCTCCTGATTAATGATGCTATTGTCGAAAAAGTCTGCCGGGTTTTACAGGGGTGATATAAGGTGAAATACATTAATGGCTTTTTAAAATCAGGTGAAAACGATGGAATACCTTCCCGATGATATCGACCGGCAAATTTTAACCTGCCTGGTGGAGGATGCGCGCGTGTCGCTGAAGGTGCTCAGCGGGCGTATTGGATTGACATCGCCCAGCACGGCGGAGCGTCTGAAAAGGCTGGAAGAGCGCGGCGTAATTCAGGGTTATGGTGCGCGGGTGAATCTGGGGGCGCTAGGGTATACGTTGCAGGCGCTGGTGCGCGTGCGGCCTTTGCCGGGGTTGTTGCATAAGGTGGATAAATACATTCAGGCCATGCCGGAGTGTATTGAGAGCGATAAGGTGACCGGGGAAGATTGTTTTGTTATCAGGCTGGTTGTGCGGTCGATAGAGCAGCTTGATACACTGCTGGATGGCCTGGCGGAGCACGCCCAGTGCAATACGTCGATTGTGAAAAGTTCACCAGTGAAGCGCCGGTTACCGCCGATGTAGTCGTCTGTGTTTGGGTTGATTCAGAAGTGATGGTGGTGGGAGAAGGATGACCCGGCGCGTTGCGCCTCGCCCTTCGGGTCGTTGCCTGCGGCAACGCTTTCTCGCTGCGCTCGAATCGAACCTTAGTCGACGCTTCTCATCCTTCCCTGCAACAGAAGAACATAGGGTAACTGAGCTAATTTGAGTATTTGTGCTTTATGGAAATGATGGTGGTGGGGGAAGGATTCGAACCTTCGAAGTCGATGACGGCAGATTTACAGTCTGCTCCCTTTGGCCGCTCGGGAACCCCACCAGGGGTAATTCAAATTTTGAGGTAATGCTGAGAGATGGTGGTGGAAGGATTATTCGTCGCTTCGCTCCTCACCCTTCCCGATAAGTGCAAACATCACGTTTCCACATCGGTGTTACCACATCGCTGTGGTGAATAATGGTGGTGGGGGAAGGATTCGAACCTTCGAAGTCGATGACGGCAGATTTACAGTCTGCTCCCTTTGGCCGCTCGGGAACCCCACCACGGGGTAATGCTTTTTGACTTACCTGCTTCCTGTTGGAAGCGGGGCGCATCATATCAAATGAGACGCCCCTGTAAAGTATTCCTTTAGGAAAACTGAGTTGTTTGCCTGCTTTTTATCCGTAAAGGCGCAAAGCTAATCAATTCATTTTCCGAAAGATTAAAGAATGATGGTTCTGTTGCCGTAGACAAAGACGCGCTGTGCCAGCACCTGATACAGCGCACGGCTCAGGACGTTTTTCTCCACATCACGTCCGGCACGCATCATATCTTCCGCCGTATAGGTGTGATCCACATGAATCACGTCCTGCATGATGATTGGGCCTTCATCCAGATTGTCATTCACGTAGTGCGCGGTTGCACCGATGATCTTCACGCCGCGCTCGTAAGCCTGATGATACGGGCGTGCACCAATAAAGGCTGGCAGGAATGAGTGGTGAATATTGATGATCTTGTTCGGGAAACGTGAAACGAAAGACGGCGTCAGTACGCGCATATATTTCGCCAGTACCACGTAGTCCGGATTATGGGCTTCGATGGCCTGCGCCATCAGGTCGTCGTGCTCTTCACGGGTATGACCTTCATGGCTCACCAGCTCAAACGGAATATCAAAACGTTCGACCAGCGTACGCAGTGTCTCGTGGTTGCCGATAACAGCGGCGATTTCGACGTCCAGGCCGCCGTAGTTCGCTTTCATCAGCAGATCGCCCAGACAGTGGGCTTCTTTCGTCACCAGAATCACAATGCGACGACGGCCGGCGGGTGTTAACTCGCGCACGGAGCCTTCTGGCAGGGCGCTATCAAGGTCGGCAAGCAGGGTGGTGTCGTTGAAAATCCCCTCCAGTTCGGTACGCATGAAAAAGCGACCGGTACGGTGGTCAACGAACTCGTTGTTCTGCACGATATTCAGTTCATGTTTGTAACAAATGTTGGTAATTCGTGCGATCAGCCCTTTTTGATCGGGACAGATGGTGCGCAGAACTTTACGTTGTAGTGATTGCATCGCCGGGAAATCCTGTTTATGTATTTGCGAAATCTGGGTTGTCAGGCATTACTGCCCGCAACACTTTTTAAATTTTTTACCTGAACCACATGGGCAGGGATCATTACGACCAAACTGAGGGCGCGTTCCGTCAATATAATACCATTGCCCGCTTTCCTTTAAGAACCGGGAACGCTCGATAATGGCACCTGGTTTATTTTGTTCGGTAAACCGGGCGACAAAACTGACGTAGCCTTCATTGTGGTCACTGTCTGTTGCGAATTCATAGACGGTGAGCCCGAGCCAATGGGTGTTGGCAAATCCGGCTTCTATATCTTGCCTGAAACTGGCGGCATGACAGGATGGGTGCCAGGTTTTGATCAGGTAGTCTGCGTCTTTGATCACAAAAGCAGTATACCGCGAACGCATAAGGTGTGACGGGTCTGGTGCAACCTGTTCACCAGAAAGATATCGCTGGCAACATAGGCTATACTCCAGAGCGCTACCACAAGGGCAGAGTTGAGACACGATTCTCTTCCTGGAACAAAAATAAGGGCGTAAAACGCTTCGGGTAGCACCATGTTAACTGAGCAGATGCGTTGACGCTATGTCAGGAATCCAGGGGAAGTAAAACAGGGCTAATGAGAAAGGTTAAAATTGGACTGGCGCTGGGCTCAGGTGCAGCCCGGGGGTGGTCACATATCGGCGTGATCAATGCCTTAAACAAGATGGGTATTGACGTCGATATTGTTGCAGGGTGTTCTATTGGTTCGCTGGTCGGGTCTGCATACGCCTGCGGAAAGCTTCCGGAACTTGAAACCTGGGTGCGCTCCTTCAGCTACTGGGATGTGCTGCGCCTGATGGATCTTTCCTGGCAGCGTGGCGGGTTACTGCGCGGTGAGCGCGTGTTTAACCAGTTCCGCCAGATTATGCCTCTTGATGACTTCAGTCATTGTCAGATGCCTTTTGGTGCCGTCGCGACAAACCTGAGTACGGGACGTGAGCTTTGGCTTACCGAAGGGGATATCCATCTCGCTGTTCGCGCCTCCTGCAGTATGCCGGGGTTAATGGCCCCTGTCCTGCATAACGGCTACTGGCTGGTTGATGGTGGGGTGGTGAACCCCGTTCCCATCTCCCTGACGCGAGCGATGGGGGCCGATATCGTGATCGCCGTGGATTTGCAGCACGATGCGCACCTGATGCAGCAAGACCTGATGCCAGTCAATCTTCAAAGTGATGATGCCGACGGTGAGAAACTGGCATGGCATGAACGTTTACGTGGACGAATTGGCCGTGTGGCAGCGCGTCGCGCAGTGACCGCGCCGACGGCGATCGAAATTATGACCACCTCCATTCAGGTGCTTGAAAACCGCCTGAAGCGCAACCGTATGGCAGGCGACCCTCCGGATATTTTGATCCAGCCGTATTGCCCGCAGATTGCAACCCTTGATTTCCATCTGGCTGAGGCCGCCATTACTGCGGGCGCTGTAGCCGTCGAAAAGAAAATGGATGAATTGTTGCCATTTGTGCGGACAGCACGTTGAGCACCCTTTTTTTGATTACTTAAGCAAAATCTGACAGGCGATAGTATCGATAGCATGCCACTATTTAGTTACTGTCAGTCAGGGGAGGTACCATGACGCAGCCATTGGCCGGAAAACAAATTTTGATTGTTGAAGACGAGCCCGTTTTCCGCTCGCTGCTGGATTCGTGGTTATCCTCACTGGGTGCAATCACTGCACTGGCTGAGGATGGTATCGACGCGCTGGAAAAAATGGTCAGCATCACACCCGATCTGATGATCTGTGATATCGCGATGCCGCGGATGAATGGCCTGAAGCTGGTTGAGCATCTGCGTAATGAAGGCGATAAAACCCCCATTTTGATGATTTCAGCGACGGAGAATATGGCGGACATCGCCAAAGCATTACGCCTGGGCGTTCAGGATATTCTGCTTAAACCCGTTAAGGATTTGAACCGTCTGCGTGAAACGGTGTTGGCCTGCCTTTATCCAAATATGTTTAATTCCCGGGTAGAGGAAGAGGAGCGTCTTTTCCAGGACTGGGATGCTTTAGTCAGCAACCCTCCAGCGGCCGCAAAATTGTTACAGGAACTCCAGCCTCCGGTACAACAAACTATTTCACATTGCCGAATAAATTATCGACAGTTGATGGCCGCCGATCAGCCTGGACTGGTGCTGGATATTGCGCCATTGTCTGATGCGGATCTTGCGTTTTATTGTCTGGATGTTACCCGGGCAGGAGACAATGGTGTATTAGCGGCGTTATTACTTCGTGCGCTATTTAATGGCCTGTTGCAGGAGCAACTATCGCATCAGGGACAACGACTCCCTGAGTTAGGCAGTTTACTTAAACAGGTTAATCAGCTTTTTCGCCAGGCCAATTTGCCGGGACAGTTTCCGCTATTGGTCGGTTATTACCACAGCAGTTTGAAAAATCTTATCCTCGTTTCAGCGGGTCTGAATGCCACTCTGAATACCGGGGAGCATCATATTCAGGTGAGCAACGGTGTGCCCCTTGGCACACTGGAGACGGCTTACCTTAATCAAATTAGCCACCGCTGTTCCTCCTGGCAGTGCCAAATTTGGGGTGCCGGGGGGCGGTTACGCTTAATGTTGTCCACGGAATAAGCAGTTGGTTCTTATTCGTAAGATTGCTTTTCCTGTGTTTTGCCGGGAGTGCTACTATCACAGCCCAGATTCATGCGTATTTATCCTAATTGATCGGCAACGCGTTCTTTTCAGACCCGGACTGTAAGGTGAGACTGATATACTCGACGCGTTATTTAATGCATAAAAGTTCAAAACTTGAACAGCTCAGGAGAATTTCAATGGCTGCCCTAAATTCGAAAGTCAGAAAGGCCGTTATCCCGGTAGCGGGATTGGGGACCAGGATGTTACCAGCAACTAAGGCAATTCCTAAAGAGATGCTGCCTTTGGTTGATAAGCCATTAATCCAGTACGTCGTTAATGAATGTATCGCCGCCGGTATTACTGAAATTGTGCTGGTTACGCATTCATCTAAAAACTCAATCGAAAACCATTTCGATACAAGTTTTGAACTTGAAGCTATGCTGGAAAAACGTGTTAAGCGCCAGCTGTTAGCTGAAGTTCAGTCTATTTGCCCTCCACACGTTACCATTATGCAGGTGCGTCAGGGGCTGGCTAAAGGCCTGGGTCACGCGGTACTGTGTGCACACCCTGTCGTGGGCGACGAGCCTGTCGCGGTGATCCTGCCAGACGTTATTCTGGATGAATATGAATCCAACCTGTCTAAAGACAACCTGGCTGAGATGATTCACCGCTTTGACGAAACCGGTAGTAGCCAGATTATGGTTGAGCCTGTTGCCGATGTGACAGCTTACGGTGTCGTTGACTGCAAAGGCGTGAATCTGGAACCTGGCGAAAGCGTGCCAATGGTGGGCGTTGTTGAGAAACCAAAAGCAGACGCAGCACCGTCTAATCTGGCGGTTGTAGGCCGTTATGTCCTGAGCGCTGAAATCTGGCCACTGCTGGCGAAAACCCCTCCAGGAGCGGGTGATGAGATCCAGCTGACCGACGCTATTGATATGCTGATCGAGAAAGAAACCGTTGAAGCCTACCATATGAAAGGTAAGAGCCATGACTGCGGGAATAAGCTCGGTTATATGCAGGCATTTGTTGAATATGGCATTCGCCACAATACGCTGGGTGAAGAATTTAAAGCCTGGCTCAAAGACAGTATGGGTATTAAAAAATAACCCGGGCTGTAAATGAACAAGACCGGTGTGGCGATGCCCACCGGTTTTTTTATGCCCATAACAACCTGTGACAGGCTCAGACCGTAAGGAATGTTAAATAGTCCATTGTCACTATATGACAGAGTGTAAGGGGATGTTTGACGTGAATTTCAGATACAAAAAATCCCGCATTAAGCGGGATTTTTCAGAATGCGTCCTGATTAATCCTTGATCAGGAAGTCATCCAGCTGTTTGCCTTGCTCATCCATTGCTTTCTTGATAACAGCAGGAGTACGACCCTGGCCAGTCCAGGTTTTAGTTTCGCCGTTTTCATCAACATAGCTATATTTAGCAGGACGAGCAGCGCGTTTGGCTTTGGTACCGGTTTTAGCAGCAGCCATGCTGTTCAGCAATTCGTTTGGATCGATACCATCAGCAATCAGCATTTCACGATATTGCTGCAGTTTACGAGTGCGTTCTTCGATTTCAGCTGCAGCAGCGCTTTCTTCTTCACGACGTTCATTAACTACAACTTCTAATTTTTCCAGCATTTCTTCAAGCGTTTCAAGGGTACATTCTCTTGCCTGCGCACGAAGAGTACGGATGTTGTTCAGAATTTTAAGTGCTTCGCTCATTGTAGTAATCTCAAACTTATAATGGGGGGGTGGTTTGTTGACCTAATAATAGAGCGATAATTTGAGTTGTGCAATAGGTGGGAATGTAAGGAATTCAAAAAATACTAAATAATGGTCGCTATTATTAATTACGCTAACTTAAATTTCATCAGGTCCCGGACTGCGTGTTATCACGGTAACCTGCTTAACAGGGTCGGTTACATGTTTTTTTTGTGACATTTACCGCAGGAATTATAGTTGCGGCGGATAAATATCAGCCTTTTGTATTACTTCGCAAAAGCGGTGTAAAGGCAAAAATAGTTAATAAATAGTGAATTTTAATGAACCTGGATTCCAGTATAAAAAGAAGTGTTATCTTTGGCCGATGCCATAACTTATTGGCGATGCTTAATGCGTTTACTGCATGTTTTGACGCATTATTTTCTTAATTTACGGGTTTTTACCCGCGTCCTGAGCCCGCAGGGTCTGTGCAGTGTGTCGCTGATGGTGAGGCAAAATATGGTACAATGAATCATTGGGAATATTACACATTGATTAGGGTTTTACGGCCAATGGCACAACTTTATTTCTACTATTCGGCAATGAATGCCGGGAAATCTACGGCGTTACTGCAATCCTCCTACAATTATCAGGAAAGAGGTATGCGTACCGTGGTTTACACCGCTGAAATCGACGATCGCTATGGCGCGGGCAAGGTGAGTTCCAGAATAGGTCTCTCGTCGCCTGCCAGACTGTATAACCCGGAAACCGACCTGTTGCAGGATATTCGCACAGCACACGCTGCACAGCCTATTCATTGCGTTCTGGTTGATGAAAGCCAGTTCCTTACACGTGAACAGGTTCATGCGCTTTCAGAGGTCGTTGATGAGCTTGATATCCCCGTTCTGTGTTATGGGTTGCGTACGGATTTCCGGGGGGAATTATTTGCCGGGAGCCAGTATTTACTTGCCTGGTCCGATAAGCTTGTTGAACTGAAAACTATCTGTTTTTGCGGCCGTAAAGCCAGTATGGTGCTTCGTCTCGATCAGTCCGGAAAACCTTATGCGGATGGTGAGCAGGTGGTGATAGGGGGCAATGAGCGTTATATCTCGGTTTGCCGTAAACACTATAAGGAAGCATTGGTGGTAGGTTCACTGACGGCGATTCAGCACGACAACCGGAAATAATGAGCCGCTGAATGTTTTCAGCTTAATATGCAGACATAAAAAAACCCGCCAAATGGCGGGTTTTTTTATCGGGCTATCAATTAAGCGCTTTTCTTCGCTTTTTTGTCAGCTTTTACGGCAGGTGCTTCAGTTTTTGCAACAGTATCACCTTCTTTGAACTCGCGGCCGTAGTAGGTATCCAGCAGGATCTGTTTCAGCTCGGAGATCAGTGGGTAGCGCGGGTTAGCACCGGTACACTGGTCATCGAATGCATCTTCAGACAGCTTATCTACGTGAGCGAGGAAGTCAGCTTCCTGTACGCCTGCTTCGCGGATGGATTTAGGAATACCCAGTTCAGCTTTAATGCTTTCCAGCCATGCCAGCAGTTTCTCAATCTTCGCAGCAGTACGGTCACCCGCAGCGCTCAGACCCAGGTGGTCTGCGATTTCAGCATAACGACGACGTGCTTGCGGACGGTCGTACTGGCTGAATGCAGTCTGCTTGGTTGGGTTGTCGTTAGCGTTATAACGGATAACGTTGCTGATCAACAGGGCGTTCGCCAGACCGTGAGGAATGTGGAACTGAGAACCCAGTTTGTGTGCCATTGAGTGGCAAACACCCAGGAAGGCGTTGGCAAACGCGATACCGGCGATGGTTGCTGCACTGTGTACACGCTCACGCGCTACCGGGTTTTTAGCCCCTTCGTTGTAAGATGCTGGCAGGTTTTCTTTCAGCAGTTTCAGCGCCTGCAGAGCCTGGCCGTCAGAGAACTCAGAAGCCAGTACGGAAACATAGGCTTCCAGGGCGTGAGTTACAGCATCCAGACCACCGAACGCACACAGTGATTTCGGCATATCCATCACCAGGTTGGCATCAACGATAGCCATATCTGGGGTCAGCGCGTAGTCAGCCAGTGGGTATTTCTGGCCGGTCGCATCATCAGTTACAACCGCAAACGGTGTCACTTCTGAACCGGTACCGGAAGTAGTAGTCACAGCGATCATCTTCGCTTTTACGCCCATTTTCGGGAACTTGTAGATACGTTTACGGATGTCCATAAAGCGCAGTGCCAGTTCTTCGAAGTGCGTTTCAGGATGCTCGTACATAACCCACATGATTTTCGCGGCGTCCATTGGGGAACCACCACCCAGTGCGATAATCACATCTGGTTTGAAGGAGTTCGCCAGTTCAGCACCTTTGCGAACAACGCTCAGTGTTGGGTCAGCTTCAACTTCAAAGAAGACTTCAGTTTCGACGCCAGCCGCTTTCAGAACAGAGGTGATCTGATCTGCGTAGCCGTTGTTGAACAGGAAACGGTCAGTCACGATGAGCGCACGTTTGTGGCCATCAGTAATCACTTCATCCAGCGCGATTGGCAGAGAGCCACGACGGAAGTAGATAGATTTCGGAAGTTTGTGCCACAACATGTTTTCAGCTCGCTTAGCAACGGTTTTCTTGTTGATCAGGTGTTTTGGACCAACGTTTTCAGAGATGGAGTTACCACCCCAGGAACCACAACCCAGAGTCAGGGAAGGTGCGAGTTTGAAGTTGTACAGGTCACCGATACCACCCTGAGAAGCCGGGGTGTTAATCAGGATACGTGCAGTCTTCATCTTCTGACCGAAGTGAGCAACACGTTCTGGCTGGTTATCCTGGTCGGTGTACAGGCAAGAGGTGTGACCGATACCGCCCATTGCAACCAGCTTCTCTGCTTTTTCTACCGCGTCATCAAAATCTTTTGCACGGTACATTGCCAGAGTAGGGGACAGTTTTTCGTGAGCAAACGGCTCGCTTTCGTCCACAACTTTAACTTCACCGATCAGGATCTTGGTGGTGACCGGAACGGTAAAGCCTGCGAGTTCAGCAATTTTATATGCTGGCTGACCAACGATAGCGGCGTTCAGCGCGCCATTTTTCAGAATGATGTCCTGAACGGCTTTCAGCTCTTTGCCCTGCAGCATGTAGCCACCGTGGCTGGCAAAACGTTCGCGAACAGCATCGTATACGGAATCAACAACCACTACAGACTGTTCAGATGCACAGATAACGCCGTTGTCGAAGGTTTTAGACATCAGTACAGACGCGACAGCACGTTTGATATCTGCGGTTTCGTCGATAACCACTGGCGTGTTACCTGCGCCTACGCCGATTGCCGGTTTACCGGAGCTGTATGCTGCTTTAACCATACCAGGACCACCGGTCGCCAGGATCAGGTTAATGTCTGGGTGGTGCATCAGTGCATTGGACAGTTCAACAGACGGTTGATCGATCCAGCCGATGAGGTCTTTAGGTGCGCCAGCTGCAATGGCAGCCTGCAGGACGATATCCGCAGCTTTGTTGGTGGCGTCTTTCGCACGTGGGTGCGGGGAGAAGATAATTGCGTTACGGGTCTTCAGGCTGATCAGTGATTTGAAGATAGCAGTAGACGTTGGGTTGGTGGTCGGAACGATACCGCAGATGATGCCGATAGGTTCTGCAATGGTGATCGTACCGAAGGTGTCGTCTTCAGACAGCACGCCACAGGTTTTCTCATCTTTATAGGCGTTGTAGATATACTCTGAAGCAAAGTGGTTTTTAATCACTTTATCTTCAACGATACCCATGCCGGATTCGGCAACGGCCATTTTAGCGAGAGGGATTCGAGCATCTGCAGCAGCCAGAGCGGCCGCGCGGAAGATTTTATCAACCTGTTCTTGGGTGAAATTGGCATATTCACGCTGGGCCTTTTTAACGCGCTCTACGAGGGCGTTCAGTTCAGCGATATTGGTAACAGCCATAATGCTCTCCTGATAATGTTTAAACTCTTTTAGTAAACCAGCGCTCGATACGTCAGACAGTATAGTCAGGGCTTATAGGACTTGCGTAACACACAGTAAAACAAAGGGTTACTTCCTGTCGATTCACTAATTTACTAAAAGAGCCTTACCTTAGCATCATACCTTTTTGATAGGTGATCTCCCTGGCGGCGTAATCAGATTACTCACTTCTGAGTACGGAAATCATGATCTGCATCAATTTCCCCCCAAGCTGATACCATTCAGCAGGGTTATTTCTTTGAGATTATTCCACTGTTAAATAATTACGTAACTATTGGAATCGTGGCTATCATTGATTCTACAAATGTTTAACATCATGAAATGCTAACGTTTTGGCACAGATTTCTGGTGAAGTATGCTAATAAAAAGCGTATCTTCAGCGCGGTTCTACCATGACACAGTATCAGTCCCGGGCCATGCGCATAAGCGGAGCTAAACGTGATCCAAACGCTCTTTGATTTTCCAACATATTTTAAGTTTTTTATTGGTTTGTTTGCCCTGGTCAACCCGGTGGGGATTATCCCTGTCTTCATTAGTATGACCAGCTACCAGACGGCGGTGGCCAGGAACAAAACCAATCTCACGGCCAACCTGTCCGTGGCCATTATATTGCTTACCTCTCTTTATCTGGGGGATGCCATCCTGCAACTGTTTGGCATTTCCATTGACTCCTTCCGCATCGCGGGTGGGATCCTGGTGGTCACCATTGCCATGTCGATGATCAGCGGTAAGCTGGGGGAAGATAAACAGAACAAACAGGAAAAGTCAGAAACCGCCATTCGCGAGAGCATTGGTGTGGTGCCGCTGGCGTTACCGTTGATGGCAGGACCCGGGGCGATCAGTTCGACAATCGTCTGGGGGACTCGCTACCACAACCTGATGCACCTTATTGGTTTCTCCGTGGCGATTGCCATTTTTGCGCTTTGTTGTTGGGGCGTGTTCCGTATGGCTCCCTGGCTGGTGCGTTTGCTGGGACAGACGGGCATCAACGTCATTACCCGTATTATGGGTCTGTTATTGATGGCGCTGGGCATTGAGTTCATCGTCACCGGTATAAAGAGCATTTTCCCCGGACTGCTGCACTAACCACGTCATATGAATAAACGGAGCCACGGGCTCCGTTTTTTATGTGATTATCAGCAAATCATATTAATAAAGTTGAAATTTGCACAAACCATAATAAATTCTACTGATAATTGTAATTCAATGCATTTCAGTAACTTATGTGTTTTGTGTTTACCCGCCTGCACATAAATCCTGCGATCGATCTGTTATTTGACTCACATGATACTCTGGGGCTTGCTGAGAGATAACCGAAATGATATTAGTAATTTCAACGTTCCGTTAGAGGAATGTGCTAAATAATAACCAGTTGTTAAATTTTCGTACAAAAC
This sequence comes from Enterobacter cloacae complex sp. 2024EL-00214, assembly GCF_043945575.1. Classification (NCBI taxonomy): domain Bacteria; kingdom Pseudomonadati; phylum Pseudomonadota; class Gammaproteobacteria; order Enterobacterales; family Enterobacteriaceae; genus Enterobacter; species Enterobacter cloacae complex sp. 2024EL-00214. The sequence continues at coordinate 122,168 of NZ_JBIMRC010000001.1, read as the reverse complement.
CAGTCAATGACAGCGCAGCGACGCGCTTGTAGAGAAAATTATCTCTATCATATTGAATAGCAGGGTGTTTCCCTGGTGTTTGATGTCCGGCAGGGCTGCCCATAAAAACGCGGTACTCACCGTAAAAGAGAATTGCTTAACAAATTTGCAAAATGTATTGGCGCGAGTTTACGCCATTTGATACTTTCCGGCCTTATATTTTGCAGCATAAAACAAGTAGATGAGAATTATTTTCATATAGTCCTCTTCTCAGGTATCCAGCACACGTCCCAGACAGGGGAGGCGTGTTAAGAATCGACGCAAGACGGCCATACGAGCGGTCAGTAATAAAGAAGTCGGTGATAGCAAGAAGTAAAAAAAGAACCTGACAGCAGCAAAAAAAACTCCTGCGCTGTACAGGCCCCAACAGGGGATACACAGCTGGCGAAGGCCAGTAATTATAATGAGTGGAGTATCAACACAATGTCCATCATCACAAAAAAAAGTCTGATAGCAGCGGGTATTTTCACTGCGCTGATCGCGGGTAATATGGCAATGGCTGCCGACGTGCCTGCAGGTGTAACGCTTGCAGAAAAACAAACCATGATCCGTAACAACGGCGCTGAGCCGCAGTCTCTGGATCCGAACAAGATTGAAGGTGTTCCTGAAGCGAATATCAGTCGCGATCTGTTCGAAGGTCTGCTGATTACCTCGACGAAAGACGGTCACCCAATCCCGGGCGTGGCTGAAAGCTGGGATAATAAAGACTTTAAAGTCTGGACATTCCACCTGCGTAAAGACGCAAAATGGTCCAACGGTGAACCTGTCACCGCACAAGATTTCGTATATAGCTGGCAGCGTCTGGTCGATCCTAAAACGGCTTCTCCTTACGCCAGCTATCCGCAGTACGGTCACATCCTGAACGTTGATGAAATCATCGACGGTAAAAAAGCTCCATCAGAACTCGGCGTGAAAGCCATCGATGACCACACTCTGGAAGTCACCCTGAGCGAACCTGTTCCGTATTTCTACAAACTGCTGGTTAACCCGGCAATGTCTCCGGTTAACAAAACTGCCATCGAAAAATTCGGTGAGAAGTGGACTCAGCCAGCTAACATCGTCACTAACGGTGCTTATAAGCTGAAAGACTGGGTGGTTAACGAACGTATCGTGATGGAGCGTAACACCAACTACTGGGATAACGCGAAAACCATCGTAGACCAGATTACCTATCTGCCGATTTCCTCCGAAGTGACGGACGTTAACCGTTACCGCAGCGGCGAAATCGACATGACCTATAACAACCTGCCGATTGAACTCTTCCAGAAGCTGAAGAAAGAGATCCCAACCGAAGTTCACGTCGATCCGTACCTGTGTACGTATTACTACGAAATCAACAACCAGAAAGCGCCATTTACCGATGCTCGCGTACGTACCGCGCTGAAGCTGGGTCTGGATCGCGATATCATCGTAAACAAAGTGAAAGCGCAGGGCGACCTGCCGGCATTCGGTTACACCCCGCCATACACAGATGGCGCGAAGCTGACCAAACCAGAGTGGTTCACCTGGACACAGGCAAAACGTAACGAAGAAGCGAAGAAACTGCTGGCCGAAGCGGGCTACACCGCAGACAAGCCGCTGACGTTTAACCTGCTGTATAACACCTCCGATCTGCACAAGAAACTGGCTATCGCGGCTGCATCCATCTGGAAGAAAAACCTGGGTGTGGATGTGAAGCTGGTGAACCAGGAGTGGAAAACATTCCTGGATACCCGTCACCAGGGTAACTACGATGTGGCGCGTGCCGGCTGGTGTGCGGACTACAACGAACCTACGTCCTTCCTGAACACCATGCTGTCTGACAGCTCCATGAACACCGCGCACTATAAGAGCCCGGCGTTTGATTCAATCATGAAAGAAACGCTGCAAGTGACTGATGAGGCACAACGTACTGCCCTGTACGACAAAGCAGAGCAGCAGTTAGGTAAAGATTCTGCGATCGTTCCGGTTTACTACTACGTGAACGCGCGTCTGGTGAAACCTTGGGTTGGCGGTTATACCGGTAAAGACCCGATGGACAACATCTACACCAAAGATCTGTACATCATTAAGCATTAATGGCAATCCGTGGGGCAATGTTATTTGCCCCACTGTGTCTTAACTCATCGCACTATATGCACATGATTTTTCGGGTTCGCCAGAAAGAACATGTGCAAAAGGCACACGCCAGAAGGTACGGGCAATGTTGAAATTTATCCTACGTCGCTGTCTTGAAGCGATTCCGACGCTCTTTATTCTTATTACGATTTCGTTCTTCATGATGCGTCTTGCTCCCGGTAGTCCATTTACCAGCGAGCGTGCGCTGCCGCCAGAAGTGATGGCAAATATCGAAGCGAAATATCATTTAAACGATCCTATCTCCACCCAATACTTCAGTTATCTGAAGCAGCTGGCGCATGGCGATTTTGGGCCCTCGTTCAAATATAAAGACTATTCCGTTAACGACCTGGTGGCTTCAAGCTTCCCGGTCTCGGCTAAATTAGGTGCTGCGGCATTCTTCCTGGCCGTTATTCTCGGGGTTGCCGCGGGCGTTATTGCCGCACTAAAACAAAATACCAAATGGGATTATACCGTAATGGGGGTCGCAATGACCGGGGTCGTTATCCCCAGTTTCGTTGTGGCACCATTACTGGTGATGATATTTGCCATCACGCTGAAATGGCTGCCTGGTGGCGGCTGGAACGGCGGGGCACTGAAGTTTATGATTTTGCCGATGGTGGCATTATCACTGGCGTATATTGCCAGCATTGCGCGTATTACCCGTGGCTCGATGATTGAAGTGTTGCACTCAAACTTCATTCGTACCGCGCGTGCAAAGGGGCTGCCAATGCACCGGATTATTCTCCGTCACGCGCTTAAGCCTGCGCTGTTACCCGTACTGTCCTATATGGGCCCGGCCTTCGTCGGTATTATTACGGGTTCAATGGTGATTGAAACTATTTATGGCCTGCCAGGTATTGGCCAGCTGTTCGTTAACGGTGCGCTTAACCGCGATTACTCGCTGGTATTAAGCCTCACAATCCTTGTCGGAACGCTGACCATTCTCTTTAACGCAATTGTCGATGTGCTGTATGCCGTTATCGACCCGAAAATCCGTTACTAACACTGGAGCACGCCATGATGTTGAGTAAGAAAAACAGCGAGGCGCTGGAAAACTTCAGTGAAAAACTGGAAGTAGAAGGCCGTAGCCTCTGGCAAGATGCCCGTCGTCGTTTTATGCACAACCGTGCTGCCGTCACCAGTTTGTTTGTGCTGGTGTTGATTGCTCTGTTTGTGACCCTGGCTCCCATGCTGTCACAGTTCACCTATTTCGATACCGACTGGGGCATGATGTCCAGCGCGCCGGATATGACATCCGGGCACTATTTCGGTACGGATTCTTCCGGGCGTGATTTGCTGGTTCGTGTGGCGATTGGTGGCCGTATCTCGTTGATGGTCGGTATTGCCGCCGCGCTGGTGGCGGTGATCGTCGGTACGCTCTATGGCTCACTTTCCGGCTATCTTGGCGGCAAAGTGGACTCCGTAATGATGCGTCTGCTGGAGATATTAAACTCCTTCCCGTTCATGTTCTTCGTTATCCTGCTGGTGACCTTCTTTGGCCAGAATATCCTGCTGATCTTTGTGGCGATCGGGATGGTTTCCTGGCTGGACATGGCGCGTATTGTGCGCGGTCAAACGCTGAGCCTTAAACGCAAAGAGTTTATCGAAGCTGCACAGGTTGGTGGGGTATCAACCGGTAATATCGTGGTTCGACACATCGTTCCTAACGTACTGGGTGTGGTTGTGGTCTATGCCTCGCTGCTGGTGCCAAGCATGATCCTGTTTGAATCCTTCCTGAGCTTCCTGGGTCTGGGGACGCAAGAACCGTTGAGCAGCTGGGGTGCGCTTCTGAGTGATGGTGCAAACTCAATGGAAGTTTCTCCGTGGCTGCTGTTATATCCGGCGGGCTTCCTGGTCGTCACCCTGTTTTGTTTCAACTTTATCGGCGATGGCCTGCGTGATGCCCTCGACCCGAAAGACCGTTAAGGAGCGCCGTCATGACGATAATTGAAACGGCAACTGCGCCACAGGCGCAACAACAGAGCAAAATTCTGCTGGATGTCAAAGACCTCCGCGTCACCTTTAAAACGCCGGACGGAGATGTTACCGCCGTAAACGATCTCAACTTCAGCCTGCGTGCGGGTGAAACGCTGGGGATCGTGGGTGAATCCGGTTCGGGGAAATCACAAACGGCGTTTGCGCTGATGGGGCTTCTGGCGCAAAACGGGCGTATTGGTGGTTCCGCGACCTTCAACGGGAAAGAGATCCTGAACCTGCCGGAGCAGGAGCTGAACAAGCTTCGTGCTGAGCAGATTTCGATGATTTTCCAGGATCCGATGACGTCACTTAACCCGTATATGCGCGTCGGCGAACAGCTGATGGAAGTGCTGATGCTGCACAAAGGCATGGGCAAAGCGGAAGCGTTCGAAGAGTCCGTCAAAATGCTGGATGCGGTAAAAATGCCGGAAGCACGTAAGCGCATGCGCATGTTCCCGCACGAGTTTTCCGGCGGTATGCGCCAGCGCGTGATGATTGCGATGGCGCTGCTGTGTCGGCCAAAATTGCTGATCGCCGATGAACCGACCACCGCGCTGGACGTGACCGTTCAGGCGCAGATCATGACCCTGTTGAACGAGCTTAAGCGCGAATTCAACACGGCGATTATCATGATCACCCACGACCTGGGCGTGGTTGCGGGTATCTGCGACAAAGTGCTGGTGATGTATGCCGGTCGTACCATGGAATATGGTAAAGCGCGTGATGTGTTCTATCAGCCTGCGCATCCGTACTCAATTGGCCTGTTGAATGCTGTTCCACGCCTCGACGCGGAAGGCGAATCTCTGTTGACCATTCCGGGCAACCCGCCAAACCTGCTGCGTTTGCCGAAAGGCTGCCCGTTCCAGCCGCGCTGTCCGCACGCGATGGAAATCTGTAACAGCGCTCCGCCGCTGGACGAGTTTGCACCAGGCCGTCTGCGCGCCTGCTTTAAGCCGCAGGAGGATCTGGTATGAACGCATTAGATGAAAAAAGAAATGTACTGCTCGAAATCGCCGATCTGAAAGTGCATTTCGACATTAAAGACGGCAAGCAGTGGTTCTGGCAGCCGCCTAAAACCCTGAAAGCGGTGGATGGCGTCACGCTTCGCCTGTACGAAGGGGAAACCCTGGGCGTGGTGGGTGAGTCAGGCTGTGGTAAATCCACGTTTGCGCGCGCCATTATTGGCCTGGTGAAAGCGACGGGCGGTAAAGTGGCATGGCTGGGCAAAGATTTGCTGGGCATGAAGCCGGACGAGTGGCGCGATGTGCGTAGCGATATCCAGATGATTTTCCAGGATCCCCTGGCATCATTAAACCCGCGTATGACTATCGGTGAGATTATCTCCGAGCCGCTGCGCACCTATCATCCGAAGTTATCACGTCAGGAAGTGCGCGATCGTGTTAAGGCGATGATGCTGAAAGTCGGGCTGTTGCCTAACCTCATCAACCGCTACCCGCACGAATTCTCCGGCGGTCAGTGTCAGCGTATCGGTATTGCACGTGCGTTGATCCTCGAACCGAAGCTGATCATCTGTGATGAGCCAGTTTCTGCACTGGACGTTTCTATTCAGGCGCAGGTGGTTAACCTGCTGCAAAAACTGCAGCGTGAAATGGGGCTGTCGCTGATCTTCATTGCGCACGACCTGGCGGTGGTCAAACACATTTCTGACCGCGTACTGGTAATGTATCTGGGGCATGCCGTGGAACTGGGCACGTATGATGAGGTGTACCACAACCCGTTACACCCTTATACCAAAGCGCTGATGTCGGCCGTACCGATCCCCGATCCCGATCTGGAAAAAAATAAAACCATCCAGCTTCTGGACGGTGAATTGCCATCGCCGATTAACCCGCCTTCAGGCTGCGTATTCCGTACGCGGTGTCCGATGGCAGGGCCGGAATGTGCGAAAACACGTCCGGTTCTGGAAGGCAGCTTCCGGCATGCGGTTTCCTGCCTGAAAGTCGATCCGTTATAAACATAAGGGCTGACATTACGTCAGCCCTTATCGTCTGTAGATGATAAAAAAGGCTGCATCGCAGCCTTTTTTATTATTCACGCCAGATAATATGGCACAGCTTGTGGTCTTTCTCGCGACACAGCAGCACGCGGGCAAAAATGTCGTTAATTTCACCACCATCTTCATCCGCCAGCCCAATCACGACTTCGGCGAAGAAATCAGGATTGAGGTCGAAATCCACGTGTTCGGCCCAGTCTTCTGCCGGGTCGAACAATTCGGCACCGCCGCGCTCTTCGAATTGCAGATTAAAGAGGATCACGTCTGCGGGATCGAGGTTATCAACCGCCAGTTCGAGAAAAATGTCATAGGCCTGCTCGAGCGTTTCGTCTTCGGTCAGGCGATTGTTCAGATCCATTTCCATGATGACTACCTGTTTAACATCGTTGGGCACGTTTTACAGCAACGGGCTAAAGAAGTAAAACAGTCGTTCGGCAATTCTCTGCCACAGCGGACGTTTCACCCACAGTCTGGCATCCAGCAGGCGCGAGCGGGAGATGTAGTCATCCTGTACCGCCGCCAGATCGCCACCAAATCCGGAATCGTCTATCACCAGCGTGATCTCAAAATTTAGCCACAGGCTGCGCATATCGAGATTGACGGTTCCCACCAGGCTCAGCTCGCCGTCAACCAGTACGCTCTTGGTATGCAGAAGCCCGCCCTCGAACTGGTAAATTTTCACGCCAGCAGCCAGCAGTTCGGTAAAGAAGGCGCGGCTGGCCCAGCCCACGAGCAGCGAGTCATTTTTGCGCGGCATAATAATACTGACGTCCACACCACGCTGCGCAGCGGTACAAATCGCGTGCAGCAGATCATCGCTGGGAACAAAGTAGGGGGTGGTCATGATCAGATATTCACGCGCTGAGTAGGTGGCAGTGAGCAGCGCCTGATGAATCAAATCTTCCGGGAAACCCGGCCCGGAGGCGATGGTGTGAATAGTGTGGCCACTGGCCTCTTCAAACGGCATGATATTACCGTCCGGTGGCGGAGGAAGAATGCGTTTGCCGGTTTCAATTTCCCAGTCACAGGAGTAGACGATCCCCATAGAGGTGGCAATCGGGCCTTCCATTCTTGCCATCAGGTCGACCCATTGGCCGACGCCGGAATCTTGCTTGAAGAAACGCGGGTCAACCATGTTCATACTGCCGGTATAGGCAATATAGTTATCGATCATGATCATTTTTCGGTGCTGACGAAGATCCATGCGACGCAGAAAAACACGCAGCAGGTTGACCTTTAGCGCCTCAACCACTTCGATACCGGCATTACGCATCATGCCCGCCCAGGGGCTGCGGAAAAATGCGACGCTACCAGCGGAGTCCAGCATCAGGCGGCAGTGAATACCCCGGCGAGCGGCCGCCATCAGCGATTCTGCGACCTGATCGGCCATCCCACCGGGTTGCCAGATATAGAACACCATCTCAATGTTATGGCGAGCCAGCTGAATATCACGGATCAACGCCTGCATCACATCATCGGAGGTTGTCAGGAGCTGGAGCTGATTCCCTTTTACGCCGGCAATTCCCTGGCGACGCTCGCACAGTTTAAACAGCGAGGAAGCGACGCTACTGTTGTTCTCAGCGAAAATATGTTTACAGGCTTTAAGATCGTTGAGCCATTTTGCGGTGGAAGGCCACATGGCCCGGGCACGTTCGGCACGGCGCTTACCGAGATGAAGCTCACCGAACGAGAGATAGGCAATAATGCCCACCAACGGCAGGATGTAAATAATCAGTAGCCAGGCCATGGCAGAGGGTACGGCTCTGCGCTTCATCAGGATGCGCAACGTCACACCCGCGATTAACAGCCAGTATCCCAGAATGACCAGCCAACTCACCACGGTGTAGAAGGTTGTCATAGATAAGAAAATCCTTTTGAAAGCGTATTGTTATGAGTGTACGCATCAGGATTCATCTGGCAAATAAAAACGCCAGATAAAAGCGCTGGTTTGCTGAGGGGTTGGGTTTATAATGGGATTTCTGTTAGAGAAAGAGTTGTAGACATGAAGCGCAGTAGAACAGAAGTAGGGCGCTGGCGCATGTTGCGACAGGTGAGTCGTCGCAAGGCTCGTTGGCTGGAAGCACAATCCCGCCGCAATATGCGTATCCACGCTATCAGAAAATGTGGACTGGACAAACATCGTAACGCGTTGCTGTTCGCGATCCAGGATATCTGAGTACCATGAGGGCACCGTTAAGGTGCCCACTGATTTTATAGCGTCTGATTTTATGAATATCGTTATTGCAGCGATATTCTCGTTGTTTTTAGCAAAAGGAGGGAGAAGTGTTTGCGGAGTTTGGAGTACTTAATTTCTGGACGTACGTCGTTGGCGCGTTCTTTATTGTGCTGGTTCCAGGGCCAAACACCTTGTTTGTGCTGAAAACCGGAATTGGTCACGGCGTCAAAAAAGGTTATCTGGCTGCGACCGGCGTGTTCATCGGTGATGCAGTATTGATGTTTCTGGCCTGGGCGGGTGTTGCCGCATTGATCCAGACAACCCCGGTTTTATTTAATATCGTGCGTTATCTGGGGGCGTTTTATCTGCTGTGGCTGGGCGGGAAAATGCTCTGGTCAGTTATCACCCGGCAGAATAATGCACATGCGAGTGGAGCCGAGCCTGCAAGCGCAATCATGAAGCGCGCGCTGGTATTGAGCCTGACAAACCCAAAAGCGATTCTGTTTTACGTTTCGTTCTTTGTGCAGTTTATTGACGTAAGTGCTGAAAATACGGGGACCTCTTTCCTGATCCTGGCGACGACCCTTGAGCTGATCAGCTTTGTGTATATGAGCTTCCTGATCTTCTCTGGTGCTTTTGTCACTCGTTATCTTAAAACCAAAAAGAAACTGGCAAAACTGGGGAATGGGCTGATAGGGCTGCTGTTTGTCGGATTTGCGGCGAGGTTAGCGTCGCTGCATTGATTGCAAAAAAGGCTCCGGAGACGGAGCCTTTTTAATAAGTTAGAGCAAATTACTTACAGTCGGTGAAAATATTACATAACTCATACAAATTAAAGTCTGCTGGATTTATAAACACATCCAGTGGTATATCAGGTTTTCCTATAATAAATTTCGTCTCTTTTTTATTATAAGTTCCTATTATTTGCTGTCTGGGAGCCAACTGGGTAGCTGCGTCAGAACGTAATAATGTATTAACTGACGGTCTGGTTTCATAAGGAATGCAAAAAACAGACTCATTTGACGCGAAGATTATAGGTGAGTCGTCGTTGTCAAGAAATTTTTTTATTGCATTGTCATCAACAGAAACATTGTTGCATGTATTAAAATTGGTCAGGAATTTCGTTTCTTTATTTTCTTTGGTTAATTTGTAAAAATTAACACCATAGGGCATGAGTTGCTCTTGAGTATTATCATTAATTCCTGTTTGGACATTAAGTGGTCCAGACGAGATTCCGATAAGACTCTCAGTAAATAAAGGCGATGCGATATTGAGCTCTCTGCGATTGTAAAGACCTCTTTCGCTAATTTGGTACTGTACAGTGCCATTACGCGTTAACTCATAACCACATAAACCTTTTTACTGTTGGATGTCATTCCGCAATCGTTAATATAAAATAGAATGCCATCGTTACTAATCATCTTTTCGGCGTTCAAAGCAAAGGCTTCAAAATAAATTTCGTTGATGTTTTTATTTTTATCGGCAGTGCCAAATAGAGGCCATTTGTATTGTTGTTGACCAATTGTTAATATACCATCTTTAAATGAGAATGTATCATTTAGGGAGGGGTAATTCCATAGGTAAGATGAAAACCCAAGATAGTCACTGATATTTTTAAATTTTCCCCATGACTGTAGTATGTCACTTTTAACATTACTTAGTAAGCTATGACCAAATCCAAAATCGGGATTCTTAGCTGAAGAAATATCAAGTATAGTCGGCCAGACATCCAGTAATGTCCCTGCTTTGTCGATTTTAGCGGGTTTGATCCCTTTTTTAATGATTATAAAGTTGTTTCTACGCTTGTCCTGAATGCTATCAAATTCTTTACTGGCAGCGTTAGCCATCATCAGATGGTCTGAAACAAGTACAACAATAGTATTGTCAAAATGATCTGAGTTGATGATTTTTTTTATAAAAGCACTGATAAGGTAATCGGAGCAGGTTACCGATTTAAGCATAGGATTGCTAATGGTAGCATCAATATGTCCATCGCAAGTAGATAAGTAAGTTCCCGCTGGTGGATGCGTGTTGACGCTTAAAAATGAGAGAAGGAAATTATTTTTTGAAATTGATAATCTCTCGAATTCATTATAAACATGATCAATGAGTACGTCATCGTGAACTCCCCAGCCGCTTATGTTTTCATCATTCACGAGGTGATGATTCTGTAAATATTGTTTGTCATGTTGATATTGCCAGCCATGCTGGGAAAAAAACTTGTCTCCTCCAGCAAACTCTTTATCACTCCCACGGATAAATTCAGTTGTATAATCACTATTTTGCAAATGTGTTGCAATACAATTCGCACCACTAAGGAAATTAGACATATTATTCGCGGTATTACCTTGAGGAAGAACTAAAGGGACAGCACATTGCGTATTGACAATGCCTGCCATAGTCCAACCCATTCCAGGTATTTGCTCTATGTTAGTAAATTCCAGGTAATCATCTGCGAGCTTACTTATATTTGGGATGTAATTGACACCATTAATGTCTCTTAACGTCCGCTCGAGACTCTCAGCATAAATAAAAACGAAGTTATATCTTTTTTCCATTTTATAATCAATATCTTTATACTGCTTAGCTACTTCCACTCCATTTCCATATGATAAGTTTAGAATTGAGTTATATATATTTTGGGTTGCGTTAGACTTGAGTATAAATACTGAGAAAAATAAAATAAATAAAGAGTTAAAAGCCAATTTGTTGCGATGTGGTAATTTTTTTTGCAACTTGAATGAACAAACTATAATTGCTATAGATATCAAAATAAAAATACTGGCTGCAAAAATCTTTGGTAAGATATCATCAATGGATGTTCCATGAACATTACTTTTCAGATGATAATAAACTGCATCATTTACACCATTCCCGGTGAACATATCAGATATAAACCAAAAGGCAAATATAAATAATGTAATAACCACAACAATAGATTTGGTTTTTATAAATGCAGAGTTAGCAAAACAAATTACTAATAATAATACTAATAAAATATAATCCATAACGTAGCTTTCTAGGCAAAGAAGATTAGTGGATTATATCTTTTTTCACTTAAAATGATAGTAGGGCAACACAAAATTAGTGGGGTGCCCTATATTCAACATTATGATTTAAAATACTTTTTTATACGCCCGGACAGTCACTTTCGCATACACACCGGCCGCAATGTACGGGTCGGCGTCGGCCCAGGATTTTGCCGCCTCCAGAGATTCAAACTCTGCAATCACCGTAGAGCCAGAGAAACCGGCTGCGCCAGGGTCATTGCTGTCTACTGCGGGCATTGGGCCTGCGGTCAGTAATCGACCTTCATCATGCAGCAACTGTAAGCGCGCCAGATGGGCAGGGCGAACTGAAAGGCGTTTTTCCAGGGAATTAGCGATATCTTCAGCATAAATCACATAAAGCACGGCGAAGCTCCTTAACCGTTAAAAGTGTCATTTACGTTATGTGAAAGCACAATTGACTGCAATGTAAAGATAAAAACAATGTTAATACCCTGATCTAAATGCATCTTTTTGGACCTGCTGTGCGCTTAAATTGCGCGAAGACAAAGTGTCTTATTGAATATGATTGCTATTTGCATTTAAAATCGGGGTCTGGTTTTTTAATGTGATGATTATGACTTCGATGACCCTTGACCTACCTCGCCGCTTTCCCTGGCCGACGTTACTTTCTGTCGTTATTCACGGTACCGTCGTGGCAGGGTTGCTCTATACCTCGGTTCATCAGGTTATTGAAATGCCCGCGCCAGCGCAGCCCATTTCTGTGGTGATGGTATCGCCAGCGGATCTTGCACCGCCGCAGGTCGCCCCTCCACCAGCGCAGCCTCAACCGGTTGCTGAACCAGAACCTGAACCGATCCCGGAACCGCCGAAAGAAGCTCCGGTGGTGATCCACAAGCCGGAACCGAAGCCTAAACCTAAGCCGAAGCCAAAACCGGTGAAGAAGGTGGAAGAGCGTCCGATACGTGAAGAACGTCCGGTTGAGCCTCACGCTACGCAAACGGTAGAGAATGCAGCACCGTCGCGTCCGGCGATGAACAATACCGCGACAGCGGCGAAACCGACGGTCACGGCACCCGCAGGCCCGCGTGCGCTGAGCCGCAACCAGCCGCAATATCCACCGCGTGCTCAGATGCTACGTATTGAAGGCCGCGTACGCGTGAAATTTGACGTAACACCGGACGGGCGCGTGGAGAATGTAGAAATCCTGTCGGCGCAGCCTTCTAACATGTTTGAACGCGAAGTTAAAACGGCGATGCGCAAATGGCGTTACGAAGCGGGTAAACCGGGGAGTGGGCTGACGGTGAATATTATTTTCCGCCTGAACGGCGGGGCGCAAATGGAATGAAAGAAGCCTCTGTAAAGAGGCTTCTTTTTGCCTGATTCTCAGGACTGAGGAAGCTGGCGAGGTTTGCCCTGGCTGTCTACAGCCACGTAAATAAACAGCGCTTCCGTTGCTTTATAACGTTGCCCGATAGGTTCGGAAGAGACTTTTTTCACCCATACTTCAATGTTGATGGAAATCGACGTATTGCCACGTTTTACGCATCGCGCATAGCAGCAGACCACATCACCCACCGCAACCGGGCGCAGGAAGCTCATGCCATCCACCCGAACGGTGACTACACGTCCATGCGCAATCTCTTTCGCCAGGATTGCGCCACCCATATCCATTTGCGACATTAACCAGCCGCCAAAAATATCGCCATTGGCATTCGTGTCAGCGGGCATTGCCAGTGTGCGTAATACCAGTTCGCCCTGAGGGGCGTCATTTGTTGTCATTGTTTTAACTCGTAACTGAAGACTTCAGGCGGGATGCTACTATGATTTTCGACTGGAGAAAATAGACCAGAACGCCTGTTGTACTGCGTTCCGGTCATCATCGATCAGTGTTTGTCGTCCTGCGGTATGTGACGATAAATATATACACCGCTTAAGAGCGTAAAAATAAGCGTCAGCGCGGTCAGGCCAAAGACCTTAAAGTTGACCCAAATTTCTTCCGGTAACCAGAAGGCGATATAGATGTTAGCCAGGCCACACAGAATGAAGAAGACGGCCCAGGCGAGGTTAAGGCGGGACCATACATCCTGCGGCAGAGTGAGCTCTTTACCCAGCATGCGCTGGATCAGCGGCTTTTTCATTACCCACTGGCTGACCAATAACGCGCCTGCAAACAGCGCATAAATCACTGTAACCTTCCATTTGATGAATTCAACATTGTGGAAGGCCAGGGTAAGCCCGCCGAATACGACCACCAGACCGAAAGTGATGAGCGCCATTTTTTCTACTTTGCGATAGCGGATCCAGCTATAGATCAGCACCACGGCGGTAGCAATGATCAGCGCATAGGTTGCCGCAAAAATGTCATACAACTTATAAAAAGCGAAAAAGACCACCAGCGGTAAAAAATCAAGAAACTGCTTCATTCTGTGATTCCATCTTCTGAGCAGGGCCGGGCGCAGCGATGCACCCAGCCTCAGGATTACTGACGAATTAACATATACAGGCGGAACAGATAGACCAGCAGTACAGCTGAAATCAGGTTGCTCAGCGTATTTGCCACCACCGCGCCAACATTTGGCGTTAACACAGCAAAGTTTGGTGCAAACAATAACAGGAGCGTTTTAGCAAGCAGCCAGCCGATCACGGCCGGAGCCACCAGGCGCATGTTAGACCACGCCAGCTTTGCACTGCTCCGCATTGCGGTGAAGATCCCCATTTTGTCCTGCACAACCATCACCGGCGCGAAGGAGAGCACTATAGCCAGTAACACACCCGGTACCACAATAAGCATAATCCCCATTTGCACCAGCATGGTGGTTAAAAAGATGAGGATAAACAGCTTCGGCAGTACAGGTGCGCTGGCACCGATAGCGCGTAATGCACTCACGCGATGGCCTGCGGACACGAGCTGGATCATCAGCAGTACACCACCCGCAAGAATGGCATTGCCAATCAGACCTGAAAAGGTTGAGGCAGCTGACGCGCGCAGCAGAATTTGCTGTTGCTCAGGCGTCATGTTCTGCACCAGGTCAAACAACCCCACGCTGCCCGCAAGATGGTCGCCCTGGCTCAGGCTGGCAATTTGTTCTTCACTCGGAGAGAACGCATGACCAAGCACCACCGTGATAAAGGCGCATAACAATGCGATCAGTAAAAAGGTTATGAACTGATTGCGGAAAAAATTTCCCGTGTCACGGTAGACAGAATTCGCCGTGATAGACATGCACTCTCCTTGAGTATTGCAGGTGTTAATTAGCCGGCAATTGTACACCGGATAACGCTGCCGTGGCAGCATCAAGGCTTGTATGGAAAAGCATATCTTTGTAAAGCGGAGGTAATCCGTAGTGCGCACGTGCGCGATTACAGGCTTCGTTAACCTGTCCATCCACCCCCGACATCGAAAAATCCCGGCATGGGCTGGGGCGCTGCTCGTAGATTTTACAACGCGTGGCCTCCCCGGGCGTGCCCTCCAGTGCCGAACAACGGCTCTGTTTTTGGTTCGTACCGCTCATGCAACGCAGAAAAGGAGAGACGGGCTCAGTGAGCTGAACCGGAACGGTACCGCCGCCATCGCTGGCTTCGGCCCAGTAGAAAGAGACTCGAAAATACGCACAACAGGCCCCGCACGTCATGCACGGATTGAGATCACTCATGGCACACCTGCAATAGAAGAACGCATCAAATCACATTGTGAGAGAGCTAAATTATCCAGGGCCAGAGAAGAGAGCAAGGGGGGATAAGGGGAAAATTTTCTCACTGTGAAATGGCAAAAATTGACTTAAAGACAAAATAACCCTCTAGGGTGAGTTATAAAAAATTAACTCAGATCAATGAATGTTAACTTACTGGTTTTAATGTGATCTGTGTTAGATCACTTATTACTCATTTGTGAGTATATTGCCCCCGCAATTAAAACCACAACGATGGAGCGGATATGAAAAAATTAGCGGTGGCAGCCCTTGTCTTAAGCAGTCTCTCTGGTGGCGTGTACGCGCATGAAGCAGGTGAATTCTTTATTCGTGCCGGTTCGGCTACAGTTCGTCCGACTGAAGGTTCTGATAATGTGCTGGGGTTGGGCGGTTTTAACGTCAGCAATAATACCCAGTTAGGTTTGACGTTCACGTATATGGCAACAGATAACATCGGCGTTGAACTCCTGGCCGCAACGCCATTCCGCCATCATGTCGGAACCGGACCTACCGGAGATATCGCCACGGTAAACCTTTTACCTCCAACGCTGATGGCACAGTGGTACTTTGGTGATTCAAGCAGTAAGGTACGTCCGTACATCGGCGCGGGGGTGAACTACACCACCTTCTTTAATGAGAAATTTAACGATACCGGTAAAGACGCTGGGCTTTCCGATCTCAGCCTGAAAGACTCCTGGGGTATGGCGGGGCAGGTCGGTCTGGATTATCTGATAAACCGCGACTGGCTGATTAATATGTCAGTCTGGTATATGGATATCGATACCGATGTGCGCTTTAAAGCGGCTGGCGAGCAGCAAAGCATCAACACCCGTCTGGATCCGTGGGTATTTATGTTCTCAGCGGGTTACCGTTTCTAAGTTATTTCCTGAGACTGGCCAGATGATGGCCAGTTTTCTCTCCTCTGAAGTGATCCCTTGTAAAAAAGCCCCGGTATAACCGAGGCTTTATTTTTTAGCGTACAACCAGCACCGGACATTTTGCGTGGCGCACGACCACCGCAGCGTTTGATCCTAAAAGGTAAGTTGTAATATCAGGCCGATGAGAGGCAATAATAATCAGGTCAGCGTTGATGGTGTCCGCCAGCTTCAGGATCTGATCTTTCGGCGAGCCAGAAATGGCATGCGTCTGGATGCGGTCAGCGGGCAGGTTGAACTGTTTAACAATCTCATTCAGTTTCTCTAGTGCATCCTGCTGTATCTCAGCCAGTTTCGGCATCTCAACCGAATACGCCAGCCCAAGCGACGAGTAGTAAGGGAAAGACGGTATTACCGTCAGAAAATGAACTTTGGCGTTGTTGATTGCTGCGTTTACCTGAACATAGGGAACCACCTGTTCAGTCAGACGGCTCTCTGAAATATCGAGAGGGACTAAAATCGAATGGAACATGCCGTACCTCCTGTTTGTTTTTTATCCACTTCAAGTTTAGTCCTGGCGTAACCGCAGGCACTGTATTTGCTGTGAAAATGGGACTTAAGGCGGCTTTTATGGCAGAGAGAACGCCCCAGAGAGGGGCGCAAGGGGCATGTTACTTCTGGATCAAATAACGAATGGTAGGCCCATCCTGTTGAATATCCAGCACGGTGTAGCCGTGGTTTTGGGCATCCAGCGGAATATTGTTAATGGATTGCGGGCAATCGCTCACCACTTCCAGAATCTCACCTTTCCTGAGCTGTGGCAGCGCTTCAAGTGTGGCGACTGCCGGGTAAGGGCACGGTTCACCGATCATATCGAGGCGATAGTCAGGCACGATCTCTTTCATGCTGCATTCTCCCGGGGTTCAATGGTTGTGTCGGTACGACGACGGAAGAAGCGTTTTTCTTGCGCGACGACCAGTAAAAATGCGATCAGCAGCAGGGCGTATGTCACCACCAGTCCGCCGAGCGGGCCAAAGGTCTTCAGCAGGTTGACCTTGTCCCAGTTTGTCGCCAGCACGGGCGACATGTCATCCCAGTAGTATGCCAGGATTGTAGAGCCGATCACGTTTCCCAGACCCACCCACCAGTAATGCACCTGACCTTCCACGGCGCGGTACATCCAGCCGGTTTCGCAACCGCCAGCGAGCACAATTCCAAAACCAAACAGCAGCCCGCCAATCACTGCATTAGGGCCCGCCCACATGATTTTCGGTTCAACGCCAAGTTGCACATAGCTGAAGATGCCGATCGCGCTGACAGCCATACCGGCAATAATTGCTTTGGCCATCATGGTACGGCCGGTGATCCACATGTCGCGAAACGCAGAGGTAAAGCAGATTTGTGCGCGCTCAATCAGCAGACCAAAGCCCACGCCAAACAGCATGGCTAACCCCAGTTTTGGCTGGTTCAGTGCAGTGCAAATAGCCCATGCAACCATTGCAAAAAAGACCAGCATACCCAGGCGGAAACGGCGGCGTGCCTGCGCCGGTTTTTGCGTCAGTGGTGAAGCTGCACTGACTTTGACCATCCTGACGGGAATGCGAAACAGCGGCAGTAGAGTGAATTTCGCGCCGAAATAAGAACCTATGGCCGTGGCGACGGCAAAGAACCAGGCATGCAGCGAAAACTGCGGAATGCCAGTAAAGAAGGCGGCAAGGTTACAGCCCATTGCGAGGCGAGCGCCGAACCCGGCGATCATCCCCCCAATCACCGCCTGCATGATGCGAATACGGCTCTTTGGCATTCTCAGTTTAACGTTGTTCGCCCACAGTGCCGCGGCAAAACAACCGCCGAACATACCGATAATCATCATTCCGTCGATGCGGGTCAGCGGTGTGCCATCCAGATGGATGAGTTTATAGTAACCCCATTCTTCGGCATGCACTCCCGCCATCTGCAGCAGTTGCCCGCCCCAGCGGGTAAACTCGCCGGTAACGGCCCAAAAGGTGCCAGTAATGCCGAAATAATAGGTAGACAGGATCCCCGCAGCGATGACTGCCGGTACTGGGGACCAGAACTTAACCAGGTAAGTCTGTTTGAAGTATTGCCATGACATGTGTAAGCCTCTGAACTCAGAAGGTATATGTGGATTTAACGGCCTGGAATATATAACCTTTTTCCTGTCTCCAAAACCTCTCCAGAACGTTTCACCAAAATACCTCGCTTTTTTATGACTTTCATCATTAAACCGCACAGCTTAAAGATTGCCTGCACGGCTCCAGAATTAAGACAGCAAGCAAAGCTCGTGATGATGAAAAGGGACGCGTCAGACGCGTCCCTTCTTTAATGGTTAACGAACAAACACCGTGAGTAAAATAATCAGGGCTGCGAAAATAATGACCTGAATAAACACAGACTCCACGCTACGTTTACGCATGCATCCCTCCCGGTGACTCGAATATCAGCCAGATACCGCCCAGCAGCACCAACAGACCGATAACGAAAAAGGTAAGCGCGATAATCCGGTCATGTGAATGCTTCATATCAGCCTCCTCTGTGTCGAATCAAAACCACTGACCAAACCGTTTGATATAAAAGCGTTTCATCCCCTGTGCCACGAGACAGTAGCTCAGAAGCGTCGCCACCAGCCACGGGAAGTAGCTTAACGGCAGCGGCTCAAGCCCCACCATCGCCCCCAGCGGCGAGAACGGTATATAGATACCGATGACCATAACGCAGGCGGTGGTCAGCAGCACCGGTAGCGTCGCGCGGCTCTGAATAAACGGGATCTTCTGCGTCCTTAACATGTGCACCACCAGCGTTTGCGACAACAGCCCTTCAATAAACCAGCCGGACTGGAACAGCGCCTGGGCCTCAACGTGGTTTGCCGCAAAGACGTACCACATCAGCGCAAAGGTGGTGATGTCGAAAATGGACGACGTCGGTCCAATCCACAACATGAAGCGGCCGATGTTTTTGGCATCCCACTTGCGCGGTTTACTCAAAAACTCTTTATCCATTTTGTCCCACGGTAGCGACAGCTGGGAGATGTCGTACATCAGGTTCTGGATCAGCAGATGGATCGCCAGCATCGGCAGGAACGGGATAAACGCGCTGGCTACCAGTACGGAAAAAACGTTGCCGAAGTTAGAGCTGGCGGTCATATTCAGGTACTTGATGATATTGCCGAAGGTTTCACGACCTTTGATCACGCCTTCTTCCAGCACCATCAGATCTTTTTCCAGCAGGATAATATCCGATGACTCTTTGGCGATATCCGCCGCGCTGTCGACGGAAATGCCCACATCGGCATCGCGGAGTGCCGGAGCATCGTTAATGCCGTCGCCGAGAAAACCGACGGTATGTCCGTTCTTTTGCAGCGCCTTCAGAATGCGGGATTTCTGCAGTGGCGTCAGTTTGGCGAACACAGAACGTTGCTCCACCGCCTGCGCCAGTTCGCGATCTGACATGGTCTCCACCTCGGTGCCTGTCAGAATACCGTGCGGATCGATCCCCACCTCAAGGCAGATACGGGCAGTCACCACAGGGTTGTCGCCGGTGAGCACCTTCACCGCCACGCCGTTGTCGCGCAGTGCGGTAATGGCCTTTTCCGCACTCTCTTTCGGCGGGTCGAGGAACGTCAGCATCCCTTCTATCGTCAGTTCCCGTTCATCCCCGGCGCAAAGTGCCTGATTACGCGGTGAGTCGTCCAGCGAACGGGTTGCCACCAGCAGTACGCGAAACCCCTGCGCATTGTAATCCTGTGTTTTCGCCAACAGCAGGTCGCGACGCGTCTCGTCCAGCGCCACTACGCGGTCTCCTTCGCGCAGGTGCGTGGCGACCATCAGCATCTCTTCCACCGCGCCTTTGCAGATGAGACTTCTGCGGCCGTCGCGCACATCTTCCACCGAAACAGAAACGCGGCGGCGCACAAAATCGAAGGGCAGCTCATCGAGCTTAACGAAGCTCTCCTTCACGGCGGGTGCCAGACGCCCCTCACCAACGTGTAAGATCGCACGATCCATCAGGTTACGGGTGCCGCTCTGGCTGTTGCTGTTGAGCCAGGCCAGCGCCAGTACCCGGCTGCTTTCGCTACCACGCATGTCCAGGTGATGCTCCAGGATAATGTGGTCCTGCGTCAGGGTGCCGGTTTTATCGGTACATAACACATCCATTGCGCCAAAGTTCTGAATAGCGTTCAGCCGCTTGACGATCACTTTGCGTCTCGACATGGCAATAGCGCCCTTCGCCAGGTTCGAACTGACGATCATCGGCAGCATTTCCGGGGTTAAACCGACGGCAACCGCCAGCGCAAACAGCGATGCCTCGACCCAGTCGCCTTTGCTGAAGCCGTTAATCAGCAGCACAATGGGTACCATCACCAGCATAAAACGGATAAGCAACCAGCTGACGCTGTTCACACCGCGGTCGAACGCCGTTTGCGAGCGTGTACCGACGATGGATTTTGCCAGCGACCCGAACCAGGTCTGGCCGCCTGTCGCCACGACCACCGCCTGCGCTCTGCCGCTGGTCACGTTGGTGCCCATCAGGCAGATGTTGCCAAGCTCCAGCAGGCCTTTGCTGCGATCGGGGGCCGGTAGCCGCTGACTGTCTTTACCAGAGACGCTCGCCATCACGTCATATTTTTCCACCGGTAAAGATTCGCCGGTAAGAATCGACTGGCTGACAAACAGGTCCCGGGACTCCAGCAGGCGCACATCCGCAGGCACCAGATCGCCCGCCGCGAGGAAGATAATGTCGCCCGGCACCAGCTCCTCAATGGCGATTTCCATTTTGACCGACTCATTACCTTCACCGCCCCGACGCAGCACCGTGGCGGTGGTTCTTACCATTGATTTCAGCGCCTGGGCGGCCTTGTTGGTACGAAACTCCTGCCAGAAACGCAGTAAGCCGCTCAGGCTGACCATGGTCAGAATGATAGTGACCCCCGTCAGATCGGTTTCCTCTCCACTGCGTAGCGGAAGCCAGTAGTCGGTGAAGAAACTCACGACGGCAAGCGCCATCAGAACGTAGATAAACGGGTTATTGAATGCCTGCAGCAGTTGAACCAGCGCTGGCGGCGCTTTCTCATGCGCCACCTCGTTGCGGCCATACGCGAACAGTCGCTCGCGGGCGTCATCGACGTACAGACCGCGACGATCGCTCTCGAGTCGTGAGAGCGTATGCTCCGGGCTGTTAAATGCTTCCGCTTCGATCGCAAAGCGTTTCTTATTTTGCTTATCATTTTCTGACGCCAGCCGGCTTAATTTCCGGTTTTCTACTTTCATGTCAGTCATGATTTATCCCCACTTTAAGACGTGTGTATCCCTGCATAAAAAACTATGCATAATTTTTTCTGGTATGACTCAATATGGTGCGTTTATTTTACGCTTATGGGAATCTCCATCATTCCCTCCTTATATCAGACGATATTATTAGGCAGGCGCGGGATCTCAACTCCCCGCAAGGCTCCAGCGTACAGAGGTGATACTTTCATTAACGCCAATTTTACTCATAATAAGATCGAACGTTTTTCGCGAATCTGCGCTGCTAATCACTTCGGCATGAATTTCTTTATACCCGGATTCATCCAGCACCGACGAACCGAGTCCCTGCACGCTCAGAGAAAACTCCTTTGCCACATTAAATAAAAGCTGACGTACTGCGCTTTCATTATCATGATTGCAGGTTACTTTCAGGACATAGCGTTTTTCTTCATCTGCAGCGCCTGGATACTGATTAATTCGCTGCGCCGCTTCACGCAGTAAAATATTGGCACACAGAATAATGAGGGTGGCCGCCGCGGCATTCCAGAATTGTCCCAGCCCGCACAGCACGCCGATGGCTGCCGAGCACCAGAGCGTGGCAGCAGTATTGAGGCCGCGCACGTTCATGCCTTCACGCATGATGACGCCAGCGCCAAGAAAGCCAATACCGGAGACTATCTGGGCGGCAATGCGTCCCGGACTGTCCGGCGATGTTGACATTGAGCTAAGAATAAATACCGCAGCGCCGGTGGCGACCAGTGCATTTGTCCGCAGACCCGCCATACGTTGACGCCATTGTCTTTCGGCACCAATAAGTGCCCCCAGCAGCATGGCTGCCAGTAAATTTGAGATATAAGGGAACATCAGCATATGTTCCTCCATTTATGCTGGAAGAATAAATACGTGCTGTATTCAGCACACGACAAATTGTCACCTTAAACGGTGATTAATGTCGCGCCGATGGCGGAGGGAATAATGAGTTTTTAAACATGAACATGACGATAAACCTCGCGATAAGTCGCGCTTTGTAAATTTATCGGGGATGCAATCGTCAATTAAGAAGGGATTGCTGCCCGCCAGTTCGGCAAGCAGCGGCAGGAATACGTCGCGTTAGCTTGCCTTGCAAATGAAATAAGGGTGACTGTCCAACGTATGACTCCTGTATGAATTTGTCGACATTATAATCAGGCATCAGGTTAAGTAAAGTAAAAAAGGTCAGCCGGAGAGGATTTGTTTAGATTATTCCATCACAGGAGTGCATGGGCAATAATGTGTTTCAGACGAGTCTCCCATGCATAATACAACCAGCGCTGTTGCTTTTTGCTGCCAACGCGCGGCCATACTTCCTCAACTTCACAAATAAGCTGAATCTGGAGATTATCCCGCGGGAGTAGAGGAACCGTCTGGCAGGGAAGCCAGACGGTGATGAGGTTATGCTTTGCGCGTGGCCGCTTTCATCGCGCTGACGAACGCGTTCAGTTCAGCCAGCATCTGCTCTGGCTTATCAACGTTCTTCTCGATGATTTTGACGATAGCGGAACCGGAAATCGCCCCGGCCGCTTTTGCCTCTATCGCAGCGGTAACCTGTTCCGGAGAGGAGATCCCGAAGCCCTGCAACGGTGGTGCAGCGTGGTATTCCGCCAGTTTTTCCACCAGATGATGCAGTGGCAGCGCCGCTTTGTTTTCAGCTCCGGTCACGCCTGCACGGGAGAGCAGGTAAGTGTAACCACGTCCGTAAGAGGCAATCTGGCGCAGCAGTTCGTCATCGGCGTTCGGTGGGCAGATGAAAATGGGGGCAACGTTGTGACGCATTGCCGCCTGGCGGAAGGGCGCAGACTCTTCCACCGGCACGTCGGCCACCAGCACGGAGTCGACACCCACTCGCGCGCACTCGGCGTAGAACTCATCAATGCCGCGGTTAAACACCAGGTTAGCGTACATCAGCAGTCCAATCGGAATGGTCGGGTGCTTCTGACGAATTGCTGCCAGCATCTCAAAACACTGGGTTGGGGTAACACCCGCCGCAAATGCGCGCAGGGTGGCGTTCTGAATAGTCGGGCCGTCTGCCAGCGGGTCAGAGAACGGAATACCCAGCTCCAGCGCGTCGGCACCGGCTTCAATCAGGGTGTCGATAATTTTTAGCGATTGCTCCGGGCCTGGGTCGCCGAGGGTAACGAAGGGGACAAACGCGCCTTCCTGGCGAGCCTTCAGTTGTGCAAATGCGTTATCGTAGCGTTCCATCAGATTTCCCCTCGTGCTTTCAGAATATCGTGAACGGTGAAGATGTCTTTGTCACCGCGACCGGAAAGGTTCACCACCAGCAGTTGCTCTTTTTCCGGGTTTTCTTTCATCATTTTCAGCGCGTGCGCCAGGGCATGCGAGGACTCCAGTGCCGGGATGATCCCTTCGTGACGGCACAGCGTTTTAAAGGCTTCCAGTGCTTCATCATCGGTAATGGAGACATAATCCGCGCGGCCAGTGCTGTTCAGGTAAGCGTGCTGAGGCCCAACGGACGGGAAATCCAGACCGGCAGAGATAGAGTAAGACTCTTCAATCTGACCTTCATCGGTCTGCATCATCGGGGATTTCATACCAAAGTAAATTCCCACGCGGCCATGCTTCAGCGGCGCACCGTGTTCACCCGATTCAATCCCGTGACCGGCAGGTTCAACGCCAATCAGACCGACGCTGGTTTCGTCGATAAAATCAGCAAACATGCCGATGGCGTTAGAACCGCCGCCCACGCAGGCGATCACCGCGTCCGGCAGACGGCCTTCTTTTTCGAGGATCTGCGCTTTGGTTTCTTCACCGATCATACGCTGGAACTCACGCACGATAGTCGGGAACGGGTGCGGACCTGCAGCAGTGCCGAGCATATAGTGCGCGGTTTCATAGCTGCCAGACCAGTCGCGCAGCGCTTCGTTACAGGCATCCTTCAGCGTCGCGGAGCCGCTGTGTACCGGGATCACTTCAGCGCCCATCAGACGCATACGGAACACATTCGGAGACTGGCGCTCAACGTCCTTCGCCCCCATGTAGATGCGGCATTTCAGACCGAGCAGGGCGCTGGCGAGTGCAGACGCCACGCCGTGCTGGCCAGCACCGGTTTCAGCGATGATTTCGGTTTTGCCCATCCGTTTCGCGAGCAGCGCCTGGCCCAGCACCTGGTTGGTTTTATGCGCACCGCCGTGCAACAGGTCTTCACGCTTGAGATACAGCGTGGTTTTTGTCCCTTCGGTCAGGTTGCGGCATTTGGTCAGCGCCGTAGGACGGCCTGCGTAGTTTTTCAGCAGGTCGGTAAATTCAGCCTGAAACACCGGGTCTTTCTGTGCACTGACAAACGCTTCTTCCAGCTGGCGCAGCGCAGGCATCAGGATTTGCGGGACGTACATCCCACCGAACTCACCAAAATAAGGGTTTAACAATGTCGTCATTTTTTCTTCCTTAATATGCACGCAGAGTTTTAAATACCGAGGCCAGCTTGCCGGCATCTTTAATTCCCGGTTGGGACTCTACGCCAGAATTGAAATCGAGGCCTGCGCAGCCGGTTTTGGCCGCGTCTACACAGTTATCCGGGCCGAGTCCACCCGCCAGCAGGACATTGTCCAGCACTTCGCCGTTCAGCAGCGACCAGTCAAAACGCTGACCCGTGCCGCCCTGGCCGTTGTCGAGCACGTATTTATCAACATAATTCAGGTTACGGGCTGGCAACGTATCGCCAACGCTTTGTGCTTTCCAGATTTGCACCTGAGGAGCCAGAACGACGCGCAGGGCATCAATATAGGCCTGATCTTCATCACCGTGCAGCTGTACTGCGCTCAGGGATAACGCCCCGGATTTTGCCGCAACGTCCGCAACACTGGCGTTACGGAAGACACCCACATAGCTGAGCGGGGCGGCTGCCATGACCTTACGCGCCTGTTCTTCCGTCACCGCGCGAGGGGACGCTTCAACAAAGATCAGCCCGCCGTAAATTGCTCCCGACTCATACGCGGCCTGGGCATCCTGTTCACGAGTTAACCCGCACACTTTGTTTTCACCCAGTAACACACGGCGTACCGCAGCATTGAGATCGTCGTGGGCCATCATGGCGGAGCCAATCAGAAAACCGTTGGCAAAGTGGCTCAGTTCGCGGACCTGGGCGTAGCTGTTAATGCCGGATTCGCTGATCACCGTGACGCCAGAACCTAAACGAGGAGCCAACTGGCGCGTACGGTTCAGGTCAATCGACAGATCGCGCAGATCGCGGTTGTTAATACCGACGACTTTGGCCTTCAGCGCAAGCGCGCGTTCCAGCTCTTCTTCGTTGCTCACTTCGGTCAGCACACCCATGTTCAGGCTGTGTGCGACGGCGGAAAGCTGGCGATACTGTTCGTCGTCGAGTACCGAAAGCATCAGCAGGCAGGCGTCGGCCTGGTAAAAACGCGCCAGCCAGATCTGGTACGGGTCGATAATAAAGTCTTTGCACAGGATCGGCTGCGGCGCGATACCGCTGACAATAGGCAGAAAATCAAAACTGCCCTGGAAATACTTTTCATCCGTCAGCACGGAGATGGCTGACGCATGATGTTTATAGATACCGGCAATACGCGCCGGGTCGAAATCGTCACGAATAACGCCTTTCGATGGAGAGGCCTTTTTGCACTCAAGAATAAACGCAGTGCGGGCTCCCTGCAGGGCATCATAGAAACGACGGCTACTTGGGACGACGTCATTCTGAAAACTGGCAAGCGGTTGCTGCACTTTGCGGGCTTCCACCCAGATGGCCTTATCGGCAACGATTTTCGCTAAAACGGTCTGCATTCTTTATCCTCTTGCCGCAAGTGCGGTAACGCGATCGTAGGCTGCACCAGAGCGCAGTACGTCCAGAACTTTTTGAGCGTTCGCTTTCAGGTCTTCCTCACCGTGCAACCGCATCAGCATGGCGACGTTGGCGGCAACGGCGGCCTCATGGGCAACCTCTCCCTTACCTTGTAATAAGCGCGTGAGAATGTCACGGTTTTCTTCTGGTGTACCACCGGCCAGCGCCTCCTGGTGATACGGTGTTAAGCCGAAGTCAGATGCTTCAAGCTGGTAGCTCAGGATTTCACCGTTGTTCAGTTCAGCGACCAGTGTTGTCGCATGAAGGGAAACCTCATCCATTCCTCCGCTGTGTACCACCGCGGCACGTTGGTAACCCAGCACGCGAAGCGTTTCTGCAATCGGCAGTACCAGCTCCGGGCTGTAGACGCCAATCAGTGCCAGCGGCGGATGCGCCGGGTTGATCAGCGGCCCCAGCACGTTAAACAGCGTGCGGGTCTTAAGTTGCTGGCGAACCGGCATCGCGTGGCGGAAACCGGTGTGATACTTCGGCGCAAACAGGAAGCAGACGCCCAGGTCATCCAGTGCTTCGCGGGAACGCTCGGCTTTCATGTCCAGGTTGATGCCGAAGGCCGCCAGCAAATCAGACGAGCCGGAACGGCTGGATACGCTACGGTTACCGTGTTTTGCCACTTTCAGGCCACACGCTGCCGCCACGAAGGCGCTGGCAGTAGAGATATTGATGCTGTTGCTGCCGTCACCACCGGTACCGACGATATCCGCAAACTGATAGTCCGGGCGTGGGAACGGGGCGGCGTTTTCCAGCAGCGCCGTCGCGGCACCAGCAATTTCCTGCGGGCTTTCACCGCGCACTTTCATGCTCACCAGTGCGGCCGCCAGTTGCTCCGGTTTCAGCTCGCCGCGAACCACGGCGGAGAAGAGCTGGTGGCTTTCCTGTTGGCTCAGGGTCTGTGCCTGATACAGTTTTTCCAGAATCGGCTGCAGGGTGTTGGTTTGTTCCAGTTTCTGCAGCGCCCAGTCCAGCGTTTGTTCCAGCAGACGCGCACCGTTGGAGGTCAGAATAGACTCAGGGTGGAACTGCATACCACAGACGCGATCCACATCGTGGCGCACAGCCATCACCATCCCTTCAAACGAGGCGTTAATGGTTAAGCCTGCCGGAATGTTGCTACCAACAAGGGAGTGATAGCGCGCCACCGGCAGCGGGTTTGGTAGCCCGGCAAACATCGCCTGGCCGTCATGTTCAATGCTGGATGCTTTACCATGAAGGATTTCGCCCGCCTGACCCACGTAACCGCCATAGGCTTCGACGATCGCCTGGTGCCCCAGACAGATACCGATAATCGGCAGCTTGCCGCGCATCCGGGTCAGCAGCTCGGGCATACAACCGGCTTCACTGGGGGCACCGGGGCCTGGGGAAAGCATCAGCACCGGGTTTTGCATGGTCGCCAGCCGGTCAATCAGCGTTTGTGCCGGAACATGGTTACGGTAGATAACGACGTTATGACCATTCGCGCGCAGCTGATCTGCCAGGTTATAGGTAAAAGAGTCGATATTATCGAGCAGCAGAATGTCAGCCATCAGAAAATCTCCTGTGCATGGTGTGCGGTAGCAATGGCGCGCAATACCGCGCGGGCTTTACTGCGCGTTTCGTCAGCTTCAGACTGCGGAACAGAATCAAGAACAATCCCTGCGCCTGCCTGGACGGTGGCAATACCGTCCTCGACATAGGCGGAGCGGATCACGATGCAGGTATCCAGATCACCGTGCGCGGTGAAATAGCCCACGGCACCACCGTAGCTACCGCGACGACGTCCTTCGGCAGCGGCAATCAGCTGCATGGCTCGCACTTTCGGTGCACCGCTCAGGGTGCCCATATTCATGCAGGCGCGATAAGCGTGCAGAACATCGAGGTCGCTACGCAGTTCACCGACCACGCGGGAAACCAGGTGCATCACGAACGAGTAACGGTCAACTTTGGTCAGGTCTGCAACATAACGGCTGCCGGGGGTGCAAATACGGGCCAGATCGTTACGGGCCAGGTCGACCAGCATCAGGTGCTCGGACAGCTCTTTATGGTCGGTACGCATTTCCAGCTCGATACGGCTGTCGAGATCGCGATCCAGTGAACCATCAGCACGACGACCACGCGGGCGCGTCCCGGCAATCGGGTAGATCTCAATCTGGCGGCTGGTGGCGTCGTATTTCAGTGAGCTTTCCGGTGATGCGCCAAACAGGGTGAAATCATTGTCCTGCATAAAGAACATGTACGGGCTTGGGTTGCTCTTTTTCAGCACGTCGTAGGCCGCCAGCGGTGACGGGCAGGGCAGCGAGAAACGACGGGACGGCACGACCTGGAAAATTTCCCCGGCACGAATCGCTTTTTGCATCTGACGAACCACGGCACCGTACTGATCGTCGGTCTGGTTGACGTCGCAGGTCATCTGCTCAACGCGCTGTACCGGCAGCGCAGGTGGCGCTTCGGTCATTTGCTGTTGCAGCTGCGCGATGCGGTGCTCAAGGCGTTTTTTCTCTGTCACGGACGGCGTGAACAGGCTGGCCTGGATGCGGATGTATTTTTTCTGATGGTCGATCACCAGCAAGGTTTCGGCCAGGTAGAAGCAGTAATCCGGGCAGCGGTTGCCTTGTTCTGTTTCCGGTAAATCTTCAAACCCGGCGACCAGGTCGTATGCAAACAACCCACCGAAGAACATGGCTTCACGTTCATTTTCTGGAACCGTCACCAGATTTTGCAGCAGGCGGAAAACATCGAAAACGGACAGAGAGCAGAGGCGCGCGTCTTCGTCCAGTAGCTGGCTGACCGGCGGGAAATGCAGAACCCGCATTTCCGGATGATGTTCATTTTCGATGCCCGCAGGCAGGACGGCATCCAGCAGCGGCAGCAGCGTTGCACCGTTGTCAGATAACGCTTTAATGGTGACGGTGTCACCTAATGCGGTAATGCGCAGCGCACTGTCGACCAACAGCAGGCTTTTGAGATCGTCCTTGCTGTCGATATCGGCGGATTCCAGTAACAGGGTGGCCGGACGGGCACCGCAGACCTGATGAAACAACGCGGTTGGGTTGTGGCGATAGGCCGCCTCGCAGGTCAGCAACTCAAGGTCAGGTTTGGCTGTTTGCATTGTGTTGTTCTCATTTATTTTGTTCAAAAAAAAGCCCGCTTGGTAGCGGGCTGGGTATCTGTTTGCATTTCGCAGACGCGTGACACTGCCCGATAATCAGGAAGTGCGCCACCAACCGTGCAGAGTGCAATGTGCTGTCATTTTCAGATACCTTTCTCGTGTGAACTTGCGTACTAGTTAACTAGTTCGATGGCGTATTGTCAACCCTTGATTTCAGAATTTCGCGGCAAATCGTTATCATAGGGTTTTTGGATGTTTTCAACCTGTGATGGGAAGTGCTTTGAGCGATACCACTTACGCCGTAATTTACGATTTACACAGCCACACTCAGGCTTCTGATGGTCTGCTGACGCCTGAAGCGTTAGTCCATCGTGCCGTTGAAATGCGTGTTGGCACGCTGGCGATAACCGATCACGATACGACAGATGCCATTCCGGCGGCGCGCGCTGAGATCGCCCGCAGTGGGTTAGCGCTGAATCTGATCTCCGGTGTCGAAATCTCGACCGTCTGGGAAAACCACGAAATTCATATCGTTGGCCTGAACATCGATATAGAACATCCGGCAATGTGCGCATTTTTGCAAGAACAAAAAACACGTCGTCACCAGCGCGCGGAGATGATTGGCGATCGACTGGAAAAGGCGCATATTCCGGGCGCGCTGGAGGGTGCGCAAAAACTGGCGAACGGCGGGGCGGTGACGCGTGGTCACTTTGCCCGTTTTCTGGTTGAGGCGGGCAAGGCGACGACGATGGCGGATGTCTTTAAAAAGTATCTGGCACGCGGGAAAACCGGATACGTTCCTCCACAGTGGTGTACAATAAAACAAGCTATTGATGTGATTCATCATTCTGGCGGTAAGGCCGTGCTGGCCCATCCTGGGCGGTATAATCTTTCTGCTAAATGGCTGAAAAGACTGTTGGCACACTTTGCCGAGTGCGGCGGTGAGGCGATGGAAGTCGCTCAGTGCCAGCAGGCTCCCAATGAGCGAGCACAGCTCGCGACTTACGCCCGTCAGTATGGTCTGCTTGCGTCGCAGGGGTCTGATTTCCATCAGCCTTGTGCATGGATTGAACTGGGGCGTAAGCTCTGGTTGCCCGCAGGCGTTGAACCGGTCTGGCAGCTCTGGGAACAGCCACAGCAAATTGAAGAGAGGGAAGTATGAGTCAGTTTTTCTATATCCATCCGGATAACCCGCAGTCGCGCTTGATCAATCAGGCCGTGGAGATCGTCCGTAAAGGTGGCGTTATTGTCTACCCGACCGATTCCGGCTACGCGCTGGGCTGTAAAATTGAAGATAAAGGGGCAATGGAGCGTATTTGCCGCATTCGCCAGCTGCCGGACGGACACAACTTTACCCTGATGTGCCGCGACCTTTCCGAACTGTCCACCTATGCTTATGTCGACAACGTGGCGTTCCGACTTATCAAGAACAACACGCCGGGCAACTACACGTTCATCCTGAAAGGGACGAAAGAGGTGCCGCGTCGCCTGTTACAGGAAAAGCGTAAAACTATCGGGATGCGCGTGCCGTCTAACCCGATTGCACAAGCACTACTGGAAACCCTCGGCGAGCCAATGCTTTCTACCTCGTTGATGCTACCCGGCAGTGAATTTACTGAGTCTGATCCGGAAGAGATCAAAGATCGCCTGGAGAAGGTGGTCGAGCTGATTATCCACGGCGGTTATCTCGGTCAGCAGCCAACAACCGTGGTCGACCTGACCGAAGATGCTCCGGAAGTGATTCGTGAAGGCGTGGGCGATGTTAAGCCTTTCTTGTAAAGGTGTAAGCAGATATACTACGCGGCCATCAAAGCAGGGCTGAGCCCTCTTTTGACCTGATTCGACGCCTGTGAAGGCGACACCTGAGGAAGCTCAATGAGCGAGAAGTTACAGAAAGTGCTGGCGCGCGCCGGCCACGGCTCACGTCGTGAAATCGAAGCCATTATTGAAGCAGGTCGCGTGAGTGTGGACGGTAAAATCGCCACGCTGGGTGACCGCGTAGAAATCGTACCGGGGTTGAAGATCCGTATCGACGGTCATCTAATCTCGGTCAAAGAGTCCGCTGAACAGATCTGCCGTGTGCTGGCGTACTACAAGCCGGAAGGCGAGTTGTGTACCCGTAATGACCCGGAAGGTCGTCCGACAGTGTTTGACCGTCTGCCTAAGCTGCGCGGTGCTCGCTGGATTGCCGTCGGTCGTCTTGACGTAAACACCTGCGGTCTGCTGCTGTTTACCACCGATGGTGAACTGGCAAACCGTCTGATGCACCCAAGCCGTGAAGTTGAACGTGAATACGCCGTGCGTGTATTCGGCCAGGTTGATGAAAATAAACTGCGCGACCTGTCGCGTGGCGTTCAGCTGGAAGACGGCCCTGCGGCGTTCAAAACCATCAAATTTACCGGTGGTGAAGGTATTAACCAGTGGTACAACGTGACCCTGACAGAAGGCCGTAATCGCGAGGTTCGTCGTCTGTGGGAAGCGGTTGGCGTGCAGGTTAGCCGCCTGATCCGCGTACGTTATGGCGACATTCTGCTGCCAAAAGGTCTGCCGCGTGGCGGCTATACCGAACTGGACCTCACCCAGACCAACTACCTGCGAGAGCTGGTTGAACTGACGGCGGAAACCACCTCTAAAGTGGCGGTGGAGAAAGATCGTCGTCGAATGAAGGCGAATCAGATCCGTCGTGCGGTGAAACGCCACAGCCAGGTGAGCAGCAATCGCCGTTCTGGCAGCCGTAACAACAACGGTTAAGCATAAAAGCCCGGTTAAGTAACCGGGCTTTTTTTTAGTAATCAATCCCAGCTTGCGCTTTGATTCCTGCATCGAACGCATGTTTAACCGGACGCAATTCGCTGACGGTATCCGCTAACTCCAGAATATCCCGATGACATCCGCGCCCTGTGACGATTACCGTCTGATGCGCAGGACGGTTCTTCAGCGCGTCCAGTACGGCCTCCAGCGGCAGATAGTCATAGGCCACCATATAGGTTATTTCATCCAGCAACACCATGTTAAGTGCGGGGTCGGCCAGCATTCTTTTGGCGTGCTCCCAGACAGCGAGGCAGGCAGCGGTGTCGGTCTCCCGGTTCTGGGTATCCCACGTAAACCCGGTCGCCATCACCTGAAATTCAACGCCATGCGGTTCCAGTAAGTTACGCTCACCGTTGGGCCATTCGCCTTTAATAAACTGGATCACCCCCACTTTTTGTCCGTGCCCGACGGCGCGTGTGGCAGTGCCAAACGCGGCGGTAGTTTTGCCTTTGCCGTTGCCGGTAAAGACGATGATGATCCCACGCTCGTCCTGGGCGGCAGCGACGCGGGCATCGACCTGTTCTTTCAGGCGCTGTTGGCGCTGCTGATGACGTTCTTCACTCATTGCGAAATCCCCGGTTTACGGCCTGGCTGGGCATCAAAGGTCATCCCTGTTTTGCGGCGGCTGTCGTCACCCATCAGCCAGAGATAGAGCGGCATAATATCTGCCGGGGTCTTCAGTTTCTGCGGATCTTCCGTGGGGAAGGCGTTAGCCCGCATCTTCGTTCGTGTTCCACCCGGGTTAATGCAGTTTACGCGCAGATGACGGCTCTGATACTCCTCCGCCAGCACCTGCATCATCCCTTCAGTGGCAAATTTTGAGACAGCATAAGCCCCCCAGTTTGCGCGTCCCTCGCGCCCCACGCTGGAGGAGGTGAAGACCAGTGAGCCGGATTCGGAACGGAGTAATAAAGGAAGCAATGCCTGGGTCAGGAAAAATGTGCCGTTGATGTTGACCTGCATCACCTGCTGCCATATATCAGGATCTTGTTCATCCATTGGGCGTACCTCTCCCAACAGACCGGCGTTGTGCAGCACCCCGTCCAGACGTGGATAGTGTGCGCTGATACGTTGCGCCAGTTCCTGACACGTTGCTGGCGTACAGGTCAGTAAATCGAGCGTGTACCAGCGGGCAGGAATGCCACCTGCAGCGTTAATGTCTTGCGCTACACCTTTTAGTTTTTCTTCGTTACGGCCAATCAGAATGACGCTCGCGCCATACTCAGCGTACGTCAGGGCAGCCTCGCGACCAATACCGTCACTGGCACCAGTGACAAGAATGATCCGGTTCTGCAGCAGATTTTTTTGCGGTTGATAATGCACGGTGACTCCTCTGGCGCACTGAGCGGCGATTGCGCCTTCTTTTATGACTTTTCGGCTTTATGCCCGAATTAGCATGAGAATTCAATCAGTCTACAGGACGCATTACTGTGAAATTAACAATTTGCAAATATTTAAACCAGAATCAGGGGATTCCTGAAGGCGGCTCGCAGAGGTAATGTCACGAGCGAGACGCATGAGCAGGGCTGTTGTACACTGCCGTGAAAGAATCGTGGTTAAATCAAGGTGAAACGCGTGGAATTACTTTCTCAATATGGGCTGTTTTTGGCAAAAATCGTGACGGTGGTGATTGCCATCGCGGCGATCGCCGCTCTGATTGTCAACCTGACACAGCGCAAGCGTCAGCGTGGTGAGTTACGCATTACTCGCCTGAGCGAACAATATAAAGAGATGCAGGAAGATATGTCACTGGCGTTGCTCGACAGCCATCAGCAGAAATTGTGGCATAAGGTGCAGAAGAAAAAGCACAAACAGGAAGCTAAAGTCGCTAAGGCGAAAGCAAAGCTTAACACCCCGCAGGGCGAGGCAAAACCCCGCGTTTATGTGCTCGACTTTAAAGGCAGTATGGATGCACATGAAGTGTCATCCCTGCGCGAAGAAGTCACGGCCGTGCTTGCCGTGGCCAAACCTCAGGATCAGGTGGTTGTGCGTCTTGAAAGCCCTGGTGGTGTGGTTCACGGCTACGGGCTGGCGGCCTCGCAACTCCAGCGCCTGCGTGAAAAACAGATCCCGCTGACCATTGCGGTGGATAAAGTTGCGGCGAGCGGTGGCTATATGATGGCCTGTGTGGCGGACAAAATTGTGGCGGCACCGTTCTCCATTATTGGCTCCATCGGCGTCGTCGCGCAAATTCCGAACTTCAACCGCTTCCTGAAGAGTAAGGAAATTGACATTGAGCTGCACACGGCGGGTCAGTACAAGCGCACTCTGACGCTGCTGGGTGAAAATACGGAAGAGGGGCGTCAAAAATTCCGCGAAGACCTTAACGAAACACACCATCTCTTTAAAGATTTTGTGCACCAGATGCGTCCGGCGCTCGATATTGAGCAGGTAGCAACGGGTGAACACTGGTACGGCACTCAGGCGCAGGAGAAAGGGCTGGTGGATGAGGTTGGCACCAGTGACGATCTGCTGCTGAACCTGATGGAAGGCCGTGAGCTTATTGGTGTACGCTTTACCCAGCGTAAACGACTGCTTGACCGCTTTACCAATAGCGCGGCAGAGAGCGCGGATCGCCTTCTGTTACGCTGGTTGCAACGCGGACAAAAACCGCTGCTGTAAACAAAAACGCGAGGCATTTGCCTCGCGTTTTGCATTAATCGACCAGGTGATACTTCTCTGAAAGCGTATGTGCCAGGTATTTAAACATGTTAAACACGGCGGTGCTTTTCGGGGTAGGCAAACCCTGTTCATCAAGGAAGTATTCGCCGCTGAAAACCAGCACGCCATTACGTTGTTCCACGCCAGTGGCTTCAATGCCCGCCAGGGTGTCCTCATGGTTGCGAATCAGTTTGTTTGCTTCGATAAGCAGAGAGGCTCGGTCAATCGGTTGGGTCGTATTCTGCATAATCCACTCCTTAAACAGTGACGATAGTCTACGCCGAGGGCGCTTTGGGGGCAAATTTTCCCTGTAATGTGAGGGGGTAAGGAGCAGGGGCCAGGCTGGCAGGATTTGCTTTTGCATGCTAATAAAGTTGCGTAACGAATTTTATCAGGTACAGTGTGCGCTTTCGTCATTCTGGCAACAGAATTGCTTGACATTCGACCGGGAATTCGTCACGAATTATATTTGCTGTAAAAAAATACCCGATAACTCAATCACCTGGGCGTTAATTGTGTGACGTCTGGTAAGACAAAGGGGTTGATATCCCCTGGCACAGCCGCTATATCAATGGCTCGTCGTCAGCGGAAGGGAAATCAACATGCGGCGTATTCCTGGAAGAATTAAATTAGGTAAAGGTGAACATGGGTAAAGCTCTCGTCATCGTTGAGTCCCCGGCAAAAGCCAAAACGATCAATAAGTATCTGGGTAATGACTACGTGGTTAAGTCCAGCGTGGGTCATATCCGCGATTTGCCGACCAGTGGCTCAGCCAGCAAAAAGAGCGCAGACTCTACCTCCACCAAAGGGGCTAAAAAGCCTAAAAAGGATGAACGTAGCGCGCTTGTCAACCGCATGGGTGTAAACCCGTGGCATGACTGGGATGCACAATATGAAGTGCTGCCAGGGAAAGAAAAAGTCGTTAACGAGCTGAAACAGCTTGCTGAAAAAGCAGACCATATCTATCTCGCAACCGACCTTGACCGCGAAGGGGAAGCCATTGCATGGCACCTGCGGGAAGTGATCGGGGGTGACGACAAACGCTACAGCCGCGTAGTGTTTAACGAAATTACGAAGAATGCAATTCGTCAGGCATTTGAGAAGCCAGGTGAACTGAATATTGACCGTGTAAACGCACAGCAGGCACGTCGCTTTATGGACCGTGTTGTGGGTTATATGGTTTCTCCACTGCTGTGGAAAAAGATTGCCCGTGGCTTGTCTGCCGGGCGTGTGCAGTCTGTTGCCGTACGCCTTGTGGTTGAGCGCGAGCGTGAAATTAAAGCATTTGTCCCGGAAGAGTTCTGGGAAGTGGATGCCAATGTCACCACGCCGGGCGGCGATGCTTTACCGCTGCAGGTAAGCCATCAGAACGACAAGCCTTTCCGTCCTGAAAACCGCGACCAGACGATGGCCGCAGTGGCGTTGCTGGAAAAAGCGCGTTATCAGGTACTGGAGCGTGAAGACAAACCGACCAGCAGCAAACCTGGCGCACCGTTTATTACCTCTACGCTGCAACAGGCGGCAAGCACGCGTCTGGGTTATGGCGTGAAGAAAACCATGATGATGGCGCAGCGCTTGTATGAAGCGGGTTACATCACCTATATGCGTACTGACTCCACGAACCTGAGCCAGGACGCGGTCAACATGGTGCGCGGTTATATCAGCGATAATTTCGGTAAGAAATACCTGCCGGAAAACGCAAATCAGTTCGCCAGTAAAGAGAACTCTCAGGAAGCGCACGAAGCGATTCGTCCTTCTGACGTTTCCGTACTGGCTGAATCACTGAAGGATATGGAAGCCGACGCGCAGAAACTGTACCAGCTGATCTGGCGTCAGTTTGTGGCGTGCCAGATGACGCCTGCGCAGTATGACTCCACCACCCTGACCGTTGGCGCGGGGGATTTCCGCCTGAAAGCGCGTGGCCGTATTCTGCGTTTCGACGGCTGGACGAAAGTTATGCCTGCGCTGCGTAAAGGCGACGAAGACAGAACGCTGCCTGCGGTAAACAAAGGTGATGAACTGTCTCTGGTTGACCTGATCCCGGCACAGCACTTCACCAAACCACCTGCGCGCTTCAGCGAAGCATCACTGGTTAAAGAGCTGGAAAAACGCGGTATTGGCCGTCCATCTACCTATGCGTCGATTATTTCGACCATTCAGGATCGTGGTTACGTCCGGGTTGAAAACCGTCGTTTCTAT
This sequence comes from Enterobacter cloacae complex sp. 2024EL-00214, assembly GCF_043945575.1. Taxonomy (NCBI): domain Bacteria; kingdom Pseudomonadati; phylum Pseudomonadota; class Gammaproteobacteria; order Enterobacterales; family Enterobacteriaceae; genus Enterobacter; species Enterobacter cloacae complex sp. 2024EL-00214. The sequence continues at coordinate 85,385 of NZ_JBIMRC010000001.1, read as the reverse complement.
GCTGAAAAAATGGGTGAAATTGTCACCGACCGTCTGGAAGCGAACTTCCGTGAGTTGATGAACTACGATTTCACCGCGCAAATGGAAGACAGCCTCGACCAGGTTGCCAGCCACCAGGCGGAATGGAAAAAGGTACTCGACAGCTTCTTCAGCGACTTTACCAATCAGCTTGATAAAGCTGAGAAAGATCCTGAAGAGGGTGGAATGCTGCCAAACCAGATGGTATTGACCAGCATCGATTGCCCAACCTGTGGCCGTAAGATGGGGATCCGTACCGCAACAACGGGGGTATTCCTGGGCTGCTCCGGCTATGCACTTTCACCGAAAGAGCGTTGCAAAACCACCATTAACCTGGTACCCGAGAACGAAGTTCTTAACGTGCTGGAAGGCGACGATGCGGAAACCAACGCGCTGCGCGCCAAGCGTCGCTGCCAGAAATGTGGCACGGCAATGGACAGCTACCTGATCGATCCAAAACGTAAATTGCACGTATGTGGTAATAACCCGACGTGTGATGGATATGAGATTGAAGAGGGCGAGTTCCGCATTAAAGGCTATGACGGCCCGATTGTTGAGTGCGAGAAGTGTGGTTCCGAAATGCACCTGAAAATGGGGCGGTTCGGTAAATACATGGCGTGTACCAACGACGAGTGTAAGAACACGCGTAAGATCCTGCGTAATGGCGAAGTTGCTCCGCCGAAGGAAGATCCGGTTCCGTTGCCAGAGCTGCCGTGCGAGAAGTCAGACGCGTATTTCGTATTGCGTGATGGCGCTGCCGGGGTCTTCCTCGCCGCTAACACCTTCCCGAAATCGCGTGAAACCCGCGCACCGCTGGTCGAGGAGCTGCATCGCTTCCGCGATCGCCTGCCGGAGAAACTGCGTTATCTGGCCGATGCGCCACAGCAGGATCCTGAAGGTAATAAGACCGTTGTGCGTTTTAGCCGTAAAACGAAGCAGCAGTATGTCGCTGCGGAGAAAGAGGGCAAGGCGACCGGCTGGTCAGCGTTCTTTGTTGACGGTAAATGGGTGGAAGGTAAAAAATAACCTTCACTTACCGTAACTTACCTGTAAAAGGGCCGGACTTCCGGCCCTTTTTTATTACGTTGTTATTATTTTTGGTTCCGTACTATACAGTCAGGCTATAAATGATATAGTGGTTATAGTTAACCCATTTCTTATTATCAAATCGTCTTAAGCGATTGACCGCATGCGCTAAATCGGATGGTCTGGCATGAAACTACAGCAGCTTCGTTATATCGTTGAGGTGGTGAATCACAACCTTAACGTCTCTTCTACCGCCGAGGGGCTTTATACCTCGCAGCCCGGCATCAGCAAGCAGGTTCGCATGCTGGAGGACGAGTTAGGTATTCAGATTTTTGCCCGTAGCGGTAAGCACCTCACGCAGGTGACTCCGGCAGGGCAGGAAATTATTCGGATCGCACGGGAAGTCCTTTCCAAAGTTGATGCGATTAAGTCTGTCGCGGGCGAACATACCTGGCCGGATAAAGGTTCTCTGTATATTGCCACTACCCATACTCAGGCCCGTTATGCGCTACCTGGTGTGATTAAGGGCTTTATTGAGCGTTATCCGCGCGTGTCGTTGCATATGCATCAGGGGTCTCCGACGCAAATCGCAGAAGCTGTTTCAAAGGGCAATGCGGATTTCGCCATCGCGACAGAAGCGCTCCACCTGTATGACGATCTGGTTATGCTGCCGTGCTACCACTGGAACCGTTCTATTGTGGTGACGCCCGATCACCCGCTGGCGGGTAAAGGGGCGGTCACTATTGAAGAGCTGGCGCAATATCCGTTAGTCACCTATACCTTCGGTTTTACCGGACGCTCTGAGCTTGATACGGCATTTAATCGGGCAGGGTTAACGCCGCGTATCGTCTTTACCGCAACGGATGCTGACGTCATTAAGACATATGTGCGGCTTGGGTTGGGCGTGGGCGTTATTGCCAGCATGGCTGTTGATCCTGTCTCTGATCCGGACCTGGTGCGTCTTGATGCGCATGATATTTTCAGCCATAGCACCACCAAGATTGGTTTCCGCCGCAGCACGTTCCTGCGTAGCTATATGTATGATTTTATTCAGCGCTTTGCACCGCATTTAACGCGTGACGTGGTCGATACGGCCGTGGCATTGCGTTCCAATGAAGATATCGAAGAAATGTTTAAAGACATTAAGCTTCCGGCTAAATAATCACTCCCGGTATCTTTCCCCCACGCAAAGATACCGAAATAACTTTTTAATGCTAATCAGAATTATCATCATCTGTAACCCACTGCCATATAATGTCATAACCCATTTTATTTTTAAGGTTATACTGTCGCAAATTTGCGACAAAAGTAGAAAGTAAATTGGGGGTTCGCAAATAATTCTTTTCAATTATTTATTTCTGGTCAAAAGATTGAATATTTCCTCCGATCGGATACGTAAATTCACTGGCTTTTCGGCTAAAGTTTCTTTAGGATTTATCTCAACAGATGATTACTTATACCAATTATTTGGTCTCTAAATGATAAGCGATGTCGATTGTATGAGGTCAGCACCATCTTCAGAAAGTAAAGGGCCGCAAAGGGATCCTGCGCTCAAGCGTAAAGCCTGGCTGGCGACTTTCCTTCTCTCTGCCCTGTTTTGGGTGGTGGTTGCTCTCATGGCCTGGAAATATTGGGGTTGAATATGGCAGTGACTGTACGTGCAGAAACGGTAAAGCAAATGCGTCAGCATCGTGACAATGGTCGCAAAACTCGCAAGACACCTGCGACCACTGTACCCGAGTCCTGGACACTGACGCCGCAGCAGCAAGCCTTTATTGATGTGTTCGCGGAAGACGAGCCCAAAAAACAATAATTTAGTTTATTGCGTAACGATGCAAATAGTTTGAATAATGTCTCTGTGCTTTTGTACTCTTTAATAAATACACATCAGCAATATAGAACTGAGGGCAGACCTCAGAACCTTTAATAAATAAAGTCTGGTGTCCCTGCGATGAATAACATGACAACGCTCAAATACTGGTCGTGGATCGGAGTGTTCTCAGTGTCGATTCTCTTCTGGTGTCAGCTTCTCTGGCTGGCCTTCCACTAAATTGTAAAACCTCGCTACGGCGGGGTTTTTTGTTTTATACCCACTTTGAGCCACTCCAAAATTTGTCCATTTGGGTTGTTATCAAAACGTTACGACATCTTTGTGTTATCTTTAATTACGGCCCTGATGATTGTCAGGGTATCCCTGTAATTATGGAGGAGCTTATGTCGTTAACCCTACGCGAAGCCAGTAAGGACACGTTGCAGGCCGAAAATAAAACCTGGCACTACTATAGCCTGTCGCGGGCAGCCCAAACGCTTGGAGACATTTCGCGTTTACCCAAGTCTTTGAAAGTTCTGCTGGAAAACCTCTTACGCTGGCAGGATGGTGACTCCGTCACCGCCGAGGATATTCACGCTCTGGCAGGGTGGCTAAAGGATGCTCATGCTGACAGAGAAATTGCCTATCGCCCGGCAAGGGTATTGATGCAGGACTTTACCGGTGTTCCTGCCGTTGTTGATTTAGCCGCGATGCGTGAAGCGGTTAAGCGCCTGGGCGGCGATACGGCGAAAGTTAACCCGCTATCCCCCGTTGATCTCGTGATTGACCACTCCGTGACTGTGGATCGCTTTGGCGACGACGATGCTTTTGATGAGAACGTTCGCCTGGAGATGGAACGTAACCACGAGCGCTATGTCTTCCTCAAGTGGGGGCAACAGGCATTCAGCCGTTTCCGCGTTGTTCCACCTGGCACCGGGATTTGTCATCAGGTGAACCTCGAATATCTGGGCAAAGCCGTCTGGAGTGAGCTGCAGGATAAAGAGTGGGTAGCCTATCCTGATACGCTGGTAGGCACTGATTCACATACCACCATGATCAACGGCCTGGGCGTTTTAGGCTGGGGCGTCGGAGGAATTGAGGCCGAAGCGGCGATGCTGGGGCAACCGGTATCGATGCTCATTCCCGATGTGGTGGGCTTTAAGCTCACAGGCAAACTCTCTGAAGGGATCACCGCAACCGATCTGGTGCTGACCGTGACCCAGATGCTGCGCCAGCACGGCGTCGTGGGTAAGTTCGTTGAATTCTATGGCGACGGACTTGATTCGCTCCCGCTGGCGGATCGGGCCACCATCGCCAATATGTCGCCGGAATACGGTGCAACCTGCGGCTTTTTCCCGATTGATGGCGTAACGCTGGAGTACCTGCGCCTGAGTGGCCGCAGTGAAGAACAGGTGGCACTGGTAGAGGCTTACACCAAAGCGCAGGGTATGTGGCGCAATCCTGGCGATGAACCGGTATTCACCAGCACCCTTGAGCTGGACATGGGGACGGTAGAGGCAAGTCTGGCCGGGCCAAAACGTCCGCAGGATCGCGTTGCGTTGAACAATGTGCCGAATGCATTTGCGGCCAGTAACGAACTGGAAGTGAACGCCGCACAAAAAGACCACCGTCCGGTCGACTATGTCATGAACGGACATCAGTACCAGCTCCCTGAAGGAGCCGTTGTGATTGCGGCCATTACCTCCTGTACCAACACGTCGAACCCCAGCGTACTCATGGCCGCCGGGTTGCTGGCAAAAAAAGCGGTGGAGCTGGGGCTGAAACCACAGCCGTGGGTCAAAGCCTCTCTGGCTCCGGGGTCGAAAGTGGTGTCTGATTACCTGGCGAAGGCCAAACTCACGCCATATCTCGATGAGCTGGGGTTTAACCTGGTCGGGTACGGTTGTACCACCTGCATCGGTAACTCTGGCCCGCTACCAGAACCCATTGAAGCGGCAATTAAGCAAGGTGATCTCACCGTCGGTGCCGTGCTTTCCGGAAACCGAAATTTTGAAGGACGTATCCATCCGCTGGTGAAAACCAACTGGCTGGCATCGCCACCGCTGGTTGTGGCCTACGCTCTGGCCGGGAACATGAATATCAACCTGGTGACCGATCCGATTGGCCACGACCGCAATAATGACCCCGTCTATCTCAAGGATATCTGGCCGTCTTCCCGGGAGATCGCCCGCGCCGTTGAGCAGGTATCTACCGCGATGTTCCATAAAGAGTACGCAGAGGTGTTTGAAGGTACGCCGGAGTGGAAAGTCATTAACGTGGCCGGTTCCGATACCTACGACTGGCAGGACGATTCAACCTATATCCGCCTGTCGCCGTTCTTTGATGAAATGCAGGTGCAGCCTGAGCCTCTTAAGGATATTCACGGTGCGCGCATTCTGGCGATGCTGGGGGATTCCGTCACCACGGATCATATTTCACCGGCGGGGAGTATCAAAGCCGACAGTCCGGCAGGCCGCTACCTGCAAAGCCATGGCGTGGAACGGCGGGATTTTAACTCCTACGGTTCACGCCGTGGTAACCACGAAGTGATGATGCGCGGGACGTTTGCCAATATCCGTATCCGTAACGAAATGGTACCGGGGGTGGAAGGTGGTATGACGCGTCATTTACCGGGGACGGAGGTCGTTGCGATTTACGATGCTGCAGTCAGGTATCAACAGGAAGGCACGCCGCTGGCCGTCATCGCCGGGAAGGAGTACGGTTCAGGCTCCAGCCGTGACTGGGCTGCGAAAGGACCCCGGTTGTTGGGGGTACGGGTGGTTATTGCTGAATCTTTTGAACGTATTCACCGTTCAAACCTGATCGGGATGGGGATCCTGCCGCTTGAGTTCCCGCAGGGTGTCAGCCGTAAAACACTGGGGCTGACCGGAGAAGAACAGATTGATATTAGCGGTCTGCAGAACCTGCAGCCAGGTAAAACGGTTCCTGTGACGCTCACGCGCGTCGGGGGGAAAACGGAGGTGCTGGAGTGTCGGTGCCGCATCGATACGGCAACAGAGCTGACCTATTACCAGAATGACGGCATTTTACATTATGTGATTCGTAACATGCTGAATTAACAGGATATGCCCGGCGCGCAACGGCGTGGCCGGGCATTAACAAGGATTACTCGCTCAGCAGGTGACCCATTTTGGCGGCTTTGGTATCGAGGTAGTGCGCATTTTTCGGATTACGTCCGACAATCAGCGGTACGCGCTCAACGATATTGATACCGGCTTCTGTCAGGATCTCCACTTTGCGCGGGTTGTTCGTCAGCAGGCGGACTTCATCCACGCCGAGCAGCTTGAACATATCTGCACACAGGGTGAAATCACGCTCGTCAGCGGCAAAACCAAGCTGGTGGTTAGCCTCAACGGTATCGTAACCCTGATCCTGCAACGCGTAGGCGCGGATTTTATTCAGCAGGCCAATGTTGCGGCCTTCCTGACGATGATAAAGCAACACCCCACGGCCTTCCTCAGCAATATGCGACAGCGCGGCTTCAAGCTGGAAACCGCAGTCACAGCGCAGGCTGAACAGGGCGTCACCGGTCAGACATTCCGAGTGAACGCGGGACAGAACCGGCGTTTGTCCTGAAATGTCACCAAACACCAGGGCGACGTGATCCTGCCCGGTTGCCAGTTCTTCAAAACCCACCATCAGGAAATCGCCCCAGGGGGTTGGCAGTTTGGCTTCTGCCACACGTTTAAGCTGCATGTGATTCTCCAGAGTAGGCTGACACGTTTCGTGCCTTTCGCCTGTTTGGCTTTTTGTATCTGTTCATTTTGCCACAAGCTCAGCGTGTTCGCCTAATTGCCGCCATGCTATACGAACGTTAAACGCACGATCCGACATCTCCACGCATCCAGTGAAATTCAGTTATGATTGTGACGCTTAGCGAAAAAGGAGAAGACATGCTTTCAATCGCCAGACGAACGGCAGCGGGCGCGGCCATCTTACTTATTATGCCTCTGGCTGTGTGGATATCAGGCTGGATGTGGCAGCCCGGGCAAAATGCCTTGTGGCTTAAATCATTGTACTGGGTCACCGAAACGGTCACGCAACCGTGGGGGATTATCACCCATGTGCTGCTCTGTGTCTGGTTTCTGTGGTGTCTGCGTTTTCGACTACGCCCGGCGTTGATGCTTTTTGTCATTCTCGGCGTGGCTATCCTGGTTGGCCAGGGCGTGAAATCCTGGGTGAAAGATCACGTTCAGGAACCGCGTCCTTTTGTTGTCTGGCTGGAAAAAGCACACGATATCCCGGTTGATGCGTTCTACAATTTAAAGCGTAAAGATCGCGCGGATCTGGTCAAAGAGCAGCTTGCAGAACAACACGACATTCCGAAATTTTTACGTAAGCACTGGCAAAAAGAAACCGGATTTGCGTTTCCTTCCGGGCATACCATGTTTGCAGCCAGTTGGGCATTGCTTGGGGTTGGACTACTGTGGCCGCGCCGTCGGACGCTAACCATCGCGGTGTTACTGGCCTGGGCAACGGCAGTGATGGGAAGCCGCTTACTGTTGGGGATGCACTGGCCGCGTGATCTGATCGTGGCGACGCTCATCTCCTGGGTGCTGGTGACGTTTGCGACGTGGCTTGCTGAACGGCTCTGCGGGCCACTGACTCCACCTCCGGAAGAGAAGCAAGAAATCGCTGAAAGGGAACAAACTGGGGTGTGAAGGTTGATATTACGTCTTTTGCCCATAAATCCATGACTGGTGCGTCACTTTTTCCGTTTCGCGCCCGTCACTAAAATGGTAGTTTATAAGACTGATTACGGTGAGTTGAACACACTTTATTCGCTTGAACCACATAACGGGAAGTAATGTGAAATATTTACTCATTTTCTTACTGGTGTTGGCGATTTTTGTCATTTCAGTCACGCTGGGCGCACAAAACGATCAACTGGTGACGTTTAATTATCTGCTGGCGCAGGGCGAGTATCGGGTGTCGAGCCTGCTTGCTGTCTTATTCGCGGCGGGTTTTGCCATCGGCTGGCTGGTTTGTGGCCTGTTCTGGCTGAAAACCCGTGTTTCTCTTGTGCGCGCTGAACGTAAAATTAAACGACTCGAACATCACATTGCGCCTGCGTCCGACGTTCCGGAAAGCTCTGGTGTACCGGTAGTCAAGGAATAATCGAATATGCTCGAGTTGTTGTTTCTGCTTCTGCCTGTAGCTGCAGCCTATGGCTGGTATATGGGTCGCAGAAGTGCGCAACAAACAAAACAGGATGAAGCCAACCGGCTCTCCCGCGACTATGTTGCGGGGGTGAACTTCCTCCTGAGCAATCAACAGGACAAAGCGGTAGACCTGTTCCTCGACATGCTGAAAGAGGACACCGGCACCGTTGAAGCGCATCTCACCCTGGGAAACCTGTTCCGCTCTCGCGGAGAAGTTGACCGCGCCATCCGCATTCACCAGACCCTCATGGAAAGTGCCTCGTTAACCTACGAACAGCGTCTGCTGGCGGTGCAACAGCTGGGCCGGGACTACATGGCAGCGGGGTTGTACGATCGTGCTGAAGACATGTTCTCACAGCTGGTGGATGAAACTGATTTCCGCATCAGCGCTCTGCAGCAATTGCTGCAGATTTATCAGGCCACAAGTGACTGGCAGAAAGCCATTGATACCGCCGAGCGGCTGGTGAAGCTGGGGAAAGACAAGCAGCGCGTTGAGATAGCGCATTTCTACTGTGAGCTTGCTCTGCAGCAAATGGGCAACGACGACATGGATAAAGCCATGACGTTGCTGAAGAAAGGGGCCGCCGCAGATCGCAATAGCGCGCGCATCTCCATTATGATGGGGCGCGTCTTTATGGCGAAAGGTGAGTTTGCCAAAGCCGTTGAAAACCTGTTACGGGTCATCGACCAGGATAAAGAGCTGGTCAGTGAAACACTGGAAATGCTGCAAACCTGCTATCAACAGCTGGATAAACAGGATGAGTGGGTCACGTTCCTGCGTCGTTGTGTGGAAGAAAATACCGGTGCAACGGCCGAACTGATGCTCTCTGACGTGGTTGAGCAGCATGAAGGCAGTGACACTGCGCAGGTCTACATCACCCGTCAGCTGCAGCGCCATCCAACCATGCGCGTCTTCCATAAGCTGATGGATTACCACCTGAACGACGCAGAAGAAGGGCGCGCCAAAGAGAGCCTGATGGTACTGCGTGACATGGTCGGCGAGCAGGTACGCAGCAAACCACGATACCGCTGCCAGAAGTGCGGTTTTACTGCCTATACGCTGTACTGGCACTGTCCGTCATGCCGGGCATGGTCGACGATTAAGCCAATACGCGGCCTCGACGGGCAATAGTTTTTTAAAACACTTTATTTTAGTTACAACATACTGATGGTTTTTTAAAGACCGTTCGGTTCCGTGCGGAACTCAGCCTGGCAGGAAAGAAAATCGATTCTGTCAATTTGCGGCGTTGGCAGGTAGAATGCTGGCCGTTTATCTGTTCCGCGCCGCTGCGCGCCCATAGACGAAAAGGGCTGGTCATGACGTCTGTTACTTCCTCCGCTTCCCGCGTAGTTACCGATTCTCCTGTTGTTGTTGCTCTCGATTACAATAAGCGTGACGCCGCGCTGGCCTTCGTCGACGGTATTGATCCTCGCGACTGCCGCCTGAAAGTCGGCAAAGAAATGTTCACGCTATTTGGTCCGCAAATCGTTCGCGATCTGCAACAGCGCGGTTTTGACGTTTTCCTCGACCTGAAATTCCATGATATCCCGAACACAACGGCGCACGCCGTTGCCGCTGCCGCTGAGCTGGGCGTATGGATGGTGAACGTTCATGCATCGGGTGGGGCGAGAATGATGACGGCCGCCCGTGAGGCGCTTGTACCGTTTGGCAACGATGCACCTTTACTGATTGCGGTGACTGTGCTGACCAGTATGGATGAAAGTGATTTACGCGATCTGGGTGTGACGTTGTCACCTGCTGAGCATGCAGAACGTCTGGCGCGTCTGGCGCAAAATTGCGGTCTTGATGGTGTCGTCTGTTCGGCACAGGAAGCAGTGCGCTTCAAAAAAGAGCTGGGCCAGGATTTCAAACTGGTGACGCCGGGGATCCGTCCAGCGGGCAGCGAAATTGGCGATCAGCGCCGTATTATGACGCCTGAGCAGGCAATGGCTGCAGGCGTAGACTATATGGTAATTGGGCGTCCGGTGACGCAATCAGCAAACCCGGCAGAGACGCTTAAGGCTATCAACGCCTCACTGAAAAAGGGGGCGTAATGAGCGATTCTAACAGCCGTCTGGTCTATTCAACCGAAACCGGACGCATTGATGAGCCGAAAGCGAAAACGGAACGCCCGAAGGGGGATGGCATCGTTCGCATTCAGCGCCAAACCAGCGGCCGAAAAGGAAAGGGCGTGTGTCTGCTCTCCGGTCTTGATCTGGATGACGCGGAGCTGGCAAAGCTGGCGGCAGAGCTGAAGAAGAAATGCGGATGCGGCGGTGCCGTGAAAGACGGTATTATCGAAATACAGGGTGATAAGCGTGATTTAATTAAATCGTTGCTTGAAGCCAAAGGTATGAAAGTAAAACTGGCAGGTGGTTAAAATAAATGAGCCCCGGTTAATACCGAGGCTCTTTTTTTTACGTGCGTAAGTCAGACCTGCAATGTGCTCAATATATATCTTTATGCCGGTGGAGGCGTTTTAGTGGTTATTTGCCCACCTGGTGACCGATAATACCACCGACAGCTGCACCACCTAATGTGCCCAGCGTACTACCATCTGTTAATATTGCGCCACCGAGAGCGCCCGCGCCGGCACCAAGGGCGGTGTTACGATCGCGTTTAGACCAGTTAGAGCACGCGCTCAGGGACATTGCTACGGTGATGGCCAGAACAGCGGCGGCTAATTTTTTGCTGGTTAAAGACATAATACGTTCTCCTGAATTATCGATTCACAGAAAGGAGTACCCTTTAAGTATAGACAAGCTGCATACTTAAAATCCGTTCCCGTGAAAGCTGGTCGCGCAGGTGTACATAATCACGCAGGTGATAGTCACTTCCTGTTATATCGCTAATAATAATTCTACGTCTTTGAGGTAGATTAAACAGGTAAAAACTCTTAAAGGAGGGATGAGAATTATCTCAGACGAGGGGGAGGGTGCGCCCGGAATTCAGGCGCAAAAGAGCTTCAGGACGATTTCTTAATAATGTCGACAATAAGGCCATCACGTTCGAGTTGATGACGGTGGTCATTGCTCAGGCGATCGTCGGTAATGACGCGACTAAAGCGAGATATCGGCCCCATCATGTAGGGATGAACCGCACCAAATTTTGAACTGTCGGTAAGCACAATGGCTTCACACTCTTTTTCCAGCACGGCGTTAACCACATCCGAGCGCATCATATCCCGGCCGGTGAAACCTGTTTCTGGTTGCCAGCCGTCAATGCCGATGAAGGCCTTACTGAAATGTACCTGCTGTACATACTGACGAGTGAGTGGGCCAACCATGCTCTCGCTTTTTTTCTGGTAGATCCCACCCAACAGAATCACTTCGCAGTGCGTCTCCTTGAGCAAATGCGCAATATAACTACTGACGGTGATAATAGTGACGTTTTTTTGATCGGCAAGTGTGCGCGCCAGAAGAGCGTTGCAGCTGCCATTCTCAATAAAGACCGTTTCGCCATTGCTCACTAAAGACGCAGCAAACTCTGCCAGTTCTCGCTTCAGGGCATAGTTGTTCATCATGCGCGTTTCAACGTCCTCACTGTCGAGTGGGACGGCATAGCCATGCGCACGACGCAGGTAGCTCTGTTTTTCCAGAAGATTGAGATCCTGACGGATTGTGACTTCAGAAACACCTGTTGTTTTGGCGAGATCGACCACGCTCACGCGTCCCTGATCGATGACCATCTGCAAAATAATTTGTTGTCGGGAATTCATAGCATCCATTTAATAAAGCGAAACGAGGTCGGAAACGGTGTGATTACACTTCCCACGGGGCTTTGGGCTGTGTGTTTTCAGCTGTAATTTCGCTGCCATTTTGCGCCAGAAGCTCTGATTTCAGGATCTCAAGGTTACGGATCGCAGAGTGATAATCACCTGCAACCAGTATATCCAGCACCGTATCAATACGTTGTGCCACGGTTAGTGTATCAATGTTAGCCATAATCTCACCTCAGGCGCGAAAAGTTAATATTTTCAATGATGCAGAAAATGGATTCAAAAGAGAAGGGAAAAAAATGCAATAACTAAATTACATAAATGAAAGTGATAATTTTATCTCCTCTCATGCAGCAGGCTTAATGAGTGGATTAGTCTAAAACTGCGCGCAAGGCGCTTTTTTATATGAGGAATTAGACTATGACAGTTATTAACCAATCTACCTGTACGCTGTTTACCGATGCTGAACGTTTCACTCAGCTGGCAGGCTATTATGAGGCGGAACGTCGCACGGTCTGGATGATGTTGCGGGCGGAGCCACGACCTTGTTTTAACCATGCATTGATTGAGGAGATCATGAACCTCTCCTGGCTGGTACGGCAATCCGGTTTTGTTGTCGATTTTTGGGTAACCGGGTCGCTCGTACCGGATATGTACAATGCAGGTGGAGACTTGCAGTTTTTCGTGGACTGCATTCAGAACGGGCGTCGGGAAGCGTTACGTGCGTATGCCCGAGCCTGTGTCGATTGCGTACATGCGGCTTCACGGGGGTTTGATACGGGTGCTATCACACTGGCGATGGTCGAAGGAAGTGCATTAGGCGGTGGGTTTGAGGCCGCTCTGGCGCACCATTTTGTTCTGGCCCAGCGCGATGCCCGCTTAGGTTTCCCTGAAATTGCCTTTAACCTGTTCCCGGGCATGGGGGGGTATTCGCTGGTTGCACGTCGTTCAGGCATGAAGTTGGCAGAGGAACTCATCTATAAAGGGGAGTCTCATACGGCAGAATGGTACGAACAGCATGGGTTAGTGGATGTGCTGTTTGAACCTGGGCAGGGCTATGTCTCCGTACGTACGTTTATTGATACGCTGCTGCCGAAACTGAACGGTGTAAGGGCAATGTTGCGTGCCCGTACTCGCGTTCTGCAACTGCCTCGCAGCGAATTGATGGATATTACGGAAGACTGGGTCGATGCCGCGTTCTGCCTCGAACCTAAAGACATCGCCTATATGGAGCGCCTCGTTATGCTGCAAAACCGCCATCATGCGGCGGGATTACGCAAAGCCAGTTAACGCATCTTTCGCGACTGATAACGTTTTAGCCATCGCTCGAATGCGGCAGCGGGCATTGGCTTAGCAAACAAGAAACCCTGCCGTTCGTTGACGCCGTTCTTCGTCAGAAAGGCGTCTTCTTTTGCACTTTCCACACCTTCGGCAATAACCTGCAGGTTTAACGCCTGCGCAACGGCCACAATGGCCCGCACCAAAGATTGCGAGAATATCCCGGACAAAAGACTGGTCGAGCTTGATGGCATCAATGGGGAACCGCGCCAGCTGTGAAAGGGAGGAATACCCGGTACCAAAATCGTCCAGATGAATTTGTGCGCCAAGCTGGCTGAATTGCTGGATCACAGAGAGCGCCAGCTCCTCGTTTTCGATCAGACAACTTTCGGTCAATTCAACGTCGACAGGGCAGTATTCAAAATTCAGATCCTTAAGCGCCTGCTTTAAATCGCTGAAAATGGTTTGATCGGCCAACTGCCGCGCAGAGACGTTCACCGCCACGCGCAGGTTAATGCCCTTGTCACGCCATTTAGCCACCTGCCGAACCACGTCAAGCATGACCCAACGACCAAGCGGCACAATCAGGCCGGACTCTTCGGCATACGAGATAAATTCCAGCGGAGGGATCAGCCCACGCTCTGGTGACTGCCAGCGCACCAATGCTTCAAGACTTCTGACTTCACCGCGCCAGGTCACTTTAGGCTGGTAGTGGATCAGGAGCTGATCGTTATCCAGTGCTTTACGCAGGTTGGTATCCAGCCAGAGATATTCAAAAACGCGCTGGTTCATTTCTGGTGAGAAAACGCAGAACTTGCCCCGACCATTCTCTTTTGCGGTATACATGGCGGTATCCGCATTACGGATAACGCTTTCCCGATCGTTACCGTGCTGTGGAGCCAGGGCGATACCCAGCGAACAGCCCGTGTAAATTTCAATCAGACCGATTCTGAACGGCTGACGCAGACGGGTCAGAATACGCGACGCCATCGCTTCCAGAGAGCTCTGCGACGTTTCTGTCGCCATGACAATAAACTCATCGCCGCCGAGTCGCGCCAGTACCTGGCCTTCATCCAGACAGCTGAGGATGGCGAGGGCAACAGCCTGCAACAACTGGTCGCCAAACATATGTCCGTAGGCATCGTTGACCTTCTTGAAGTTATCCAGATCGAGGTACACCACGCCGACCTGATTTTCCCCACGGGCGTCGATGGCATCAGAAATCAGTTCGTGAATGGCATTCCGGTTTGGCAACCCGGTAATGGTATCAGTGTTGGCCAGCACGCGCAGGCGCTCCTGGGCGCGGCGTTCTTCCGTAATGTCGGTACCTGAACAGATAAGGAAAATTTCATTTTTACCGCTGCCGCTGTGCACAAATTTGTTTCTGAACAGAAACAATCTTTGCCCTTTGCGCGTTTTGATCCAGCGCTCAACTTCGTAGGAACTGCCGTTACGAAAGAAACCGGTAATATTACGTTTAGACGCAGCCGCTTCGCTGCGGCTCATGAACAGCTTAAACACGTTCTGACCAATGACTTCTTGCTCTTTCAGACCGGTGTACTCTTCACTCAGACGGTTGAAACGCTGAATATTGCCATGCTGATCGAGGATAACAATGACGGAGTTGGCTTCTGATACAACCTGTTCGGCAAATGAGAGGCCCTGCACCAGATCGCGGGCGACAGAAGGGGTGTCATTCCAGGCGGAGGCCGTGCCAGCCCACTCTTTTTTACTGATTTTACGGCCAACGAGATGCACAGGGACATCTGCCCCGTACAGAGAAAGTGACATTGTGATACTGGAAGTAATAACCGTCAGCTGGCGAATAAGATCCGCTTGCTCATCAGTGAGTGCGACCACCTGAATGACATCGGTATTTTCGCTGGCGGCCAGATGCAGAGCATTGCTGTCCGCTGTCAGTCGCCACCAGGGGCTGTGAGTGCCCATGTAACGAAACAGCAAATTCTGCTCCAGATCGTCCATCATATTCTCTCCTGCGGCTGCTCGTTAGCGCAAAAAATATTCATCGGCAGTCGACTTTTCCGTAGTAAAAGAGCGGCAAAACCGAAGTGAACTTATTGTTTTTCCCTATTTTCTTATATTAAAACGACTCGGGTAAAAAAGGATACTCAACGTATAAAAATTCACGTAAACGAACATTACGACACTCTTTTACTGTAGATAACTCTGGCGATTTTGGGTGACTGGAGATTGAAAATAGTAAGAAAAAATGATGTTTTCGTTGTACGGGGGAAAAACAGAAAATGTTGGCCCAATCTTAATGGAAAGGGCCAACATTTTAACAGGTTATCAGGCGACAGGGCGCGCGATAATACTGCGGGTTTCCATGCGGACTTCGGCAATGTTTACGTCAATCACGTCAGTGACTTTATAAACCGTTTCACCTTTGATTTGCACGGTACCGTTTTCCTGGCTACAGGTCAGTTCATCGCGGACAGCATGCAGGAACGGTGCAGGGATAAAGGCAACAGCACCGTTATCCACCAGGCGTACACGCATGCCACCACGGCTGATATCAATGATCTCAGCAGGGAAGCGGGTCTCGGTACCGGCTTTGTCATTCAGGAAGCGGGCATACAACCAGTCACCAACGTCACGTTCTGCCATACGGTTCAGGCGGCGGCGATCGGCCATCTGCAGGGTGGTGTCATCCTGAGGACGCGCAACGGTTTCACCTTTGATAATCGCTTTCAGCAGGCGGTGGTTAACCATATCGCCATACTTACGGATCGGGGAGGTCCAGGTTGCGTAGGCATCCAGACCCAGGCCGAAGTGCGGGCCAGGTTCCGTGCTGATTTCAGCAAAGGACTGGAACCGGCGAATGCGGCTATCCAGGAAACCGGACGGCTGAGCGTCGAGCTCACGGCGCAGTTTGCAGAAGCCCTGCAGCGTCAGAACTTCTTCCGGGTCAACATGCACATCGTGGTTTTTCAGCAGGGCGGCCAGTGCTTCGGTATTCGCCGGATCGAAGCCCGTGTGGACGTTGTAAATGCCGAAGCCCAGTTTGTCGCGCAGTACTCGTGCGGCGCAGATGTTGGCAGAAATCATGGCTTCTTCAACGATGCGGTTCGCAATGCGACGCGGTTCGGCCACGATATCCAGCACTTCACCTTTTTCACCCAGAACAAAGCGATAATCCGGACGGTCGCGGAAGACCAGCGCATGGGTTTTACGCCATTCGCCACGGTTCAGGCAGATGCGATGCAGCAGACGGATCTGTGCAGCGATGGCGTCTGAGTCCGGCTTCCAGCTGCCGGTGTTCTCCAGCCAGTCTGATACGTCGTCATAAGCCAGTTTGGCTTTCGATTCGATGGTTGCGGCAAAGAATTCGATATCGTCTTCAATCGTACCATCAGCGGCGATGGTCATACGGCAGGCAAGCACCGGACGCACTTCATTCGCCCGCAGCGAGCAGAGGTCGTCAGACAGTTCGCGCGGCAACATCGGGATGTTAAAGCCAGGCAGATAGTTGGTGAACGCGCGAATTTTTGCCGCATCGTCCAGCTTACTGCCTTCGACAATCCACGCGGTAGGGTCAGCAATGGCAACGGTCAAATGCAGCTTGCCATCGGCGCTCTCTTCAGCAAACAGCGCATCGTCCATATCTTCGGTGCTGGCGCTGTCAATGGTGACGAACTCCAGTGCGGTCAGATCGCGACGTGCCAGACCTTCGTCCTGCATCTCTGTCGCGACGCCATTTGGCGCTTCTTTTTCAAGATTATGGCGTGCCAGCGTCACCCACCACGGCACGAAATGGTCGTCGCCAAAGGTGATGAACTGCGTGAGTTCGGCATAGAAACCGCGATCGCCTTTCAGAGGATGACGGCGCATTTCTGCTACGGCCCAGTCACCCTCTTTAAAATCATGCTCAACACCACGCGCGGCGCGGCAAGGAACGGCATCTTTCAGCAGGGGATGGTCTGGAACGATAGAAAGACGATCGTCTTTTCTGTGGATCTTGCCGACGAAACGGGTCAGGAACGGTTCGATCAATGTTTCCGGCTCGGCGGATTCACGTTCCTTCTCGGTATGAATAACGGCAGTGATGCGGTCGCCGTGCATCACTTTCTTCATCTGCGGTGGCGGAATGAAGTAGCTTTTCTGCGCGTCAACTTCAAGGAAGCCAAAGCCCTTTTCCGTGGCTTTTACGACCCCTTCTGCACGCGGCGTCTGGGAATGCAGTTGCTGTTTAAGCTGCGCTAGCAGCGGGTTGTCCTGAAACATAATGTTCTATTTTCGTAGCCATTGAGCGGCTGACAGTTTTACGCGATTCTCACTGTCACAGCAAGGGATCTTTGGGTAATTAGTACGGTTATTCCTCTTTGCCAAGGGCGATGCTAAGGCGTTCGAGCCAGCCTCCAAATGCGCTTTGGGTCAGCAGGTTTATCGCCCGTACAGCAGGGAGCCCTTCGTCCGTCAGCGGAGTAAACTGCGCGGCACTGAAACGGTCTGGTGAATGTGTCAATAACGCTACCGCTGCGGAAAGCGCCAGAAGAGTCGGAGATTCATCTTCGCGGCTGTTTATCAGGATTTCACCCGTCAGATCGAGCAGCGCTGGCTCATGACAAAGCACCGGCGTCAGCTCCTGAAGTGCAGGCTCTGGCTGCCAGCGGGAAAGGGAACCCAACTGATGAGCGTTGGCATAGCGCAGTTCAACAACAGGCAGAATAGACACCCACGTGCGGGCATGGACGGGCAGCGTATGGGGCTGGATATGATGTCCCGGTAACCAGCGTACGGGGTGTCCGAGTAACGCCTGGAAGACGGCGACAACGCGCGCCTGAAAACCGATAAAGCCGATGATCTGGTTAATAAGCACAATGTCATACGTTGTCAAACCTACCTCATCAAGCTGGTTCTGGGCTTTATCGTCGATGACGTCAGGTGAGCTGGCAAGCTGGCGGGCGTACTGAGTAATTTGCGCCAGGCGACGATTGCTTTCGCGTGAGGAATCGGGACCAGGAAGCGGGGTAAGCAGGGCGGCGTAATGGTTACATAGCCTCTGAACGCCGCAGGCCTGGGCCACCGTTAATGCAGTGCTTAGCCTGTCGTAGGCGCTTAACGTATGCAGACGGTTCACTGGGGTATCGCGCGGAAACAGCAGGTGGCATAAAGCTCTGGCAGGGGTAAGCCAGCCAGAACACGCGGCGACAATCTCTTCAGGCAGGGTTAAATCGAGCAAAAAACGGTCGTCGACATTAGCGGCTTCGGGCACCAGCGGCAGGACATCCGACTGTGAGCGATTTGACTGGGTTTCATGATACCAGTGACCTTTGCCGGAAAAACGGCGTTGTTCCATGTGCGTTCCTTGATCTCAAATGGCGATCAATATCCTGGCGTAAGGTGAGCAAGGGGAAAAATATTGTTAGGTGATAACAAATAGCAGAACGGAATAACGAAGGGACGGCGGGGAAGGGAGAACTCTCTTCCCCGACGGGAAGAGAGTGACAGCTTATTTAATTTCCAGCTCGTTCATTGCAGCGATGTTGAAGCCGCCATCAACGTGAACCACTTCGCCGGAGATACCTGCGGAAAGGTCAGAGCACAGGAATGCTGCGGAGTTACCCACGTCTTCGATGGTAACGGTACGGCGAATCGGGGTAACCGCTTCGCAGTGTGCCAGCATTTTACGGAAATCTTTGATGCCGGAAGCCGCCAGGGTGCGGATTGGGCCAGCAGAGATACCGTTAACACGTACGCCTTCCGGACCCATTGCGTTCGCCATGTAGCGTACGTTCGCTTCCAGAGACGCTTTAGCCAGGCCCATAACGTTGTAGTTAGGGATTGCGCGCTCTGCGCCCAGGTAGGACAGGGTCAGCAGGGCAGCACCTGGGTTCAGCATGGTGCGGCAAGATTTAGCCATCGCCACGAAGCTGTAAGAGCTGATGTCGTGCGCGATTTTGAAGCCTTCACGGGTTACCGCGTTCACATAGTCACCGTCCAGCTGATCGCCTGGAGCGAAGCCGATGGAGTGAACGAAGCCGTCGAATTTCGGCCATGCTTTTGCCAGTTCAGCAAACATGCCATCGATGCTTTCGTCTTGCGCAACGTCGCATTCCAGAACAATGCTGGAACCCAGCTGCGCGGCAAACTCTTCAACACGGCCTTTCAGCTTGTCGTTCTGGTAGGTAAACGCCAGCTCAGCGCCTTCGCGGTGCATAGCCTGTGCGATGCCATATGCGATGGACAGTTTGCTGGCAACGCCGGTTACCAGAATGCGCTTACCGGAAAGAAAACCCATAGCTTTGATCCTTATATTCATTGTTGTGGCGATCGTCATCTCAATGGGACAATCGTCGTTAAAACGCGGCGATAATATCACGTGTCGCGTGCTTAGTTAATCCGACCACTCTTTTGACGCACGGTTAACGGTCTTTTCGCCATGCATCAGCGGTTAATGCTTCACCAAAATGTCCGGCAATCAGTCGTTTGGTGAGATCATGAAGCGGGGAGGCCATGACATCTGCGGTACTTCCACGCTCGACAACTTCACCCTGATGCATGACCAGAACCTGGTCGCTGATGTGTTTCATCATGCCAAGATGCTGGGTGACGTAAATATAAGAGATCCCCTGTTTTTCCTGCAATTCCAGCATCAGGTTAATCAGCTGTGAACGCATCGACATATCCAGCGACGCAAGCGCCTCGTCGGCGATGATCACTTTCGGGCGCAGGATTAACGCGCGCGCCAGCCCCAGACGCTGCTTCTGGCCGGGAGCCAGCATATGCGGGTAGTAACTTTCGTGATCGGGCAGCAGCCCAACCATACGCAGGGTTTCAAATATCCGTTTACGACGTGCCTCAGGATCCAGGTTGGTATTCAGCCGCAGCGGAAAGTCCAGGATCTGCGAAATCCGCTGGCGTGGGTTGAGCGATGTCGATGGGTCCTGAAATATCATGCGGATACGCTGGCTGCGGAAAGAGTAATCACCGAATGTCAGGGGATGGTCGTCAATCAGCACTTCGCCACTGGTGGGTTCTACCATTCCCGCGAGCATTTTCGCCAGCGTGGATTTCCCCGAACCGTTCTCGCCGATGATTGCCAGGGTCTGTTTTTCGCGCAGCATAAAGCTCAGTGGTTTCACTGCTTCAACGGTCTGGCGGTGAAACAGCCCTGTACGGTAGCGAAAGGTCTTACTCAGGTTGCGGACTTCCAGCAAAGTTTCGACCATTTCACTCTCTCTCCATGTTCAGCGGGAAATGACAGGCGTAAAGATGATTTTTGGCACCTGTCAGACGCGGCGTCTCAATACATTTACGCTGAGCGTACGGACAGCGTGGCCCCAGACGGCAGCCAATTGGCAGCGACTCCAGCAGCGGGATCGCGCCCGGTAGCGTGTTCAGGCGGCTTTTGTGTGGCATGGCACTGCCAAAATCCGGGATCGCACGGATCAACGCCTGCGTATAGGGGTGGTGCGGCGTGTTGACCAGGTCTTCACTGATGGCGGTTTCAACCGTCTGCCCGCAATACATCACATCAATTTTATCTGCCCATTTGCTGAGCATCTGCAGGTCATGACTGATCAGCAAAATGGTGGTGTTATTGTTCTGGTTCAGACGTGAAAGCAGGCGGAAAATCTGCGCCTGTGTGGTCGGTTCCATCGCATTCGTTGGTTCATCAGCAATCAGTAAACGCGGCTGGTTAGCCAGCGCAATGGCAATCATCACCTTCTGACACTCACCGTCCGTCAGCTCGTAGGGGAAACTGCGCATCGCGTCTTTGTGATCTTTGATCCCGACGCGGTGAAGCAGCTCAATGGCGCGACGTTTGCGCCAGCCGAAACGCTGCCACCAGCGGCCTTTGTACGTCCAGCCGGGAATGTTCTGCATCAGCTGTTTGCCCACGCGCTCCGACGGGTCGAGACAGGATTGTGGCTCCTGGAAAATCATAGAGACGTTATGACCCACCAGCTTGCGGCGCTCGCGCGGAGAGAGGCGCTGCAGGTCGATATCATCAAAACGCATGCGGTCAGCGGTGACGCGCCAGTTGTCTTTCGCCACGCCGCAAATGGCTTTGGCGATCAGGCTCTTTCCTGATCCAGACTCGCCCACCAGACCGCGAATTTCGCCTTCTGCAAGGGTAATACTGATGCGATCGACGGCCTTGACCCAGCCTTCACCGGTTTTGAATTCGATAGTGAGATTGCGGATATCAAGAAGCGGCATTATTGCACCCCCGCATTAATTGCACGGCGAATACCGTCGCCCAGAAGGTTGACAAGCAGCACGCTCACCATAATGGCTGCCCCCGGCAACATGACTGTCCACGGTGCAACGTAGATAAGTTCCAGCGCGTCGCCGAGCATTGCGCCCCATTCAGGTGACGGCAGTTGCGCACCCAAATCGAGGAAACCGAGTGCGGCGATGTCCAGAATTGCCATCGACAGCGCCCGGGTGATCTCGGTGACCAGACCTGACGCGATATTCGGCAGCACGGCAAACCATAAAATATTGGACGTTGTCGCCCCGTCCAGACGGGCTGCGACAACATACTCTTTTTCCAGTTCGTCGTGCACCATGCTGTACACCGAGCGAACGATGCGGGGCAGGATGGCCAGCCAGACGGCGAACATGGCATGCGTCAGGTGCGGTCC
This sequence comes from Enterobacter cloacae complex sp. 2024EL-00214, assembly GCF_043945575.1. Classification (NCBI taxonomy): domain Bacteria; kingdom Pseudomonadati; phylum Pseudomonadota; class Gammaproteobacteria; order Enterobacterales; family Enterobacteriaceae; genus Enterobacter; species Enterobacter cloacae complex sp. 2024EL-00214. The sequence goes on along the minus strand of NZ_JBIMRC010000001.1, from coordinate 63,736 downwards.
GGCGAAGGCCACAACAATAATGGCCAGCAGCAGAGACGGAATAGAGAGCAGGGTGTCCAGAATATGATTCAGCACCGCCGAGCGCAGGCCATGTGTCGACCCGGCAAAAATGCCAAGCGCCAGACCACAAACCGTTGCCCCAAGCGTCACCACAAATGCGCCACCGACCGTCGGAGCTGCGCCGCTCAGCAGGCGGCTTAACACATCGCGGCCAAGATCGTCGGTTCCCAGGAAGAAGGAGACTTCACCGTAGCGCGACCACGACGGAGGCAACAGCTGATAGCCGAGGAACTGCTGATCAATACCATACGGTGCAAACCACGAGCCAAAGATGCAAAGCACAACCAGACCCGCACAGCCATACAGGCCGATCATTGCCGTGGTGTCACCATAGAATTTACGCCACACGGTACGTAACGCACCAGGCGTGCGTTTTTCGCTGTATACGCTATCGTAAGGCATACCATTCCTTATGCTTCAACGGGTTAGCCATTGCACCCAAAATATCGGAAATCACGTTAACAATAATAACCAGTGAGCCGATCACCATCACGCCCGCAGAGAGGGCGGCGTAATCCTGCTGGCGGATGGCGTTAATCATCCAGCGTCCCAGGCCTGGCCAGCTAAAGACCATCTCGGTGATCATCGCCAGGGTCAGCATGGTTGAGAACTGTAGCCCCAGGCGTGGGATAACGGGTGGCAACGCATTGTGCAGGACATGGCGGCGCAAAATGGTCAGACGCGATAACCCGCGCGTGGCGGCGGCTTTGACGTAGTTTTGATCGAACACCTCAATGGTGCTGATCCGCATCAGGCGGATCACTTCGGTTGTCGGGGCCACAGCCAGCGTCAGCACGGGCAATACCATATGACGCAGGGCGCTGACGATCATTTCATGACGCCAGACGGAATCAGACAGCCACGCGTCAACAATCGCAAACCCGGTCACCGTTTTTACTGTATAAAGCAGGTCAAAACGGCCAGAAACCGGCAGCCAGCCCATCGTCAGTGAGAAGAAAAGCGTCAGCAGCAGCGCCAGCCAGAAGATCGGGATTGAGAAGCCGAGCAGAGCGAGGGCGCTGATGAATTTATCCTGCCATTTGTTGCGATAAATCCCCGCCAGCATCCCCACCGGAATGCCCACCATCAGCGCAAAGCCGAAAGCCAGAATGCACAGTTCCATCGTGGCCGGGAACACCACTTTCAGCTGCTCTGAAATAAGCTGACCGTTGATACTGGATACGCCAAAATCCCAGTGCAGCAGGCCGTTAAACCAGAACAGCCACGCGTCCCACAGCGACGAGCCATGAAGCGGGGCGTGTGGGGTGAAATAGCTCAGACTAAAGCCGACAAATGTCAGGAAAAAGAGCGTCACCAGCAGCAGCAAGAGTCGACGCAAGGTAAAAATAATCATGGTTTTTTCACCTCTTGTTCTTTTTCGCGAGAGACGCCCGCGAAGGAGGCGTTACCAAACGGACTCAGTACCAGCCCTTTAATATCGTAACGATAGGCCTGGAGACGCAGGGAAGAGGCGAGTGGTAGCACAGGCAGTTCACGGGCGAGAATGTTTTGCGCTTCGTCATAGGCGTCGATGCGTGAGGCAAGCTGTTGCGACGCGAGCGCTTTTTGCAGTACGGCGTCAAACTCGCGGTTACACCAGTGAGCATAGTTTGTTTGCGAGTTAATGGCTGCACAGCTCAACAGCGGACGGAAGAAGCTGTCCGGGTCATTACTGTCGGTGGCCCAGCCCGTTAACGTCAGGTCATGATTCATATCCATCAGGCGCGCCTCCTGGAAACGACCCTCGACCGGTACGATGACCACTTTGACGCCGACTTGCGCCATATCGGCCTGCAGCAGCTCGGCAGTTTTGAGTGGGCTTGGGTTCCACGCCTGTGAACTGGTCGGTACCCACAGCTGGAGCGTCAGGTTTTCTGCGCCCAGTGCTTTAAGCTGTTCGCGCGCTTTCGCCGGATTGTATTCAGTAATTTTAGCTTCACCGTCATACGCCCAGGAGGCGCGCGGTAAAATAGAGGCAGCCGTTTCAGCCGTACCATAATAGATAGACTGCATCAGTCGCTGGTTGTTAATGGCCAGGGCCAGTGCATGACGCACGGCAGGGTTATTCAGCGGTGGTTTATCGGTGTTAAACGCCAGATATGCGATGTTCATGCCGGGACGTAACGTCAGACGCAGGCGTGGATCGTCGCGCAGAATGGTCAACTGGCTGGCAGCCGGCCAGGCGAGTACGTCGCATTCGCCGGTCAGCAGTTTCGAAAGACGCCCCGTTCCGCCGGAACCGAGATCGACCACCACCTGTGGCATCAGCGGGGTGCCGCGCCAGAAATGTTCATGGCGCTGCAGGCGAATATATTGCCCGGAGCGGTATTCGGCCACCTGGAACGGACCTGTACCGACAGGCTGACGATCAAGTAACTCCTGACGATCGTTTTTGGTCAACTGAGCCGCGTATTCGGCAGACATGACGGATGCATAGTGTGTAGCCAGATGCCACAGGAAAGAGGCATCCGGGCGCGCCAGGGTAAACTCAACCGTCCGGTTATCCAGCTTGCGTACGCTTTTAACGGTGTCGGCAAACTGCAGACTGTCAAAATAAGGGAAGCTTCCCCCGTTAACGTTATGCCACGGATGGTTACGGTTAAAGATACGCTGGAAGGTAAAGACCACATCATCTGCGTTTAGCTTGCGCGTAGGGGTAAACCACGGCGTGTGCTGGAAAGCGACATCATCGCGAAGGCGAAAACGGTAAGTCGCGCCGTTATCCAGCACTTCCCAGCTTTCGGCAAGCTCAGGAACCAGACGATAGGTATACGGGTCAACATCAAGCAGACGATCGTAAAGCTGGGCGGCGAGTGTATCAACAATCAGCCCGCTTCCCGCTTTTTGCGGGTTAAAGGTATCAACCTGGCCGCTGACGCAATAGACGAAGCCGCTATCGCGAATATCAGGAAGCGCAGCCCGCTCGGGCGCAGCAAAGGCCATGTTACTGAACAGGCCAAGTGCAAACAGGGACGATAAAACCAGACGCATAATTTTTAAGGTTTTTAGATTCGATCTGCAAAGTGTATCGCACTTACGCCTGCTTCGTAAAAATGTCTGCGGGTAAGTGCTGATATTGTCAGCGCATTTGATGCTTTTTGAGCAATGCCCTTAATTGATGGTAGGTCAGGCCCAGCAGTTCAGCCGCTCGTTTCTGGTTATATTTCGCCTGCTTCAGGCTCTGCTCAAGCAGCTGTTGTTCCTGTTCGTGCTGGAACTGCCGTAAATCGAGCGGTAACGAGGGGGCGTCGCCAGGTGTTGCTGTTGCTGACATCGGCTGAACATTGCGCTGGAAAGGGTCGAGAATAATGTTGTCCAGCTCCATTTCGCTGTTACCGTGACGGTAGACTGAACGCTCGACCACGTTTTTCAGTTCACGAATGTTCCCCGGCCAGTGGTAAGCAAGCAGCGTCTCCTGAGCATAGTCGCTGAACCCGGGAAAGAGCGGAAGGCCGAGTTCGCGACACATCTGAATCGCAAACTGTTCTGCCAGCAACATGATGTCGCTGCGTCGTTCGCGCAGCGGTGGAAGCTGGACAACGTCAAACGCCAGGCGGTCGAGCAGGTCGGCGCGGAATTTATCTTCAGCGACCATTTCCGGCAGATTGGCATTGGTAGCGCAGACCAGACGAACGTTAACCTGCAGCGGCTGGCTACCGCCGACGCGTTCCAGCTCACCATACTCAATCACGCGCAGCAGTTTTTCCTGCACCAGCATGGGCGCAGTTGCCAGCTCATCCAGGAACAAGGTGCCGCCGTCTGCGCGTTCGAAACGGCCCGGGTGGCGTTTCTGTGCCCCGGTAAAAGCTCCGGCTTCATGGCCGAAGAGTTCGGTATCCAGCAGGTTTTCATTCAGCGCCGCGCAGTTAAGCGAAATGAAGGGCCCGTCCCAGCGTCCGGACAAATAGTGAAGACGGTTGGCAATTAATTCCTTACCGGTACCGCGCTCACCGACGATCAGCACTGGTTTATTAAGCGGGGCGAGGCGGGAAACCTGTTCCAGCACTTCGAGAAAACTGTTTGCCTCGCCGAGTAAATTGTCTTTGTATCCAACCATGATGAAATTCACCACTCATTAGCGATATTCACCAGGTGAATGTAGTGTGGTGGCGATGAAAAATCAACCATAATCATAAAAAACAACAAGATAAAAAGTTGGCATGCAAATTGTATTATCTGTTCAGCAGGGCATTGCCCGATAACAGAAATGTGAGGATTGAATTATGGGTATTTTTTCTCGTTTTGCCGACATCGTGAACGCCAACATCAACTCACTGCTTGAGAAAGCGGAAGATCCGCAGAAGCTGGTACGTCTGATGATTCAGGAAATGGAAGATACGCTGGTTGAAGTGCGTTCAACCTCCGCCCGTGCGCTGGCTGAGAAAAAACAGTTAACGCGCCGCATTGAGCAGGCCACCACTCAGCTTAACGAGTGGCAGGAAAAGGCCGAACTGGCGCTGCGTAAAGATAAAGAAGACCTGGCTCGCGCTGCACTGATTGAAAAACAGAAGCTTGCGGATATGGTCACCGCGCTGGAACATGAAGTGACGCTGGTGGATGATACGCTGACGCGGATGAAGAAAGAGATTGGCGAGCTTGAAAACAAGCTGAGCGAAACCCGTGCACGCCAACAGGCACTGGCACTTCGCCACCAGGCTGCCAGTTCCTCCCGCGATGTTCGCCGTCAGCTGGACAGCGGCAAGCTGGATGAAGCAATGGCGCGTTTTGAATCATTTGAACGCCGTATCGACCAGATGGAAGCGGAAGCAGAAAGCCACAGTATTGGTAAGCAAAAATCGCTGGATCAGCAGTTTGCCGACCTGAAAGCTGACGACGAAATCAGCGAGCAACTGGCGGCACTGAAAGCCAAAATGAAACAAGACAACCAATAATAATTCGTGCGGCACCCGAGTGTGCCGCCACACATGGTAAGACAAGGAGTACACATGAGCGCGCTTTTTCTGGCTATTCCCCTGACCATTTTCGTGCTGTTTGTTCTGCCGATTTGGTTATGGCTGCACTACAGCAACCGTTCTTCACGCGGCGACCTTTCCCAGAGTGAGCAACAACGTCTGGTGCAGTTGTCCGATCAGGCGAATAAGATGCGCGACCGTATTCAGGCGCTGGAAGCAATCCTGGATGCGGAACACCCGAACTGGAGGGATCGTTAATGTCTGGACTGAACCTGAATAAGAAACTGTGGCGGATCCCTCAGCTTGGCATGATTCGCGGTGTTTGCGCCGGGCTGGCGCATTATCTCGACGTCCCGGTGAAACTGGTGCGGGTGGTCGCGGTGTTATCCATTTTCTTTGGTCTGGGGTTCATCACCCTGGTGGCGTACATCATTCTGGCGTTTGTGCTCGACCCGATGCCGGAAGGGGAGCTGGCGGCTGAAGGTGCGCCAACCAGTAATGACATTCTGAATGAAGTGGACGCTGAACTGGCCGCAGGCGAGAAGCGTTTACGTGAAATGGAACGTTATGTCACGTCAGATACCTTTACGCTGAGAAGCCGTTTTCGTCAGCTTTAAGAGAGAGCATTAATGAATCGAAACTGGCAACAGGCTGGTCAGAAGATAAAACCCGGCCTGAAAATCGCAGGTAAACTGGTTCTGCTGACGGCATTACGTTTCGGCCCGGCAGGTGTGGCGGGCTGGGCGGTCAAATCTGTTGCGCGTAAGCCGGTCAGAATGTTGCTGGCGGTGGCGCTGGAGCCGCTGTTGAGAACGCTGGCCGGACGCCTCTCGGGAAAACTGAAATAACGTTCATACGGTACGCTGATGCGCGTGCCGTTTTGCTGCAAGGTTTTATTCCTTTCATGTTGCCCCCATATCATATTTTTAAGAATACAAACGCCTTCAGGCAAAAAGGACGGCGATGAAGCGACTTAAAAACGAATTCAATTCTCTGGTGAACCGTGGCGTTGATCGCCATCTGCGTCTGGCGGTGACGGGGCTGAGCCGTAGCGGTAAAACGGCGTTCATCACCGCAATGGTGAACCAGTTACTTAACCTGCACACCGGGGCACGATTACCGCTGTTGAGCGCCGTGCGGGAAGAACGTCTGCTGGGCGTTAAGCGTGTACCACAGCGTGATTTTGGTATTCCACGTTTTACCTATGACGAAGGGCTGGCGCAGCTGTACGGTGAACCACCGACCTGGCCGACGCCTACCCGTGGGGTGAGTGAAATTCGTCTGGCGCTGCGTTTTCGCTCCAGTGAATCGCTGATGCGCCATTTTAAAGACACCTCTACGCTGTATCTTGAAATCGTGGATTACCCCGGCGAATGGCTGCTCGATTTACCTATGCTGGCACAGGATTACCTCACCTGGTCCCGACAGATGACCGGTTTGTTACAGGGTCACCGTGCCGAGTGGTCGGCGAAATGGCGGACGCTGTGCGAAGGCTTAGATCCGCTTGCTCCTGCGGATGAAAACCGGCTGGCAGCCATTGCCGAAGCCTGGACGGATTATTTGCACCAGTGTAAGCAGGAAGGGTTGCATTTCATCCAGCCGGGGCGTTTTGTCCTGCCAGGGGATCTGGCGGGTGCGCCTGCACTCCAGTTTTTCCCGTGGCCGGACGTGGATGCCATCGGAGAATCAAAGCTGGCACAGGCGGATAAGCACACTAACGCCGGAATGCTGCGCGAGCGTTACAATTATTACTGTGAAAAAGTGGTGAAGGGGTTCTATAAAAATTACTTTTTACGTTTCGATCGTCAGATTGTGCTGGTGGACTGCCTACAGCCGCTCAACAGCGGGCCGCAGGCGTTCAACGATATGCGCCTGGCGCTGACACAGCTGATGCAAAGTTTTCACTACGGGCAGCGCACGTTGTTCCGCCGCCTGTTTTCACCGGTGATCGACAAACTGCTGTTTGCGGCGACTAAAGCTGACCACGTGACGGTCGATCAACATGCCAATATGGTGTCGCTGTTGCAGCAACTGGTGCAGGATGCGTGGCAAAACGCGGCATTCGAAGGGATCAGTATGGACTGCCTCGGGCTGGCTTCCGTACAGGCAACGCAGGGGGGGCTGATTGACCTCAACGGCGAGAAAATTCCGGCATTGCGGGGTAACCGACTGAGTGATGGTGAACCGCTCACCGTCTATCCGGGTGAAGTGCCCGCGCGCCTGCCGGGACAGGCATTCTGGCAAAACCAGGGTTTCCAGTTTGAAGCATTCCGCCCGCAGGCCATGAACGTTGACCAGCCGTTGCCGCACATTCGTCTGGATGCGGCGCTGGAGTTTTTGATTGGAGATAAATTGCGATGACGGAACCGTTAAAACCGCGCATTGACTTTACCGGGACGCTTGAACAGGAGCAGCAAGAGGCGTTTAAAACGGCGCAGACGTTCAGCGGCCCGCAGGCGGATAATTTTGCACCGGCACTGACCGAAGAACGGGGTGTCGAGGAAGGTCAGGCAGAAGCTGTCATTGAAGCTGCGCTGCGCCCAAAACGCAGTCTCTGGCGCAAGATGGTGGGCGCAGGGCTGGCGCTGTTTGGTGTTAGCGTGATTGGACAGGGCGTGCAGTGGACTATCAACGCCTGGCAAACTCAGGACTGGGTGGCGATGGGCGGTTGTGCCGCGGGGGCGCTGATTGTGGGGGCTGGTGTCGGGTCGGTTGCCACCGAGTGGCGTCGCCTGTGGCGTTTGCGACAACGCGCACATGAACGTGATGAAGCCCGGGATCTGCTGCACAGCCACGGCACGGGAAAAGGCCGTGCTTTCTGTGAAAAACTGGCCACTCAGGCCGGGATAGACCAGTCACATCCGGCGCTTCAGCGCTGGTATGCCGCCATCCATGAAACCCAGAATGACCGGGAAGTGGTGACGCTTTATTCCCACATGGTACAACCCGTGCTGGATGCGCAGGCGCGACGTGAAATTAGCCGTTCGGCGGCAGAATCCACGTTGATGATTGCCGTCAGCCCGCTGGCGCTGGTGGACATGGCGTTTATCGCCTGGCGTAACCTGCGCCTGATTAACCGCATCGCGAATCTTTACGGTATTGAGCTGGGTTATTACAGCCGCCTGAGGTTGTTTAAGCTGGTCTTACTGAATATCGCCTTTGCCGGTGCCAGCGAACTGGTACGCGAAGTGGGGATGGACTGGATGTCGCAGGATCTGGCCGCGCGGCTTTCGGCACGCGCTGCACAGGGGATTGGTGCCGGTTTACTGACTGCGCGCCTGGGTATTAAAGCGATGGAAGTCTGCCGTCCGCTACCGTGGATTGACGACGATAAGCCACGGTTGGGCGATTTCCGCCGTGAGTTAATCGGCCAGCTTAAAGAAACGCTCAATAAAAAACCCACTCAGTAAGAGGTTTGTTCACTATTCGTGCTGGCTGTCAATATTTGTTGACAGCCATCTTCCGGATCACCGTGATCTGACATATCATTTTAATGTTATTGGCTTAAACGGTGAATTTCCCATGCGTCTGGAAGTCTTTTGTGAAGACCGTCTCGGTCTGACCCGCGAGTTACTCGATCTTCTTGTTTTGCGTAGCATTGATTTACGTGGCATTGAGATCGATCCTGTCGGGCGAATTTACCTCAATTTTGCCGAAATTGAATTTAATACCTTCAGTAGCCTGATGGCGGAAATCCGCCGTATCGCTGGCGTTACGGATGTACGCACCATTCCCTGGATGCCATCAGAGCGTGAGCATCTGGCGCTGAGTGCCTTGCTGGAAGCGATGCCGGAGCCTTTCCTGTCTCTGGATCTGAAAAGTAAAGTTGAGCGCGTCAACCAGGCCAGCTGCCAGCTCTTCGCGCAGGGCCAGGAGAAGCTCAGCAACCATCACGCCTCACAGTTGATCCCAGGTTTTAACTTCCTGCGCTGGCTGGAGAGCAGCCCGCAGAACACGCATAGCGAACATGTGGTCATAAACGGACAGAATTTCCTGATGGAGATAACGCCGGTGTACCTGAAAGGGGAAAATAATACCCTCGTTCTGACCGGGGCGGTGATCATGCTGCGTTCTACCGTTCGTATGGGTCGCCAGCTGCAAAATCTCTCCAGCCAGGATGTCGGTGCGTTCAGCCAGATTATTGCGGTTAGCCCGAAAATGCGCCATGTAGTCGATCAGGCACGCAAGCTCGCCAACTTAACCGCGCCTCTGCTGATCACCGGCGATACGGGCACCGGGAAAGACCTGCTGGCTCACGCCGTGCATCTTGCCAGCCCGCGAGCGGCGAAACCGTATCTGGCACTCAACTGTGCGTCCATCCCTGAAGATGCCGTTGAAAGCGAACTGTTCGGCCATGCGCCAGAAGGTAAAAAAGGATTCTTCGAGCAGGCGAACGGTGGTTCGGTACTGCTGGACGAAATTGGCGAAATGTCGCCACGTATGCAGGCCAAACTGCTGCGCTTCCTGAACGACGGGACATTCCGCCGCGTAGGGGAAGACCATGAGGTACATGTGGATGTGCGCGTGATTTGCGTCACCCAGAAAAATCTGGTGGAGCTGGTGCAAAAGGGCGTGTTCCGCGAGGATCTCTATTATCGCCTGAACGTACTGACGCTGAATATCCCGCCGCTGCGCGATTGTCCGCAGGACATCATGCCGCTGACAGAGCTGTTTGTGGCCCGTTTCGCCGATGAACAGGGCGTACCGCGTCCGAAGCTCTCCGCGGATCTGGGCACGGTGCTGACGCGCTACGGTTGGCCGGGCAATATTCGTCAGCTGAAAAACGCCGTTTATCGTGCATTGACTCAGCTGGAAGGGTACGAACTGCGGCCGCAGGACATCCTGTTACCGGATTACGACACCGGGACGGTGTCGGTGGGGGAAGAGGCGATGGAAGGCTCGCTGGATGATATCACCAGCCGTTTTGAACGTTCGGTGCTGACGCAGCTTTATCGTAGCTATCCAAGTACCCGCAAGCTGGCTAAACGTCTTGGGGTATCGCATACCGCGATTGCAAATAAATTGCGTGAGTATGGTCTGAACCAGAAGAAGGGTGATGAATAACGGTAAAAAGCCTCTGTAAAGAGGCTTTTACTTTTGCTTCTATAGCGTGCTGTCGTCCTGACAGCACTTATTCCTTCGCCAGAGGCGTTGCACTGACGTCGACCTTTGTTTCTCCCTGAATCTTCGCAATCCTGTTCTCCACTTCTTTCACCTGGTCATGATTTGAGAGCAGGGTGTAGGTCAGATCAAACTGGGTACTGGCCCCGGGCTGCAGCTGCTTAACGCGCTTCTGCTCGCGTTCGATGGTGACGGGGTAGGCATAGCTGGTGCCAGGCTCAATACCCGTGACATAACCCTGTTTCAGCGTGTCGGTATTTTTCCATAAGGTCAGTACCGGGAGCTGGCGAGTATCGAACTGGATTGATGCACCTTTATCACCTGCCTTATTGACCACTGCTGTGAGGGTTTCATGGTTTTCATCAGCCAGCGGTTTGATATTGAAGACCATTTCATCGAAGCCTTTGGTCGGGCCGGCGTAGGTTTGCCAGGTGTCCAGGCCAGCTTTGGCGTAGTCGTTGAACGGACTGATGCTTGCCGCTGGAGCCAGGAAGCGTGCGCCGGCTTCAAGGATTGGTGTACCAAAGTTGCTGTGGTAGATAATTTGATAATCATGGGGATAATCTGCATGGTTAGTTAAAACATCATGCAGGCTGAAACGGTTGCTGCCGGGCACGTAGCGCAGTTCGGTCATCGTCTGCAAATCTGCTTTCTTAAACGTGCTCTCTTTGATCAAGCCGCGAATGCGAATTTCGTGCGGTGCGGTATCAGCAACGTCCACCTCCACCAGTGACACTGGCGTATTTCCCGCCTTACCGTGCAGCGTATAAATTTGCCCATCAGCCGTGACAGGGTGGCCCGTCCATTCATAGCCACAGCGAACCATCATCTCGTTGAAACCTTCCAGCCAGCCGAGTCCATTGCGGCTTTCCAGGTTAATGAAGGCCGGGTTAACCACCTCTTTAACCGGAGAATCCCACCCCATTTTTGTGCCAAAACCTTCAACACGCAGAAGATTCATCCCGCGCGTCGGGCTTAACGTAATAGTCAGGCCATTTTTACTGCTAATGACGATGATTTTGCTGCCTTCCTGCTTACCACCGTGCAACACTTTTTGCTCAATGCTGAAATGCTGATCTTTAATCTTCAGCTGATCGCTTGAAATACTCCAGTTTCCTTTGTCTACGCTATCTTCAGCACTTGTCAGCACCCAGGTTTTAGCTGCCACATTGCCTGAAATCAGCACCGCAAGTACCGTCAAAGCCAGTTTTATTTTCATTTTTTATCCTTTTTGCTGAAACGATTATTTTCTTTCGTAAGGAAATCTAATGATTAGACGTAAAAGGAAATGTGATGCGGCTCACCTGAAGAGAAATTTCGATTTTTTAACCTTTTTTATGAGGTTTTGATCTCAATTTATTTAACAGTTAGATCAATGCTTGCATAAAAAATGTGAAATAAAACAAATTGTGCTTTAACGATTCAGCTTTGAGGCAATAAAAAACCCCGCCATGCGAGGTTTTTAAAAAACAAACGTGCTGTAGAGCGTAAGCAGAAATAAGTCCTTTTATTTCATGATATTGCTAAGCTATACATAACGGCTGTACAGTTACGCTTTCAGCACGTCCAGCGCTGCGGTGTAGTCTGGCTCGGTGGTGATTTCGTTCACCAGCTCGCTGAATACCACGTTGTCGTTTTCATCAATAACCAGAACCGCGCGAGCGGCCAGGCCTTTCAGCGCACCTTCTGCAATGCCAACGCCGTATTTCTCAAGGAAATCCGCATTGCGCAGCGTGGAAAGGGTAATGACGTTGCTCAGACCTTCCGCACCGCAGAAGCGAGACTGGGCAAACGGCAGGTCAGCAGAAATGCACAGCACAACGGTGTTGTCCATTTCAGTCGCCAGCTGGTTGAATTTACGCACGGATGCGGCACAAACGCCGGTATCGATGCTTGGGAAAATGTTCAGGACTTTGCGCTTGCCAGCAAACTGGCCCAGCGTGACGTCAGACAGATCTTTAGCCACCAGAGTGAAAGGCTGCGCTTTGCTACCAGACTGCGGAATGGAACCTGCGACAGCAACAGGGTTGCCCTGGAAATGAACGAGTTGTGACATAGATATCTTCCTGTTTACATATAGTTAACGTCGGGGCTAGTGTATGCCATCAGCGGATAACACGGCAAACCAATTTTTTTGCCTTTCGGCGTCGCAAGGAGTCAGTGATGAGAAGCGTTAAGGTCTATGAAGAAGCCTGGCCATTGCATACCCCGTTTGTGATCTCCCGAGGCAGTCGAAGCGAAGCCTGCGTGGTGGTGGTCGAGATAGAAGAAGAGGGCATCAAAGGTGTGGGTGAATGCACCCCATACCCCCGGTACGGAGAGAGTCTTGCATCGGTGATGGCGCATATCATGACGCTGGTGCCAGACCTGCAAAAAGGGCTTTCTCGCGAGGCGTTACAGCAGCGGTTACCCGCGGGCGCAGCGCGTAACGCTATCGACTGCGCTTTATGGAGCCTGGAGGCGGCTAAACAACGGGTATCGTTGCCTGCATTACTGGGCGTTACGCTGCCGGAGACGATTATCACTGCACAAACGGTGGTGATTGGTGAGCCTGAACAAATGGCGGCCAGTGCGAAGGCACTGTATGCGTCTGGCGCGACGTTGCTAAAAGTTAAACTCGACGACCGCTTAATCAGTGAACGGATGGTTGCCATTCGCGCGGCTGTGCCAGAGGCCACGCTCATTGTCGATGCCAACGAGTCATGGCACAGCGAGGGACTGGCGGCGCGCTGCCAGCTGTTGGCCGATCTGAACGTTGCCATGCTGGAGCAGCCTTTACCGGCAAATGACGATGCCTCGCTGGAGAATTTCATCCATCCTCTGCCCATTTGTGCGGATGAAAGCTGTCACACCCGCGACAGTCTGGCACAACTCAAGGGGCGTTATGAGATGGTGAATATTAAGCTCGACAAAACCGGTGGCTTAACAGAAGCGCTGGCGCTGGCCAAAGAGGCACAGGTGCAGGGGTTTGGTTTAATGCTGGGCTGTATGTTGTGTACATCCAGGGCGATCGGGGCCGCATTACCCCTCGCGCCACAGGTGCGTTTTGCCGATCTGGATGGCCCAACCTGGCTGGCGGTTGACGTCTCGCCAGCCCTGAGCTTTACCTCCGGGCAGCTTCATCTCTGAGGCTGCCAGCGCAGCAGTTCCACCATTGCTTTCAGGTATTTTTCGCTGGCTTCATCGGATGAGATCGGCGGGAATTCCGCAGTGATGCAGTGTAAATTCAGGTCGGCGCACCAGCTACCAAATGAACCGGGTGTTTCATAGCCGACGCTGGTGACAAGTGGAAGGGCGAATGCGTTCGCCAGCCACTGGCCCAGTACGGTGTGGCGCGGATCTTCAATACAGGCCAACGGGTCGTGGAAGGAGACAACCCAGGCCGGGTGGATCCGATGAATTAACTGGCAGAGCGCTTGTGTCTCAGGTTCAGAACCGGGCTTATCTCCCGTCAGTAACACGACGTCGCGCTCTTCCGCTGAGCTGTTCCAGCGGTACACGGTTTCCCCGGCACGCCAGTTCGCCGCCGGGAAATTACGGTTTAAGTCGATCCCCCTCGCATTTGCCCGTAGCCCAAGCTGGCAGCCATCCGGGTTCACGGTCAAAATAACGTGGTGTCGACGTAACGCTGGTGCGAGCGTTCGTAGTGCGCAGGAAAGGGTGACGATGGATGAGTTCTCGTCTCCGTGGGTTCCGGCTATGATCAATCCACTGTTGCGATCGGCCTCCGGGGCCGGAAACCAGATCAGCGGCGCGCCTAAAAATGAGCGTCCATAATGTTCAGTGCCTGGCGGGAAAGCGCCACGTTCCATCCTGGGTCGGGTGAAAGCCATAGGAGATCCTGATAAAGAAGTTACTACTGGCAGTGTTGTGCAAAACACGCGGTTAATCAAATAGTTTCCGTGTCAGCAGAACATTGCCAGATATCCGCTTTACGGTTTAAGGTATTTGCATTCCGCTGTTTCAAAACAAATAATTACGCATCTGCGTATTACCGATTTTTTAAAGGGGATCTTATGAAGCATCCTGTTTCGCTGCTCTTCTCTGCGCTATGCCTGTGCGGGCTATCTTCACTGTCTTACGCCGCTGACGTGCCATCGGGCACGATCCTGGCGCAAAAACAGGAGCTGGTAAGACACATCAAAGATGAACCGGCTTCGCTCGATCCGGCAAAAGCCGTGGGGTTGCCAGAGATTCAGGTGATTCGCGACCTTTATGAAGGGCTGGTCAATCAGAATGATAAAGGGGAGCTAACCCCGGGCGTGGCAACTCGCTGGCAGAGTAATGATAACCGAATCTGGACGTTCACCTTACGTGACAACGCGAAATGGTCTGACGGTACTCCTGTCACCGCTCAGGATTTTGTCTACAGCTGGCAGCGTCTGGTTGACCCAAAAACCACCTCACCGTTTGCCTGGTTTGCTGCGCTGGCAGGCATCAATAACGCTCAGGCAATTATTGACGGAAAAGCAGCACCGGATACGCTTGGCGTGACGGCTGTTGATAGCAGAACGCTACGTGTCCAGCTGGATAAACCGCTGCCGTGGTTCAGCAACCTGACGGCAAACTTTGCGTTTTATCCGGTTCAGAAAGCCAACGTTGAGAGCGGTAAAGAGTGGACGCGCCCGGGCGCGCTGGTCGGTAACGGTGCGTACGTTCTGAAAGATCGCGTGGTGAATGAAAAACTGGTGGTGGAACCCAATACCTACTACTGGGATAACGCCAAAACCGTACTGCAAAAAGTGACCTTCATACCGATTAACCAGGAATCTTCAGCAACCAAACGCTATCTGGCGGGTGATATTGATATTACCGAATCGTTCCCGAAAAACATGTACCAAAAGTTACTTAAAGACATTCCTGGGCAGGTGTATACGCCACCACAGCTGGGTACCTATTACTATGCGTTCAACACGCAAAAAGGCCCAACGGCTGATGCCCGCGTGCGTCTGGCGTTGAGTATGACTATCGATCGCCGGATTATGGCGGAGAAGGTGTTGGGCACGGGCGAAAAACCGGCATGGCACTTTACGCCTGACGTGACGGCGGGCTTCACGCCAGAGGCTTCTCCGTTTGAACAGATGTCGCAGCAAGAGCTCAATGC
Source organism: Enterobacter cloacae complex sp. 2024EL-00214 (assembly GCF_043945575.1). NCBI lineage: Bacteria > Pseudomonadati > Pseudomonadota > Gammaproteobacteria > Enterobacterales > Enterobacteriaceae > Enterobacter > Enterobacter cloacae complex sp. 2024EL-00214. The sequence goes on along the minus strand of NZ_JBIMRC010000001.1, from coordinate 48,538 downwards.
GCAAGCCAAAATGTTGTTACAGGCCGCCGGTTACGGTCCTCAGCGCCCGCTGACGCTGACCCTGTTGTATAACACCTCGGAAAACCACCAGAAAATTGCTATCGCCGTGGCATCCATGTGGAAGAAAAACCTGGGCGTTGACGTCAAACTGCAAAACCAGGAGTGGAAAACCTACATTGATAGCCGCAACACCGGCAATTTTGACGTGATCCGTGCGTCATGGGTGGGCGATTACAATGAGCCGTCGACTTTCCTGTCGCTGTTGACCTCAACCCACAGCGGTAATATTTCCCGTTTCAACGACCTGGCGTACGATAAGATTATCAACCAGGCAACGCTTGAAACTACGGAAAAAGCGCGCAATGCAGACTACAACAAGGCCGAGAAAATTCTGGCTGAGAAAGCACCGATTGCCCCTATTTATCAGTACACCAATGGCCGTCTGATTAAACCGTGGGTCAAAGGCTACCCGATTACTAACCCGGAAGATGTGGCGTATAGCCGTACGATGTATATAGAGAAGCACTGATACCGTTAAACCCAGTGCTGGCGCAATGTTAGCGCCAGCATTGTTTTTCTACCGTAACAGTTCGGCAAATTTTGCTAACCATTGCGGGTGTGCAGGCCAGGCGGGGGCGGTGACCAGGTTGCCGTCAACATGTGCCTGATCGATACCAATACTGGCGTAGTGTCCGCCGCTGAGCCGGACTTCTGGCGCACAGGCCGGGTAGGCACTACAGGTGCGACCTTTGAGTACACCGGCGGCGGCTAACAGTTGAGGGCCGTGGCAAACGGCGGCAATGGGTTTACGCACAGCGTCAAAGGCCCGTACCAGTTTCAGCACGTCATCATTCAACCGCAGATATTCAGGCGCTCGTCCTCCCGGGATGAGCAGTGCGTCATAGTCCTGTTCTTTAACTGCGGAAAAATCGGCGTTGAGCGTAAAACGGTGACCGGGCTTTTCGCTGTAGGTCTGGGCTCCGTCAAAGTCATGGATCGCCGTCATGATGTAGTCGCCTTTGTGTTTATCAGGACAGACGGCATCAACCTGATGACCAATCATCTGCAATGCCTGAAACGGCACCATTGTTTCGTAATCTTCAGCGTAATCGCCAACCAACATCAGGATTTTCTTACCCATCATTATGGTTCCTTTATGAATAGTGGTGTTTAAGATATAGCCTGGTGTAGCGAGGTTGCCGAAAATAAAAAAAGCCCGTCAGAGAACGGGCGAAATAAGCAAATGATATATTGATTCGTTACCCGCCATGACGGCGGCTAACGGCGCACATTTTACGCATCCGTCGCAGGGACAGACACCTGACAAATTCGGTAGGTGAAACAAGGTATTAAACGTGCGTCAGGGTGCATCTATGGTGGGGTATATGCTGTTCTCAAGGTATTCAACAAGGTACCAAATCTCACCGCTAAAGATAACCCAAAAGCCAAATATAATAAGGCTTAAAATAATTAAGATGAGTATTATTTCTGTTTTTCCCATTGCAGGTCTACCCACCTGAAAGCTGTTTCTTTGAGGTGGGCATTGTAGCGGGGCTTTGTCTGATACTCCAGCATCACGCAGCCAGCACTTTATTGCGGCCATCATTCTTGGCGCGGTAAAGAGCATCATCCACGCGTTTAAACAACTCGTCGATACTTTCGCCCTGGTTGTGCCGCGCAACGCCGATACTGACCGTAAATCGCGGTAAACCCGGAATGGTTATGCGAGCCACGGCGGCACGGATCGTTTCGGCGATTTGCATGGCGGTTTCGAGTGATGTCCGCGGCAACAGGATCACGAACTCTTCGCCGCCCCAGCGAAACACCAGATCGTCTTTACGACTGCAGGATTCCAGCATACGGGAGAGCGAGATAAGCACTTCGTCGCCCTTGAGGTGACCAAAGACGTCGTTGATATTTTTAAAATGATCGGTGTCGACCAGCAGCAGGCTAAATTGTTGCTGCGCGGGGAGATGATCAGGATTGGTTTGCTCCGTGATCATGTAGAACTGACGACGATTGAGCAGCCCCGTCATTGAATCCCGTAACGCGGCGTGTTGCAGCTCCTGCTCCAGCCGTTTTTGCTCTGTAATATCATGAATAATGCACAACATCAGTTTGTCACCGTAGATCTCAATAGGCCCGGCGTAGGTCTGTACATGACGGGTTGTCCCATCGGCGAGGCGGTGGATAAAATTGAGCGGCTTATGCCCCCCGGGCAGAGAGGCGATCTCAGTCATGATCGGCAAAACATCGCGGCCCAGTGAGTTTATTTCCCAGGTATGTTTGCTGCACATTTCATCGTGGGAATAGCCATAAAAGCTGAGGGCGGCCAGATTGGCATCGACGATTTGACCATCGCGTGCCGGATCAATTAAGAGCATCGGTGCGCTATTGGTGAGAAAAAAACGGGCGTAAAAACCCTGTTTTTTACGCTGGTAGGTCGCGGAGCGGCTGGCCTTAAGCCCTGTCGCTACCGGGTGAGCGATCCCCTCAATAACAATTACTTCACCATAGGGGAGAAGATGAGTCAGCGACAGGCGGCAACTGAGTGTGGTTTCATGTTGATCGCGCCAGACTGTCCAGACTTCGACGATGTCCTGCTCTGTTTTCAGCTCAGGAACATACATTGACAATACGGGTTGCGCGTTTGCGGAATAGATACCTTTGCGCATATCCTCCAGAGTCTTATCCTGCATTACGCCAGTGGCGGCTGCGTTTGCAAAAATAATGTGTTCTGAAGCAGGTGAAACCAACCAGACAGGTGTTTTAATGAAATTCAGCGCGTCAAAGTAATGTTGTGACATAGATAATTCCTATTCATCGGCACTGGGTGCCTGACGATCACGGCGGAATTGACTCACGTGGACTTCTTTGAAACATACCTTACTTAATCACATCAGGCATGATTTTTTTGTGAAATAAAGGGGGATTCCGCGTGAATTTTACCAATTGGTATAATCTGTTTGTCTGAATTCTTTTGTAACAGCAGCCAGGGAACCTGTTCGGCGGGTAACGGGCGGGAGAAAAGGAACCCTTGCAGATAGTCACAACCGAGGTCTGTCAGGACACTCTGTTGCTCTTCTGTTTCGATCCCTTCGGCAACGACATTCATCTCCATTGTCCGGGCGATATTAATAATCGTTTCCACTAACTTTCGACTTTTTTCATTTTCCAGCATTGAGCTAACAAAGCTTTTGTCGATTTTAAGTTCTTTTGCCGGAAGAACACTCAACATCAGCAGGTTGGAGTAGCCAGTACCAAAATCATCAATAGAAACGGTTATCCCGGCACGATTGAAAGTATTGAGTAACTCAATGCTGCGATCGAGATTTTTGAGCGCGGTACTCTCCGTCACTTCAAGGATAAGGCGGGAAGGGGACAGATTATATTTTTGCAGCATGGACGAGATAACATGGAATATATCGGGTTGCTCAAACTGTATCGGGGATAAGTTAAAGGACAATGTCCACTGACTGAAGCCTTGTTCGGTCCAGAAGTGAAGCTGTCGGCAGGCTGCCTCAATTGCCCAGTTTCCAACCGGAATAATTAACCCCGTTTGCTCCAGTGACGGTAAAAAGAGATTGGGTAGTAGAACGCCTTGCTCAGGATGTCGCCAGCGCAGAAGCGCCTCAAAACCGTGGATAGTGTTGTGTTCAGCAAGCCAGGTCGGCTGATACCACAGCTCAAACTGGTCGCGTTCAAGCGCCTGAGAAAGCTCCTGTAAAAAACCGGGTTTTGCCGGCGCTTCCGTCGACATTTCTGACCGATAGATAGCCCAGCCGTTACGGCCTTCCTCCTTAATGTGACGCATTGCCGCATCAGCTTTCAGCTTCAGCTCATGCAGCGTTTCACCATGCTGGGGATAGAGGCTTACCCCTGCGCTGAGCGTGCTGTTCAGCGTGTGGCCACAGAGGGAAAGAGGTCGGCGCATATCGTCGAGTAACGCCGAGAGCAGAGCGTTGAGTTTATCGTCATCGCACTCAGGAACCAGTAAAATGAAGGCATCGCCTCCCAGTCTTGCCAGCGTCATTTCGCGGGTGAGTCGCGCAGTGATGCGTTGTGCAACGTTGATTAACAGCTCATCCCCGACGTGGTGGCCCCAGGTATCATTGACGCGTTTGAAATGATCAACGTCGAGGAAAATCACGGCAAATTGCTTCTTACTGAGCAGCGCGCTGTGCAGGCAGTCCTGCAGGCGAAGATCCATCTGGTGACGGTTAGCAAGACCGGTGAGCGCATCAAAACGGGCCTGTAGCTCCAGTTGACGGTTGAGCTGGCGGAGATTATCCGTCAGCCGGTTGGTACGCCAGTGGGAGTCAATGAGCGACATAATTAACATGACGCCGAGCAGGCATAGCGTGGTTACCGAAACCCAGATGGATAATCCCAACTCACTGATACCGCCTGGCAGGGTATGTTCCATTTCATGAAAATGAGCAGCATTCATGCCGGTATAGTGCATCGCGCTAATTGCCGCGCCCATCACCAGGGCGGCAAGAAGACGATTCACAAAGATCCCTTTACGCTTATCCCGCAGATGGAAGGCCAGCCACAGCGCCGCGCCGGATGCGATGACAGCAATCAACACCGACAAGCCGACGATGTTCCAGTCCCAGATAATGCCTCCGTTCAGCATCAACGCGGCCATGCCAATATAGTGCATCGACACCACACCAGCACTGAGGATCAGCGTGGCAAGTATCAGCCGTAAGGAGGACAGGGAATTGCCCGGAATGACAATATGAATCGCGAGAGTGGAAGTCAGTACCGCGACACCCAGCGAGAGAAGCGTTAACCAAAGGTGGTAGCTCATGATCATCGGCATTTTCATCGCCAGCATGCCGATGAAATGCATCGACCAGATCCCAATGCCCAGCGTTATCCCTCCGGCAACACGCCAGAACATGGCGACCTTCCGGCTGGAAAGGGAAATTTTTCCTGCGCTGTCTAATGCCACAAACGAGGCGATAAACGCCACCAGATAAGAGATGGCTATTAACACTGGGTCCCACGATACATTGAGCATTATGCAATCCCACGCCAAAAAAGGTTACCGATTTCACCTGCCGGGCATGTCCTGTATCGGGTAAGGTACACGCTCGTCCAGACAATATTAGTTATTAAATGACCAGTCATATTAAAATTTTAACAGGCAATTAAAATATAAAATATATCCTCTCCTTTAACCTGTTAAGCAATGCTACACAAAGGCGAAAAATTACAGCAATGCTCCTTAAATATGAGGGTGAACATACCGTCTCACCGGTGGTGATGGTATCCCTTAAGGCGGTCGGAAACCAGTATGACAGCACTCCTGTGGCAACATTTCCACTAATACACGCTTTTTCTCTGACTTAAGTGAAATCTTCAACGACTAACGGCGAAACACAAAACTCGCAGGGATCATGAGGAAAAAATGCAAGGTGAATGCTATAAACCTTAATGCCGACAAAAATATAAAACCTCAGGAATAAACATGCTAAAAAATATGAGCGTCAGGACATTCATCTCCTGTTTTCTTTTATGTGTGTTTTTGATGGATACAGTGTTAATTTTTTTATTATCACAAGGCAGGATGCTATTTATTTCAGTCGCAGGGATAAATTTTTTTGCTTTATTTTTACTCTGGTGCTACATGACAAAATATCTTGTGGTACCGATCAATACCGTGAAAAAAAGTATTGAAGAGGTGACTTCGGGTAATCTTGGTGTGTCGATCCCTGAATTTGGTAATAACTGTGCGGGCCGTTTGATCCCCGGTATTAATGCCTTATCAAGCAATATCGCTACGCTGGTACGGGAAATCAGAGCGTCGTCGCAAACCGCCATGACGCTATCAGAGCAACTCTCTACCCGAAGCGCACAGCTGTCCGTGAAAACAGAGCAGCAGTCCGCGTCATTGGTGCAAACGGCTGCCAGCATGGAACAGATGGCGGCGAGCACAAAAAATAATGCCGATAATACCCGTCAGGCCAGTGAACAGGCAAACGTGGCAACGATGCAGGCGCGCAAAGGGGGAGAACTGATGGGGCAAGTCGCCACCAACATGGCGTCGATTACCGAGTGCGCGCAACAAATGACAGAAATTATCACGCTTATTGACGGGATTGCCTTTCAGACGAATATCCTGGCGCTTAATGCGGCCGTAGAGGCGGCGAGGGCGGGTGACCACGGAAAAGGGTTCTCCGTGGTGGCGGAGGAGGTCAGAAACCTGGCACACCGCAGCGCTGAAGCCGCAAAGAACATTAAAACGCTGATTGAAGTCACCAGCAATAACGTGACTCAGGGGGTTACCGTTGTGTCAGAAGCGGAAAAAAACATGCATGAAATAGTGGCCGGTTCAGGCAACGTCAGCCGGTTGATGGATGATATTTCTGCATCGACATCAGAACAGGAAAAAGGTATTTCGCAAATTACGCTGGCGTTGTCTGAACTGGAACGGGTCACGCAGAGCAATGTTGCGATGGCGGAAGAGCTTAACGGATCGTCTGATGTGTTGCGTAATCAGGTGATTGAGCTGCAGACGCGGACACGTAATTTCAGACTTGATAATGGTTATCAGACAGAGGGTCCCTCGTCTTCTCTGCCTGGCTCGCTGTCGTTCCAGCATCGACCCCGACACACAGCGTGACGGTAAAATAACGCCTGGCATGCCAGGCGTTATTTTTATATCACCTCCCGGCGGGTTGCACCGTTCACCTCGTTGTCTTTACCTGTCTTCTGAAATATGAATAAAAATGTACAATTCCCGAGCTAATTCAGCGCGATGCGGTACATATTTGTTGCTTAAGCCTCGACGAAGGCTAGACTGACAGCGTAAGAGATTAAAAAGGTGGAGGCGTTGTGGAGAGCATTAAAGGGTCTGAACTTAACGTTCCTGACGCAGTTTTTGCGTGGGTGTTCGATGGTCGTGGCGGCGCGCGGCCGCTGGAGGATAACGATGAGATTGATAGTGAACATCCTTGCTGGCTACATCTGAACTATACCCATATGGATAGCGCTGAATGGCTGGCGTCGACCCCGCTCTTGCCGAATAGCGTCCGCGATGCACTGGCGGGTGATAGCCTGCGACCCCGCGTGAGCAGGATGGGGGAGGGTACGCTTCTCACGCTTCGCTGCATTAACGGCAGTACGGATGAGCGCCCGGATCAACTGGTCGCGATGCGTGTCTATATGGACGAAAGACTGATTGTCTCCACACGTCAGCGTAAAGTTCTGGCGCTGGATGATGTCGTGAATGATTTAAAAGATGGCACCGGGCCGATCGATTGCGGTAGCTGGCTGGTGGATGTCTGCGATGCTCTTACCGATCATGCAAGTGAGTTTATTGAAGAGCTACACGATAAAATTATCGATCTGGAAGATAACCTGCTCGATCAGCAGATCCCGCCGCGCGGCTTTCTGGCATTACTGCGCAAACAGCTGATTGTGATGCGTCGCTATATGACCCCGCAACGTGACGTCTATGCCCGCCTGGCCAGTGAGCGGCTTGGCTGGATGAACGACGATCAGCGTCGCAGAATGCAGGATATTGCTGACAGGCTGGGGCGCGGGCTGGATGAGATTGATTCCTGTATTGCCAGAACGGCGGTGATGGCAGATGAGATAGCGCAGGTGATGCAGGAGTCGCTGTCGAGAAGAACGTATACGATGTCGCTGATGGCGATGGTGTTTCTCCCCAGCACCTTCTTAACCGGGCTGTTTGGTGTGAATCTGGGAGGCATTCCCGGCGGCGGATACCATTATGGCTTCACCGCTTTTTGCATCATGTTAGTTGTTTTGATTGGAGGTGTTGCATGGTGGTTGCGTCGTAGTAAATGGCTGTAAAATTACGCTTTTTCGACGTTTTTCCAGTGTCAAAACGTTCTTTTACTTGAGCGAAGTCAATAAACACAAACCCCGTAAGGTGCATTATTACTCCCGCAGGTGAATGCAACGTCAAGCGATGGGCGTTGCGCTCCATATTGTCTTACTTCCTTTTTTGAATTACTGCATAGCACAATTGATTCGTACGACGCCGACTTAATAGTCGGCTTTTTTTTGCCTCCCGTATTCCAGCGTCTACCCTAAAAGTATCACCCTAAAAACTGGAGGGTAAGATGACCTGTCATTTCATACACCTGTCGCAACCCGACGTTATGCCTGTCGATCCTGTCCCACTTCCGGACCCTATCCCGCGTCCGCAGCCGATGCCCGATCCGCCACCAGATGAAGAACCGATTAAAATGTCGCATCAAACTCCGAGATCTGCGAGGATACGCGCCTGCTGACCGTAAGCCTTTTGACCACGAGATAATACTGTGACCGCTTTTTCTACCCTGAATCGTTTACCTGCCGCCCAACTCGATAATCTTAACGAGTTGGGTTACCTCACCATGACCCCAGTGCAAGCCGCCGCGTTGCCTGCCATTCTCGAAGGGCGCGATGTGCGCGTGCAGGCTAAAACAGGCAGTGGTAAAACGGCTGCATTCGGTCTTGGGTTGTTGCAGCATATTGATGTCGCACTGTTTCAGACCCAGTCTCTGGTGCTGTGTCCAACCCGTGAACTGGCAGACCAGGTTGCGGGTGAATTGCGTCGACTGGCCCGTTTTTTGCCTAACACGAAAATCCTGACGCTTTGTGGCGGCCAGCCTTTTGGCGCACAGCGTGACTCCTTACAGCATGCCCCCCACATTATTGTGGCGACGCCTGGCCGTCTGCTGGATCACCTGCAAAAAGGCACCGTATCGCTGGATGCGCTGCAAACGCTGGTGATGGATGAGGCGGATCGTATGCTGGATATGGGCTTTAGCGATGCTATTGATGAAGTGATCCGCTTCGCACCGGCAGACCGTCAGACATTGTTGTTCTCTGCAACCTGGCCGGAAGCCATCGCGGCGATCAGTGGCCGTGTGCAGAAAGACCCGCTCACCATCGAAATTGATAGCGTCGATGCGCTGCCTGCAATCGAACAGCAGTTCTTTGAAACCTCGCAGCAGGGAAAAATCCCGCTTCTGCAAAAGCTGCTGAGCCAACATCAGCCTGCGTCCTGCGTGGTGTTTTGTAATACTAAAAAAGATTGTCAGGCGGTATGTGATGCCCTGAATGCGGCGGGGCAGAGCGCATTGTCATTGCATGGCGATCTGGAGCAGCGCGATCGTGACCAGACGCTGGTGCGTTTCGCCAACGGCAGTGCCCGTGTGCTGGTTGCCACTGACGTTGCGGCGCGTGGTCTGGATATTAAATCGCTGGAGCTGGTCGTTAACTTCGAGCTGGCGTGGGATCCTGAAGTGCATGTACACCGTATTGGACGTACCGCACGTGCCGGGAACAGCGGTCTGGCCATTAGCTTCTGCGCACCAGAAGAGGCGCAGCGCGCGAATATTCTGTCTGAAATGCTGCAGATTAAGCTGAACTGGGTGAATGCTCCGGGTAATGTCAGCATTGTCCCACTGGATGCGGAAATGGCGACGCTGTGTATTGATGGCGGTAAAAAAGCCAAGATGCGTCCCGGCGATGTATTAGGTGCGCTGACCGGGGATATCGGTCTGGATGGGGCTGATATTGGCAAGATTGCGGTACATCCGGCGCATGTTTATGTGGCGGTCCGCCAGTCGGTTGCACATAAGGCCTGGAAGCAGCTGCAAAACGGGAAAATCAAAGGGAAAGCCTGTCGCGTTCGTCTGCTGAAGTAAGGACAGGAAAGCGTCTCAGAAACCCTTTCTGAGACGCTATTTGATTATTTCACTTCAAGTACATTCAGACGCAACTCTTCGAACTGCGTGTCATCTTCTTCCGGCTGCCAGCCCGCAGGCTGCATCGGGAGCTCTTCACGGTCAAACGCCAGATCGCCACCGTTCACTACTTCTGAGCCGTGGTTGATACCTTTGAAGTCGAACAGTTCAACATCCGCCAGGTGCGAAGGCACGACGTTCTGCATTGCGCTGAACATGGTTTCGATACGGCCAGGGTAGCGTTTATCCCAGTCACGCAGCATGTCGCCAATGACCTGACGCTGCAGGTTCGGTTGCGAGCCACACAGGTTGCACGGAATGATCGGGAAAGCTTTGGCCTGTGAGAAACGCTCAATGTCTTTCTCACGGCAGTAGGCGAGTGGGCGGATCACGATATGTTTACCGTCATCGCTCATCAGTTTTGGCGGCATGCCTTTCATCTTGCCACCGTAGAACATGTTCAGGAACAGCGTTTGCAGGATATCGTCACGGTGATGGCCCAGGGCAATCTTGGTTGCGCCCAGCTCCGTGGCGGTACGATAAAGAATGCCGCGACGCAAACGAGAGCAGAGCGAGCAGGTGGTTTTCCCTTCAGGGATTTTTTCTTTCACAATCCCGTAGGTATTCTCTTCAACGATTTTATACTCAACGCCCAGCGTCTCCAGATACTCCGGCAGAATATGTTCCGGGAAACCTGGCTGTTTCTGGTCGAGGTTGACCGCCACCAGGGAAAAATTCACAGGTGCGCTTTGCTGAAGATTGCGCAGGATCTCCAGCATGGTATAGCTGTCTTTACCCCCTGACAGGCAAACCATAATGCGGTCGCCTTCTTCAATCATGTTGAAGTCTGCAATGGCTTCGCCCACGTTACGGCGCAGTCGCTTTTGCAGCTTGTTCAGGTTGTATTGCTCTTTTTTTGTAGTTTCTTGATTTTGCGACATTTATTCGTTACTCAAATTTCAAATGGGGCACCAGTGGGACAAAACCATTTTAATGCGCCTGCCGATAGCAACCAGTATGCGAAAGTGTGCCGTGTATGGTACGGATTACGGCGGCGAATTCCAGCACGTTTTACTGCGGCGTTGAATCTGGCACCTATGCCCGATAAGAGTAGTTGGCTTTTTGCTTTCCCTTACCGGGCTGGCGGCTGAGTCATTCAGCCAGTGATACCCAGATAGCCGTGGATCCCCATATAAATCCCCACGAGTCCAATCAGGGTACCGGAGAAATAGGGGGCTTTTCGGGCAATGGCATTAAATCCATCCCAGCGTTTGGCCACCTGGCGGACGCTGATCGCCGCCCCCACACCGACAGTGACCAGCGTCAGTGCCAGCCCGATGCTGAAGCTGATCACCAGCGTAGCTCCCAGTGACAATGCTTTAAGCTGTAGACAAATCAACAATACGGTGATTGCGGCAGGGCAAGGAATAAGTCCTCCCGTCAGACCAAACAGCAGGATTTGACCGTTGGTTGCACTTTTACCGCTGAAGCGTCGCTTAATGTCGTTTGCATGTGCCCGCTCATGTGCGTCCTGATACTCCTGCGAGTGTTTATCCAGCCCTTCAGTACCCGGGTGATGATGGTCATGTTCACGGAATTCAAGATCGTAATCATGAACATGTCCGCGGTGGCCTAATGTGAGACGGACATCAAACTGATGCGGCTCAGGTATCGGCCGTGTTGATTCAAGGTAGTCACCCTTATCAGTGAAATCAAACACCTGGGAAAATGTTCCTTTGCCGCGGTGGGTAACCAGAGACACATCGGAGGCCTGCCATTTTCGGCCAGTGAGCGTTCGTAAACGCCAGTGCGGTGGCTGGTCTTCCTCAAAAATGGACAGTTCGGCCTGACCATGACCGGTATCGAACAGGCGGATGTCATCATGCTGATGATGTGCGTCATCACCCTGTTGCATCCCGTCCAGCCAGTTCTTTTCCCCTTTCCAGGTGCGCCATATCATCCAGATGGCGGTACCCAGAATAATGATGGCGGAAACCAGCTGTAACCAGGGTTCTGCCGTCTCCGCGGTAAATTTATGACTGACGTACATACCACCAAGGGCAATAAGCCAGACGATAGCCGTGTGCGAAACCGTGGCCGCCAGGCCAAGCATAACCGCCTGCCGGACGGTTCCCCTGATTGCAATGATAAATGCGGCCATCATGGTCTTAGAGTGACCCGGTTCCAGGCCGTGCAGTGCGCCAAGCAAAATGGCGCTGGGGATAAAGAACCAGGCATTACCCTGCTGAAGCAGTGCTGTAAATTCGTTCATGAAAATCATTTCCGCCGGAGATGTAATGCCCCGGATGCTACTCCCCCTCAGTATAAAATACTACCCCCCAGTAGAATGTGAATGTTACTATCAGGCAGGTTTTCTGAACGATGAGGATATGTATGTCGCATACCATCCGGGATAAACAAAAACTGAAAGCACGCACCAACAAAATCCAGGGGCAGGTGACCGCGCTGAAAAAAATGTTGGATGAGCCGCATGAATGCGCAGCGGTGCTACAACAAATCGCCGCTATCCGTGGTGCGGTAAATGGGCTAATGCGTGAAGTTATCAAAGGCCATCTGACAGAGCATATTGTTCATGAAGCCAGTGAATTAAGACGCGAAGAAGATCTTGAGGTTGTCCTGAAAGTGCTGGACTCCTATATCAAATAATATAGCGCCGGACGACGCAGATGTTCTGCGACCTGAAATGGGGGACGCTGGGTTGTACGCGCCCAGGGGTTCCTGGCGCGGATACGTCATATCTTAAGGCAATCCTCTTTCTGTAAAGAGGCCGGCTAGTCATTTTCCAGCAGGTTTAACAACTCACCAGGGTGGTGAACGGCACCACCAAAATCAAAGAGTAGCGTAATCCAGATACAACTCAACAGGGCAAGCAGGACTAATGATACTCTGGGGAACACGCAGATATCCTTATGTAGTAAAACTCCGTTTTTACTGTACGCTGATTTTCTTAAATTTTCCCTTAACGACGCCGTCACAGGCGCATTTTATTTGAGACAGGTCTCATAAACCAGAAAATCTGCAGGCAGGAACGTGCTGGTACTGAGATGTGGCGGGGAGCGAGAAAGTGGATTTCAGACGTGGTGCGGCAAGCTGAAAGGAGTATGGCGTAGAAGTATAAAAAGTTAGCCCGCAAAAATATGCGGGCTATTGGCATTAGAACTGATAAACCAGACCTAACGCTACGATATCATCCGTACCGATACCGTTGTTTTTGTAGAACGCGTCATCTTCGTCCAGCAAGTTGATTTTATAATCAACATAGGTAGACATGTTTTTGTTGAAGTAATAGGTTGCACCGACATCCGCGTATTTAACCAGGTCTTTATCACCTTCGCCGTTACCCAGGTCTTTGCCTTTTGACTGCAGGTAAGAAATTGCCGGACGCAGACCAAAGTCGAACTGATATTGAGCGGTAATTTCAAAGTTCTGTGTTTTGTTTGCAACGGCATCTTCGTTGTCACCGTAAGGTGTCATATTACGGGTTTCAGAATACATTGTTGCCAGGTAGATATTATTGGCATCATATTTCAGACCTGCAGTCCATGCATCGGCTTTATCGCCACCCGCTGTGGTGTTACGCACCTGGTCATTACTACGATCGGAGGAGGTATATGCCGCACCTGCACTGATACCCATACCGAAATCATACGTGGTGGAAATACCGAAACCGTCACCGTTCTCATGACGTGTGTCGCGACCGTTGTTAGTACCTTCCTGGTTGTTACTGGCGTCTTCGTTCTTACCCTGATACTGCAGGGCAAAGTTCAGACCCTGAACCAGACCGTAGAAATCGGTGTTACGGTAGGTTGCCACGCCGTTGGCACGGCCGGTCATGAAGTTATCGGCTTTGGTGTAGGAATCGCCACCGAATTCAGGCAGCATATCGGTCCAGCCTTCCACGTCGTACAACACGCCGTAGTTACGGCCATAATCGAAGGAACCGTAGTCGCCCACCTTCACACCTGCGAAGGCCAGACGGGTCCAGGACTGGTTATCCGAGCCTTCGGTATTGTTAGCCTGAATGTTGTATTCCCACTGCGCGTAGCCGGTCATCATGTTGTTGATCTGGGTTTCACCCTTGAAACCCAGACGCATGTAGGTCTGATCGCCATCAGCACCTTTGTCGTCGGAGAAGTAATGCAGACCATCTACTTTTCCGTACAGGTCTAATTTGTTGCCGTCTTTGTTATAGATTTCTGCCGCATGTGCAGCGCCAGCCATTAAAAGAGCTGGAATAATCAGAGCCAGTACTTTTCTTTGCATTGTGGTATTCCTTTGCAGTTGTTTTTATTTAATTACGTATTGAACTTTCTGAATGAGAAAGTTGTCCCATGCTAAATCACTCCCGCAAAGAGTAATAAAATATAATTGTTACTGATTAAGTAAAATCTAAACGGAATAATTCTGCGGTAATGGTGATTGGTTTCGTGAATGATTGGCTGCGATTTATACAAAAATAAAATTATTATTTCTCACGAGAAGACGGTAATCTCTGTGCTGTTATATGCCTTAAGATTGTTCATCCATAATTCATATGAATACTATTTAATAATTTAAATAGTTTATCTTTGATAATCTGGATTCGCCCGATGTAAATACATCGGGCATTTTTTTTGCGTAAAAAAATGCCCGGACAAGCCGGGCAGAGAGATTATTCACCGGTTGACTTTTCCGCTTTACCGGCCATTTGTGCCAGGAAGTCATAGCGTTTCTGCAGGTCGGCGGCCGCATCTTTCCACAACTGCTCAGCCACTTCAGGCTGTTGCGCATTGAGGCGACGGAAGCGTTGTTCCTGCATTAACGTCTCGGCCAGGGCATCTGACGGCGGACGTGAATCCAGTGCCAGCGGCAAGTTGCCTTCATCGGCACGACGCGGGTCGAAGCGATACAACGGCCAGAAGCCGGTTGCCGTAAGCTGACGCATCTGATCGTGGCTAAGTGCCAGATCGTAGCCATGCTCCTCGCAAGGGCTGTAGGCGATAATCAGCGACGGACCGGGGTAAGATTCCGCTTCCTGAATCGCTTTCACCGTCTGGTTAAGCTGGGCACCCAGCGAGATTTGTGCGACGTAAACGTGCCCGTACATCATCATACTGACACCGAGATCTTTACGCGCCTTGCGCTTGCCGTGTTCACCAAATTTGGTGACGGCACCCAGCGGTGTCGCTTTCGAGGCCTGACCGCCGGTATTGGAATAACACTGGGTATCCAGCACCAGAATGTTGACGTTTTCGGTCAGGCTCAGCACGTGATCCAGCCCGCCAAACCCGATGTCATAGGCCCAGCCGTCGCCGCCAATCAACCAGATAGATTTCTCAACCAGGGCGTCAGCGTCGGTCAGCAGTTGTTCTGCGCCGTCCACGCCCTGAAGGGCTTTGCGCAGCTCTGCTACCTGCTCACGGCGAACCTCTGGAGTCGCTTCGGCGTGCAGTGCCTCGTTCAACTCAGCGGGGAGCTTATCAGCAAACTGTGCCAGTAAACGCATCACGCGTGCGCGGTGCTGGTCAACGGTAAGGCGGAAACCCAGACCAAATTCGGCGTTATCCTCAAACAACGAGTTAGCCCATGCCGGGCCGCGGCCGTGTGCGTCGGTGGTGTAGGGAGTGGAAGGCAGATTACCACCATAGATTGACGAACAACCCGTGGCGTTGGCGATCAGCATCCGATCGCCATACAACTGCGTGAGCAGTTTAATGTACGGCGTTTCACCACAGCCGGAGCAGGCACCGGAATACTCAAACAGCGGAGTGATCAACTGCGAGGTTCGAATATCAATGCGTTCCAGTTTGCTACGATCGATTTCCGGCAGGTTCAGGAAGAAGTCATAATTCACTTTCTCTTCTTCAACGTGTTCCAGACGCGACATCATATTGATGGCTTTGATTTCCGGGTTCTGGCGATCTTTCGCCGGGCACACCTCGACGCACAGGTTACAGCCGGTGCAATCTTCAGGTGCAACCTGAAGGACATATTTCTGCCCACGCATATCGCGGGATTTCACATCCAGCGAATGCAGACTGGCCGGTGCGGCTTCCATATCTTCGGGAGAAACCACTTTGGCACGAATGGCCGAGTGCGGACAGGCGGCCACGCAGTGGTTGCACTGGGTACACAGCGCCTCTTTCCAGATAGGGATCTCTTCGGCAATATTGCGTTTTTCCCAGCGAGTGGTGCCCATCGGCCAGGTTCCATCCGGCGGCAGTGCAGAGACGGGAAGGGCATCGCCAAGCCCGGCCAGCATGGCTGCCGTGACGGTTTTGACGAAATCAGGTGCAGCATCAGACACCACCGGAGGACGGTTCGGGCTGGCGGCATTGACCTGCTGCAGTGGTACTTCGAACAGCGATTCACGGGCCAGCGCCAGCGCCTGCCAGTTACGCTCAACCAGCTCTTGCCCTTTGCTGCTGTAACTTTTGGCAATGGCACCCTGCAGTTCAGCCAGCGCGCTGTCCCCCGGGAGAATTTGGGTCAGATGGAAGAAGGCCATCTGCATGACGGTGTTGATACGCGCAGCCAGACCGCATTCGCGGGCAATTTTTGCCGCGTTAATCACGAAGAGGCGGGCTTTTTTCTGGTTCAGTACCGCCTGCACTTCCTGCGGCAGGCGTGCCCATACCTCATCCGCGCTGTACGGCGTATTGAGCAGGAAAATACCACCGGGTTTCAGACGTTCTGCCATCTGGTATTTGTCGATAAACTGCAGCTGGTGACACCCCACAAAATCGGCCTGCGAAATCAGATAGGCCGAGCGGATCGGGTGTTCGCTGACGCGCAGGTGGGAAACGGTCAGCCCGCCGGCTTTTTTGGAATCATAGACGAAGTAGCCCTGGGCATACCACGGTGTCGAGTTCCCGATGATCTTGATGTTGTTCTTGGTTGCCGAGACACTGCCGTCACTGCCTAAGCCATAAAATAGTGCTTCGAGTTTGGCCGCCGAGGGCAGGGTGTTTTCCGGTAAGACCAGGGAGAGATTAGTCACATCATCATAAATGCCGACGGTAAAGCGTGGCTTCGGTTTTGCTTCGTTCAGTTCGTTAAACACCGCAAGCACGCAGTCGGGGCCAAACTCTTTTGATGACAAGCCATAACGGCCGCCAGTTACGCGCGGCAGTGTTTCGCGTTCACCATTATTGAACGCTTCTGCCAGCGCGGTCATGACGTCCAGATAAAGTGGTTCCGCGTGAGCGCCGGGTTCTTTTGTTCGGTCGAGCACTGCCACGGTTCGTGCACTTTCTGGTAGTGCAGAGAGCAGATGCCTGGCTGAGAACGGGCGATAGAGACGCACTTTTAGCACGCCAACTTTTTCGCCACGCGCCAGCAGCTCATCCACCACCTCTTCACAGGTACCAATGGCGGAGCCCATCAGCACAATCACGCGTTCCGCCTGCGGGTGGCCGTAGTATTCAAACGGTTTGTATTCGCGACCGGTAGCCGCGGCAAAGTCATTCATCGCCTGCTCAACATGGTCATATACGGCGTTGTACCACGGATTTGTCGCCTCGCGGGACTGGAAGTAGGTATCCGGGTTTGCGGATGTCCCGCGGATCACCGGATGCTCCGGATTGAGCGCGCGGGCACGATGGGCATCGATCTCCGCCTGTGGCAGAAGATTCAGGATCGTGTCGTCCGCCAGCGGAACGATTTTGTTGATTTCGTGAGAGGTGCGGAAACCATCAAAGAAATGAATAAACGGCACACGGCTTTTCAGCGTCGCGATATGTGAAATCAGCGCGAAGTCCTGAGCTTCCTGTACGCTGCTGGCGCAAAGCATGGCGCAACCCGTCTGACGCACGGCCATCACATCTGAGTGATCGCCAAAAATGGAGAGTGCGTGGGTCGCAATGGTTCGGGCGGCGACGTGCAGGACAAACGGTGTCAACTGACCGGCCAGTTTGTACAGCGTCGGGATCATCAACAGCAATCCCTGAGATGACGTAAACGACGTGGACAATGCTCCCGTCTGCAACGCGCCATGTACCGCAGCAATTGCACCGGCTTCGGACTGCATTTCAACCACGCGTGGGACATCACCCCAGACGTTTTTTAGCCCGTTCCCGGCCCAGGCATCTGCCTGTTCGGCCATTGTAGAACTTGGCGTAATCGGGTAGATGGCGATAACTTCACTGGTGCGAAACGCGACTGACGCGACTGCACCATTACCGTCAATAGTTTGCATAGGACGACACCCTTACATTGCGCAAAAAAGAGGGGTCTGTCATACCTCAACAGACCCTGAATATTATCTTTTCATTTTAGCAAAGGCCGGGTTTTGCGATTTTCGCTTTTGTGTCCTTGGCATTGTCGGCATCAATGAGTAGATCAATTTTTTGGCAGAAAATGCGCTCTTCTGCCCGTGCGATGTGTCGTGGTCAGTTCCAGTATTCGTATTTCGTCGTCAACACGGCTTTATGCTTTTCCACATACTGTTTACCCGTCCGGGAGACGGGTGTGATCGTGATATCCATATTGGCGCGTGTGCATTCTCCATGCGAATTCCACTCCTCGCAGGTGGTCAGATTTTTTTCGATAGTGAAATATGTCTGGGTCTTGCTGAGGGATAACTCACGGCCCTCGTTATCATAGGAATATTCTACGATGGTTGAGGGTGATTGAGTTTTGAGCAGACGATTATTGTCATCATAGCTGTATTCAGTCGTATTATTATCTATCGCCAGCGTTCCTTTGCTTGCTGCACTTGTCAGCAATCCTGATGAATTGAAGGTGTAGTCTATTTTGCTCACGGTGTTAATGTCTTTATCTCCCGGCCTTGTGGCCGCAATAACTGCACGGTTAACCGCGTGGCTGATAACGCCTTTATCGTTAAGCAGGAACTGTCCCTCCAGCGTCTGGCGATAGATCTGTGTGGTCTTCCGGCTGTTGTTATCGGTTGCTACCCCATTCGCGTTCAGCTGAATGCTCCAGCCAAACTCCTTTTTATTCAACTGAATATCATTAGTTGCCGTGAATACTGATTTCGGGCCTGTCGAGATTTTGACCTCTTTTACACTGCTGCTAATGAGCTCTCCGCATTGACTGAAGTGGCTTTGTGCCAGTGCGCGGATATACCCATCAGGACTCTCAATCGACATTTCAACAGATTTGGGGATGCCTGCTTTATTCTGCTGAGTCTGGAGGATGAAATTGTTCAGATTGTTTTTAGAGATGGTTTCCGCTGTGCATTGTGCTGCATAAGTCTGGAAGGTGCAGAGGGATAAGAGAGTAATAATCAGGTTCTTATTATTGAACGACATTATTTGTTGTCCTCAGAAATCCGGTAGTTATCTAAATGTAAGAAAGCAGGGGGCAATATACTGCAACCATAATGGTCTGGAACGAAACCCCCTAAAAATTGTGAGAAAACGTGAATGGAGCGCATAAATACGCACTTCCGCTCTCGACGACATGGTGCGTGATGCCTATGATGCATAGGTTTCGCTTTATTTATGGGGAAGAGAACATGCGTTCAGCGTTTTGGGTTGGGTGTGCCGCGTTATTGTTGTCGGCATGTAGCAGTGAACCTGTTCAGCAGGCAACGGCGGCGCACGTGACGCCAGGCATGAGAGCGGCTATGTCCAGCTCAGGACAAGCCAACTGCGCAATGGTTGGGGGTTCGCTTTCTGTCGCCCGTCAGCTCGACGGTTCTGCGGTTGGAATGTGCGCGTTGCCAAATGGCAAACGCTGCAGTGAACAGTCGCTTGCCGTTGGAACTTGCGGTAACTACTGATTACTCCGCGCGCTTAAACGTCAGCGTTTTTTCGGCTGTGGCCAGCGTTAACTGGTCTTCCGTCAGGTCGACTTGCGCGCCTTTGCGCAACATATCGCCGATGGCCTGATCCAGTGCATTAAGCTGTGGGTCGGTACATAATTTTCGGGTCATTGCCAGCGTTTTGACCTTCAGCTCGCCTTCGGACAATTTCCCCTGGCCGTTGAAGCGGTTGCACATTGCGCCGGAGACGGTGATGTTGTTCAGCAGGCTGATCTCTGGCAAGGCGCTGAAGCTGATCTCAGGTTGCGTTGTCGTGGTCTTCACGGCTTTACCGTCCACATTTTCCAGAACAAAACGGTGGTTCTGGAGTTGCTTAGGCTGAACGGACGCTTTACCTGGATTAACGCAGCCAGCAAGGACAAGACTGATAACACTTAACGCAACAAGCTTTTTCATTTTTCTTCTCAAACTATAAATACCGTAAATCAATTTTAGTGTAACGATACTCCGTGGCGTGTTAATGGGGTTTATCTGAAAGTGCGGGGCGTTACCGGGCAACACAGTGGCTGCCCGGGGTGTGAGTCAGTGAGATTTAAATCCTGCCGCCGTCATCAACATTCGAAAAAGCATACTCACGCAGGCCAGTGCCAGTACGCTTCCCCCCCAGATAATGACCAGCCATATCAGACGTTTCCAGACAGGTTGTTGCATCAGTGATACCCCTCTCCATGCTGAACTTTCCCGCGAAATACGTAATAGCTCCAGAAGGTGTAGGCCAGGATAACGGGAATGATCAGCAGCGCGCCCACCAGCATAAAGCCCTGGCTTTGTACCGGTGCCGCAGCCTGCCAGAGGGTAATCGATGGTGGAATAATATGCGGCCAGATGCTGATCCCAAGCCCGCTAAACCCGAGGAAAATTAGCCCCAGCGTCAGAATAAACGGCAGGTTATGGCTATCAGGATTGTTCAGACTGCGCCACTGACACAGGCTCAGGGTAACAACCAGAGCCGGGACGGGCAGCAGGAAGAACAGATTTGGCAGCGTAAACCAGCGTGCGGCAATGGCCGGTTGCGCCAGCGGTGTCCAGAGGCTGATTACTGCAATGAAAGCCAGAAGCACGATTAACAACATTTTCGATACCCGGCGCATGCGCTGCTGTAGGGTATTTTCACTTTTCATCACCAGCCACGTAGCCCCCAGCAGCGCGTAAGCTGCCACCAGGCCTGCGCCGCAGAACAGGTTAAACGGGGTTAACCAGTCAAATGGCCCACCGCTATACGCACGTTCTGTAACAGAGAACCCATTGATTACTGCCCCAACCGTAATACCCTGGGTAAACGTTGCCAGAATCGACCCGCCAATAAAGGCTTTATCCCAGAAGGGACGGTGTGCCGGTGTTGCTTTAAAGCGAAACTCAAAGGCCACGCCGCGGAAAATAAGTCCGATCAGCATTAATGTTAGCGGGATGGTGAGGGCGTCGATGATCACCGCGTAGGCCAGCGGAAATGCGCCGAACAGGGCCGCACCGCCAAGCACCAGCCAGGTTTCGTTACCGTCCCAGACGGGGGCGACGCTGTTCACCATCACATCGCGATCGTCGGCGTTTTGTGTGGTCGGGAACAGAATACCTATCCCCAGATCAAAACCATCCATCACGATATACATCAGGGTGGCGAAGACGATGATGACAAACCAGATAATGGAAAGATCGATACCCATTATGGCTTCTCCTTATAGTCAGTGGTGACAGCAGAAAGTGGGCGTGCCGGACGTCCGTCGGACTCGGTGGCGAACGATTCATGAGGCTGAGGCCCTTTCCTGATAAGGCGCACCATGTAGCTGTAACCCACGCCAAATACCGAGGTATAGACGATGAAGAAGGCCAGCAAACTCACACTCATATGCAGATCGCCATGTGCAGAGACGGCATCTTTGGTTCGCTGTAGCCCGTAGACGACCCACGGCTGGCGACCCACTTCGGTTGTCACCCATCCCGCCAGAATGGCAATCAGCCCGGACGGTCCCATCACCAGGGCAAACCACAGGAAGGGACGCGAAGAGTAGACGCGTTTTTTATAACGTAACCAGAGCGCCACCACGCCCAGCAGCAGCATCAACATGCCTAACCCCGCCATAATGCGGAATGACCAGAAGACGATGGTGGAATTTGGACGGTCTTCCTTCGGGAACTCCTTAAGCGCCGGAACCTGTTTTTCCAGGCTGTGCGTCAGGATCAGGCTACCGAGTGCCGGGATTTCCAGACCAAAACGGGTGCGCTCCTGTTCCATATCCGGCCAGCCAAACAGCAGCAGTGGCGTCGGCTCACCCGGCGAGTTTTCCCAGTGACCTTCAATGGCGGCAATTTTTGCGGGCTGGTGTTTTAAGGTATTAAGCCCATGCATATCACCCACCATTGCCTGAATGGGGGCCACAATCAGGGTCATCCACAATGCCATTGAGAACATGGCACGAATGGCGGGGGTATTATTGCCACGTAGCAGGTGCCAGGCTGCCGATGCTCCGACAAACAGCGCGCTACTGAGGAAAGCCGCTATCGACATGTGCAGGAGACGATAGGGGAAGGAAGGGTTAAAGACCACGGCAAACCAGTCCACCGGCACAACCTGTCCATTGACGATCTCATAACCCTGCGGGGTCTGCATCCAGCTGTTGGAGGAGAGGATCCAGAAGGTTGAGATGATCGTCCCCAGCGCGACCATGCAGGTGGCAAAAAAGTGCAGTCCCGGCCCGACTTTATTCCAGCCAAACAACATCACGCCGAGGAACCCGGCCTCAAGGAAGAAGGCGGTGAGCACTTCATAAGTGAGCAGCGGGCCGGTAATACTGCCCGCGAACTGGGAGAATCCGCTCCAGTTGGTACCAAACTGGTAGGCCATCACCAGCCCGGAGACCACGCCCATGCCAAAGTTAACAGCGAAGATCTTCGACCAGAAATGGTACAGCGAACGCCAGACCGGATTTTTGGATTTCAGCCACAAGCCTTCCAGCACGGCAAGATAGCTCGCCAGGCCGATGGTGATCGCCGGGAAAATAATGTGAAAGGATACGGTAAAGGCAAACTGTATCCGTGCAAGGTGAAAAGCATCTAAACCAAACATGCACAGCCTCAATGTCAAACGGTGTGCTGTTATGGTATAGGGCCGAAAAGGTAACTATCAGACGCAGAAAAGTGAAATTTATGTATAACAGTTACCTGAATCACCGCATTTTAGTCATCTGATATATATGATGTTCAGTGAATAAGAAATTTATTGTTATGAATTTTACGCATTAAACCGCTTGCCTTGTCGTCAACGACGTGCGTTAATGGTCTTCTGGTTTTGAGTCCAAATAAATATCTGACGTAGTTTTATAAAGCAGTTCTCATCACGTTGTGCCTCTCCGCAGCCTCTCTTGGGTCTTTATCTACATTCCGATTAGTTTTGTTTCAAACCACTATTGCCTGATCGGCCCATTAGTAATTTACGTGTTTTACGTTTACAGGAGAATCCTATGACTTCTTATATCCATTTCCGCTGCCCATGCTGTCATGGCTCGCAGTACCGTACCTCAGTTTTTGATGTGTCTGAGAAAAACCCTCATGGCGCGAAATGCATCTTTTGCAAATCGCCAATGATTACGCTCGACCACCTGGCCGCAGCGCGTATCGCACAGCGTCACGTCACTGAGTTTCGTAAGTAATTAGCACCGCTTTCCATAACAGTTAGCAAAATCTTCTCTTTTTCTCCTGCTGATATACACTGTCGGCAATAAGGAGAATCTGATGAAAAAATACCAGCGTCTGGCGCAACAAATTATCTCGCAGATTGAGCTTGGCGTATGGTTGCCGGGCGATAAGCTGCCTTCGCTGCGAGAGCAGGTGGCGAGCAGCGGCATGAGTTTCATGACCGTTGGCCACGCGTATCAGATGCTGGAAAGTCAGGGGCGCATTGTCGCCAGACCGCAGTCGGGCTATTACGTTGCCTCGCGCCCGACCGCACAACAGCCTGCACCGCCTGCCCAGGTGATGCGCGACGAAGTGGTGGATATCAACACCTATATCTTCGACGTGCTACAGGCCAGCCGCGATCCGTCTGTTGTTCCTTTTGCTTCCGCGTTTCCTGACCCCCGACTTTTCCCGCTTCAGCAACTCAACCGTTCGCTGGCTAACGTCAGCAAAACCGCCACGGCGATGAGCGTGATTGAAAACCTGCCGCCGGGTAACGTTGATCTACGTCACGCCATTGCCCGTCGCTATGCGCAGCAGGGGATGAATATCTCACCGGAAGAGATTGTTATCACTGCCGGGGCACTCGAAGCGCTCAACCTGAGTTTGCAGGCAGTGACCGAACCGGGCGACTGGGTGATCGTCGAAAACCCCTGTTTCTACGGCGCATTGCAGGCGCTGGAACGCCTGAAACTAAAGGCGTTGTCGATTGCGACGGACGTTCGTGAAGGGATCGACCTGAATGCGCTTGAACAGGCGCTGAATGACTACCCGGTGAAAGCCTGCTGGTTGATGACCAACAGTCAAAACCCGTTGGGCTTTACGCTCAGCGCGGAGAAAAAAGCGCAACTGGTCGCGCTGCTAACAAAGCACCACGTCACGCTGATTGAAGATGATGTCTACAGCGAACTCTATTTTGGCCGGGAAAAGCCATTGCCGGCAAAAGCCTGGGATCGCCAGGACATGACGTTGCACTGCTCGTCATTTTCGAAATGTCTGGTGGCGGGATTTCGCATCGGCTGGGTGGCGGCGGGGAAACATGCGCGGCGTATTCAGCAGTTACAGCTGATGAGCACGCTTTCCACCAGTTCTCCCATGCAGCTTGCTCTGGTGGATTATCTGGCAACCAAACGTTATGACGCCCACCTTCGTCGCCTGCGACGCACGCTGGCCGAGCGCAAGCAACAGGCCTGGCAGTCACTTTTGCGCCATATGCCTGCAGGTGTCAAAATTCACCATAACGACAGCGGCTACTTTTTATGGCTGGAGCTTCCGGCACAACTTGATGCCGGGTTATTAAGCGAGAAAGCGTTAACCCACCATATCAGCATTGCGCCAGGTAAGATGTTTTCAACTTCGGATGCCTGGGTACCGTTCTTCCGTTTTAATACCTCCTGGACGTGGGGGGAGCGGGAAGAACAGGCCGTTATACAGTTAGGAAAATTAATTAGCGAGATGCTGGAATAATAAAGATTACCCGCTTATTTAAATAATCCTGTTTTATCTTTACGACGGCGCTGCAAATACCGCTCAGCGCCGTATCTCAGGCATTCTGCCTGCGCCCTCGCACTGCTAACCCCTTGTCTATAATCCAGTTAACGGGGAATGCGTCCTCGGTCACAACCTGATGAAATTTCCTTAAGCCGAACGGTGCGGCGCATTTGCGCGGTCTACGTTTAATAAGGGAGATATTTTTACGGCACGGCTGCCGCCAAATTTCATTGCGACAGGAGTAAATCTAATGAGCAAAAAATTTGCCCGCAGCAGCCTGTGTGCGCTCGGCATGGCTATCATGACAGCGCAAGCCGCTGAGCCACCCAAGGCTATCGGCGACGGGGAAGGACGGCTGGATATTATTGCCTGGCCTGGATACATCGAACGGGGTCAGACCGATAAAAACTATGACTGGGTCACGCAGTTTGAAAAAGAGACCGGTTGTGCAGTCAATGTGAAAACCGCAGCAACCTCTGATGAGATGGTCAGCCTGATGGCGAAAGGGGGCTATGACCTGGTCACCGCGTCGGGTGATGCTTCGCTGCGTCTGATCATGGGAAAACGCGTTCAGGCCATTAATCCCGACCTGATCCCAAACTGGAAAACCCTCGATCCGCGCATCGTCAAAGGCGAGTGGTTCAACGTGGGAGGCAAGGTCTACGGCACACCGTATCAGTGGGGACCGAACCTGCTGATGTACAACACCAAAACATTCCCAACCCCACCGGATAGCTGGAAGGTCGTCTTCGTGCAACAAGACCTGCCGGACGGTAAAACCAATCAGGGGCGCGTGCAGGCCTATGACGGCCCGATTTACATTGCCGATGCGGCACTGTTCGTCAAAGCCACTCAGCCCGCGCTGGGCATTACTGACCCGTACCAGTTGACGGAAAAACAGTATGCCGCCGTTCTGAAGGTGCTGCGCGAGCAGCATGCCCTGATCCACCGCTACTGGCATGACACCACGGTGCAGATGAGCGACTTCAAAAATGAAGGCGTCGTGGCCTCCAGCGCCTGGCCATATCAGGCGAATGCCCTGAAAGCGGAAAACCAGCCTATCGCCACCGTGTTCCCGAAAGAGGGGGTAACAGGCTGGGCAGACACCACCATGCTTCACGCGCAGGCAAAACACCCGATGTGTGCCTACAAATGGATGAACTGGTCACTGACGCCAAAAGTGCAGGGCGATCTGGCCGCATGGTTTGGCTCACTACCGGTTGTGCCGCAAGGGTGTAAGGCCAGCACGCTGCTGGGTGACAAAGGTTGTGAAACCAACGGGTATAACGACTTCGACAAAATAATGTTCTGGAAAACACCGATTGCAGAAGGGGGCAAATTTGTACCGTACAGCCGCTGGACGCAGGATTACATCGCCATCATGGGCGGCCGTTAATCGACCGGGAGCAGAACATGACGTACGCGGTAGAGTTTAATGACGTTTCCCGTCTGTACGGCGACGTGCGGGCGGTGGATGGGGTCACCATTGGTATTCGCGACGGAGAATTTTTCTCCATGCTGGGGCCTTCGGGCTCCGGCAAAACCACCTGCCTGCGCCTGATAGCCGGTTTTGAGCAGCTATCCGGAGGGGCAATTAGCATCTTCGGCAAAGAGGCGAGCGAGCTGCCTCCCTGGGAGCGGGATGTGAACACCGTTTTCCAGGATTACGCGTTGTTCCCGCATATGTCGATCCTCGACAACGTCGCTTACGGGCTGATGGTGAAAGGTGTCGACAAGAAAAAGCGCCATGCACAGGCGCGTGATGCGCTGGACAAAGTCGGGTTAAGCTTTGCTGTTGCGCGCAAGCCCTCGCAGCTTTCGGGTGGACAGCGTCAGCGTGTCGCCATCGCGCGGGCGTTGGTCAACGAACCCCGCGTATTACTGCTGGATGAACCGTTAGGCGCACTCGATCTCAAACTGCGTGAGCAGATGCAGTTTGAGCTGAAGAAACTTCAGCAGGAACTCGGTATTACCTTCATTTTTGTCACTCACGATCAGGGTGAAGCCCTCTCAATGTCTGACCGGGTGGCGGTATTCAACAATGGACGCATTGAGCAGGTTGATACCCCGCGCGAGCTTTACATGCGCCCGCGTACACCGTTTGTGGCAAGTTTTGTCGGCACCTCGAACGTTTTTGACGCCAGTCTTGCTCAGCGGGTGTGCGGAATGGAAGGGATGTACTCCCTGCGCCCGGAACATATTCGTCTTAACGAAGGCGGCGAGGTTCAGGTGCAGGGCGTGGTGCAGGCGGTGCAGTATCAGGGGGCGGCTACGCGGTTTGAACTCAAACTCGCCGATGGCGCGAAACTGCTGGTGAGTCAGGCCAATCTTAGTGGTACAACGCTGCAGACTGGCGTTGAGCCTGGGCAGCCGGTGCTGGCATCGTGGTCGCGCGACGCCATGATCCGGCTGCATGAGGAGAGGTGACATGGATATGAGCGCTTCACACCCTCCCACACCGCGCAGCACCTTAAGCCGCCTTACCGCACTGTTCTGGCGCAAGCCGTCGCTTGGGCTGTTCCTGCTTCTGCTCGCGCCCCTGATGTGGTTTGGTATCGTCTATTTAGGCTCGCTCCTGACCTTACTGTGGCAGGGGTTCTATACCTTTGACGACTTTACCATGTCGGTCACGCCGGATCTGACCTTTGCGAACATTCAGGCGCTTTTCAACCCGGCAAACTATGACATCATCATCCGCACCCTGGTGATGGCGATTGCCGTCACAATAGCCAGTGCAATTCTGGCGTTCCCGATGGCGTGGTACATGGCGCGCTATACCAGCGGCAAGTGGAAAGCCTTCTTCTATATCGCCGTTATGCTGCCGATGTGGGCAAGCTATATTGTTAAGGCCTATGCGTGGACGTTGCTGCTGGCGAAAGACGGCGTGGCGCAGTGGTTCCTTAGCCATATGGGGCTGGAGCCGATTCTGGCATCTCTTCTTACATTGCCTGCGATTGGTGGAAACACACTGTCGACGTCAGGTCTGGGGCGCTTTCTGGTGTTCGTCTACATCTGGCTGCCGTTTATGATCCTGCCCGTGCAGGCGGCGCTGGAACGACTGCCAGTCTCTTTATTGCAGGCATCCGCTGACCTCGGCGCTCGTCCTCGCCAGACCTTCCGTTACGTCGTCCTGCCGCTGGCGATCCCGGGCATTGCGGCCGGGTCGATATTTACGTTCTCGCTGACGCTGGGGGATTTTATTGTTCCTCAGCTGGTAGGGCCGCCGGGTTATTTCATCGGTAACATGGTCTATTCCCAGCAGGGGGCTATCGGGAACATGCCAATGGCCGCCGCGTTCACGCTGGTTCCGATAATACTTATCTCTCTCTATCTGGCGTTCGTGAAACGTCTGGGAGCGTTCGATGCACTCTGAACGCGCACCGTTGTTCCTGAAAGTGGCAGCGTGGGGAGGGGTTATCTTCCTGCATTTCCCACTGCTGATTATCGCCACCTATGCGTTTAATACCGAAGATGCAGCCTTCAGTTTCCCGCCGCAGGGGCTCACGCTGAAGTGGTTTAGCGTGGCAGCAGGACGCGGGGATATCATTGATTCAGTGACGTTGTCACTTCAGATCGCTGCCTTATCGACCGGCGTTGCGTTAATACTTGGCACGCTTGCTGCAGCGGCGCTATGGCGAAGCGAGTTTTTTGGCAAAAACGCTATCTCGCTGTTGCTGCTGCTACCGATTGCGCTGCCGGGGATCATCACCGGTCTGGCGCTGCTGACGGCATTCAAAACCATCAACCTTGAACCCGGTTTTTTCACGATCGTCATTGGTCACGCCACCTTCTGCGTGGTGGTGGTGTTTAACAACGTGATTGCCCGGTTCAGACGCACCTCCTGGAACCTGGTGGAAGCGTCGATGGATTTAGGGGCAGACGGCTGGCAAACCTTCCGCTATGTGGTGCTACCCAATCTGGGATCGGCACTGCTGGCCGGTGGCATGCTGGCGTTTGCGCTGTCGTTTGACGAAATTATCGTCACAACATTTACGGCGGGACACGAGCGCACGTTACCGCTGTGGTTGCTTAACCAGCTCGGACGTCCGCGTGACGTACCGGTCACCAACGTGGTTGCACTGCTGGTGATGCTGGTCACAACCATCCCCATTCTGGGAGCCTGGTGGCTAACCCGCGACGGCGAAAACATTGCCGGTAGCGGGAAATAACTTTGATTTCAACAGGACAATGCTATGCAAAATCAACTGCTGATTAATGGTGAACTGGTGACCGGAGAAGGGGAAAAACAGCCGGTGTATAACCCCGCCACCGGAGAAGTCTTGCTGGAGATTGCCGAAGCCTCGGCGGCACAGGTTGATGCTGCCGTATTATCCGCCGATCGGGCATTTACTGAGTGGGGGCAAACAACCCCCAAAACGCGCGCTGAGTGTTTGCTGAAACTGGCTGACGTCATTGAAGCGCATGCAGACGAGTTCGCACATCTTGAGTCCCTTAACTGTGGCAAACCGCTGCATTGTGCGCGGGGAGATGAAATTCCGGCGGTGGTTGACGTCTTTCGTTTCTTCGCCGGAGCGGCACGCTGTCTGAACGGGCTGGCCGCCGGGGAGTATCTTGATGGCCACACGTCGATGATCCGCCGCGATCCGGTCGGCGTTGTCGCATCGATTGCACCGTGGAACTATCCGCTGATGATGGCCGCCTGGAAGCTGGCCCCGGCACTGGCGGCAGGAAACTGCGTGGTGATCAAACCGTCTGAAATTACCCCACTGACGGCCTTAAAACTGGCTGAGCTGGCGAAAGATATCTTCCCGGCTGGCGTGCTGAACGTGCTGTTTGGTCGCGGTAAAACAGTGGGTGACCCGCTGACCGGACACGAAAAAGTCCGCATGGTGTCGCTAACCGGTTCGATTGCCACCGGGGAACATATCATCGGGCATACGGCCTCATCCATTAAACGTACGCATATGGAGCTGGGTGGCAAAGCGCCGGTTATCGTCTTTGATGACGCGGATCTCGATGCGGTTGTCGAAGGTGTACGTACTTTTGGTTTCTACAACGCCGGACAGGACTGTACGGCGGCCTGCCGTATTTATGCCCAGAAGGGCATTTATGCCGCGCTGGTGGAAAAACTGGGTGCGGCGGTCGCCAGCCTGAAGATGGGCGCACCGGAGAACGGTTCGACTGAGCTCGGGCCGCTCAGTTCCGCAGCGCACCTGTCACGTGTCTGTCAGGCCGTGGATGAGGCAAAAGCGCTCAGCCACATTCGCGTTGTGACGGGCGGAAGTAAAAAAGAAGGGGCGGGGTACTACTTCCAGCCAACCCTGCTGGCAGGGGCAAAACAGGACGATGCCATTGTTCAGCGCGAGGTTTTTGGCCCGGTGGTGAGCATCACCGAATTCGATGACGAAGCGCAGGTACTTTGCTGGGCTAACGATTCGCAATATGGTCTGGCTTCGTCTGTCTGGACAAAAGATGTGGGGTGTGCCCACCGCATGAGTGCGCGTCTGCAATATGGCTGCACCTGGGTTAATACCCACTTTATGCTGGTCAGCGAAATGCCGCACGGCGGAATGAAGTTATCGGGCTACGGGAAAGATATGTCGGTGTATGGTCTTGAAGATTATACGGTTGTACGGCATGTGATGATAAAACACTAACGGGCAATAGAAGTGGCTGAAATACCAGTTTATTGTATTTCGGCCACATTCTCGCAAGGCTCGAAATTTGATACCGTTTCCCCGATTCAAACCCTCTGCGTATTTTTGGGACGCTCTCTAAAAAAGAAGAACCGTGACCGTCACGGCGACAAATGCCATCAACAGTAGCACCATCACGGCTATCGCAAATGTCGTTGAATCCTGCACATATGTCTTTTCCTCCCCCTTCATTGGGCCGATAAGCATGATCCAGATGAAAATGAAGGTGATTGAGGCAATAAAAACTGAAACGAAAAACAGACTTTCTCTCAATGAATTACCTCAACGGGAATCTGTCAGGAATCAACAGGGTTCCCTGCAGCGACAATAATGACTCATTAAACCATCTCAATGGTTTCTGTGCCAGATTATAACGTCACGGCGCGTTCGGTAATAATAAAAGAAAGGGGTAGTGTAGCCCGACAGTACACCTGCCGGGCAGGCTGATTACCAGCCGCAGACCTCGTGTTCATTTTCCGTATCGTAGGCACGAACGGTATTTATCAGGTCTTTCACTACATCAGCAGCGATATCCGGAATTAAAAGCTCCATTGGGGCTTCTGTTTCATAATCCACCGAAACGCCATTGCTATTATTAGTGATGGTCACGGTGTAGGTCGCTTTACCCATGATATTACTCCTTATGTGTATTAACCACTTTACCTATGCCTGCACCGCTGAGCGTAATGTCGGGATCGGCAAAAAAATCGATATTAAACAAGGTATCGTCGGTTAACAGTTCAATGCGGTGCCATTTTTGCGGTGGGGAGATCCCAAACGAACCGGCTTCAATCACCCGTGCCATATCCGGTTCGGTCGCGTCGCCATCAGCAAAACCAAAGTAGCGCACTGCGCCCTGCATTACGGACAGACGGCCATACACGCCTGCTTTGGTATTGTGATGGGTGAGGAGAGCCTGGGGTACTGTCTCTTTGTTCCAGAATGGCGTCGCGCGGGTATGAACAAAATTTTCAGGAATACGTAGCATAATAGTTTCCTTATTAGTCTCTTAAAGAGATTTCAGCACTTCCGCTTCAACAAAGAAATCGATGTTAAACACGGCATCATCGGTCATGGCCTCAATGTGGTGCCATTTCTCCGGTGGAAAAACGCCGAAATGCCCCGCCTCAATAATCAGCTCGCTGTCATGTTCAGGCGTAAATTCATCGGCATAGCCTAAATAGCGCACCACGCCTTGCATAACAGAAAGGCGAGGGTAAACGCCTGGGCGGGTACCTTTATCGAGATGGCGTTGAAAGATCCCCGCAGGGGCGGTCTCTTTGTTCCAGAAAGGGGTCGAACGGGTATGAATACAACTCTGTGGAATGCGTAACATATTTTCTCCCTCGAATGTCTGGCTTTATTAGACTGCGTTCTGCGAGCGAGAATTTATCAAAAAGTGCATTTATAATGCGTCTTATCTTTAATGATAAGACCACCTCCTCCCATGTTGTAACGCACAATACTCAAATGTTATTACCCATGGTATTTAAGTGGTTATTATGTAATGAAAAAACTTGATCTGTATCAACATATGACGCATATTGCGTGCGGTTATTTTTAACAGTTTGGGTTAGCAGGATGACGCTGTATCAAAAGATGTTAGTTTTTTACGCAATCATGGCGTCTGTCTGTGCACTAATTACCTGGTTCCTTTCTAAAGATCGCAAACGCATTCGCCTGTTGAGTGCTTTTCTGGTGGGATCGACCTGGCCGATGAGCTTTCCCGTTGCACTGCTGATCTCACTTTTCTGAAGCACGCTTCCACTTTTAAATACTGAATATAGCATTCCAGGTACAATAACTGTATAAAAACACAGTACATCGTAAAAGGAATGCTTATGAACAGTTTTTACTCGCAATACGCTGGTTGCACCGTGCGCTGGCAAGACCTACCCGGTTCTGGTGAGCCTGTCGTATTTATTCACGGCCTGGGCTGCGCCTCTTCTTATGAATATCCCCGTATTGTCTGTGATGCACGGTTTGGTGCGCGCAGGGCCATTCTTATCGACCTCCCTGGTAGCGGTTATAGTGATAAACCCACGCATTATGGTTATCGAACCAGCGAACAGGCACAGGTTGTCGCTGAACTGTTGAATCACCTTAAACTCGATACCTTCTGGCTGTATGGCCACAGCATGGGGGGCAGCATTGCAATTGAAACGGCGGTTTTAATGCAGACTCGCGTCAGAGGTCTGATGGTCTCGGAACCCAATTTTCATCGCGGTGGTGGGGTGTTCAGCCGGTCTATTGCGGCACAAACAGAAAAGCAGTTTCTGGAACAAGGGTATGATGCGTTGCTTAGCGCGGAAACCACCGCGTGGGCGGGGAGTTTACAGAGCAATGCGCCCTGTGCCGTATGGCGTGGCGCGTCGAGCCTGGTGGCAGGCGTCGAACCTGAATGGGCAGAGCAATTTTTATCGCTAACCTGTCCGGTTACCCTTATTTTCGGGGCGTTATCGCTGCCTGATGCCGATGTTGATGCCCTTCAGCAGAAAGGTGTTGAGGTGAAAATCATTCCTGCCGCCGGGCATTCGATGTCCTGGGAAAACCCGTCCACACTGGCACAGACGTTAGCGGATTGTATCGCGAAATCATGACAGCCCGCATTGCTGCGGGCTGGAACATACTAGCGCAATAGCGCCTGCAATGCCTGGCGCGCAGCAGGCTGAACATCATGCGGGTGCTGGTAATCAATGTTCTCAATCGCCCGGCTATAAAGTGCAACCAGCCAGTCATAAACGTACGCGGTGGCCGCGTGTACGGGTTGTTCCCCCAGACGCGTCAGGCGTGGTGTTGCGCTGCTGACCACAGGCGTCACAAAAATGGCCTGACCTTTACGGATGCGGCTTGCAGGACGCTGCACGGCAGGCGTCTGGTCGTAACCCAGCCAGCCGATGAAATTACCCATCACGGCATGCAGTTGCGCGGCACTGCTTTTGTCTGTTTCGACAATGCCCTGCAGCTGCTGAGGCAGGTTAAGACGGTAACTGGCTACCACCAGAACATCCGCAATATGCTGTAAGACCGCCGGCTCCAGCCCCAGGCGAGCGGCGGCTGCGTCATTACGGCTCCACTGGCGCAGATGGTTAATCCACACTTTATGCGCCAGACGCGCTTTGTCTTTTGTCTGGAATACACCGACAGTGTCCTGCGAATTATCGGCAAACAGATCGATGGTATCCGTAAACAGTCCGTTCACCTGCTCCTCGCGCGGTTGCTGGACGGCCAGAAGTGTTTCAAAGGCTTTTAGTGGCGGCAGGAGTCCTTCGAGCAGTTCACCGTGGCGGGCGGCACTGCTTTGCAGCGTTCGCACCATGCTTTCGGCCTGAGCGCGTCTCGCGCCGGGTTCCTGAACCAGCGGGGCCAGATAGCTGTGCATCAGAGCCGAAAGCTCTTGCTGCAGCATCGTTTTCAGCGTAAGGAGACGTTTCTGCCGTTGCGCGGGTAGCGTGGCCTGCGACAGCCACTCGATCACGCGCTGCATGCTGTGGCTGTCCAGCGCTTGCAGCGTTCCCCAGCGCTGTCCAGGTTTGCCCAGCAGATGTTGTACGGCTTCATCAAGATTCTGTCGGGTGGTAAAGCGTGCATCGTGAGGCGTAATCGCCCACACCAGGCCTGGCAGGGCAGACTCTTCCGCAGGTTGTGTCTCTTTGACCCAGTTCAGCAGAACCTTCGCATTTTTTGCCGTTTGTTCGTGCTGTGCTGTGGCATTGCAGATAACCAGAACATCCGGCTGCAGTTGCTGACGATAATGCTCCAGCAGCCACTGGTATTTGGCCTGGCTTAACAGGTCGGTGCTGTGGTCTGAAAAAACAGGAATGTCAATAATATCAACGTTATCCAGCGTGCTGTTTTCCACGGGCATGACCAGTTCCCGGGTCAGAAACGCCAGTACGTCGACGGGGATGCTAATGGCGTTAAGCATCTCACCGTTGTTGAGCGGGTGGAGCAGCGTTTCCTGGGCTTCCGGAACGGCAAATGCACCGTGGGTGAGAAACCCTTCGCCCGGCAGGCCAAAGTTATCCACCAACAGGCTGAGCGGTGCGGCAAGCTCTCTGGCGTGGCTGGTCTGGTGCAGAACATGCGCTAGCTTTAACCACTGTTGGGTTAATTCCTGCTGCTCACCCCACAGCAGAGACCAGACGCTGGCACGCGTGCTGAGATCAAGTGAAGGGACAAGGAGCGCAAACTGATGCCACAGTGCATCATCAATTTGCTGTTTTGCCCCCGGGACCGTGCTCTGCCAGAAGCGGGCAATGGCACCCACTTCCTGGGCGGTGATCCCCGGTACCCCCTGGGGCTGGCGGAGTCCGCGCCACTTCTCAAGGCGCGTCTCAATAACCGCTTTATCCACCGCGCGGATCTGCGGGTGCAACGTCGTGCGGGCAATAAACAGCTGCACCAGTTCGGCTTCCGTCACCAGGCTCAGGCGTAGCGGAAACGCCTCATCAACGGTCTCCACATTTTCTCTGGTGAACCGGAGTGCCATGTTGGTCAGGGCATGCCCCGGGTTGATATGCGAAAAATAGTCGAACGTGCGTTGGCCGGGCGTAACGTTCAGTCGGCCATTACCACTGCCACACAGGGATAAAAGCAGGTGTGCTTTTGCTCCCTGGGAATGACCATACAGCCCAATGCTGCTCTGTCGGGTAAGGGCACGCGCAATGGCCTGTTCCCGCGCCTGCGCCGAGTTAACGCGGGCAAGCAGTGCATCGGCGTCGTTATCCAGCATCGGGGCGTTCAGGCGCGTCTCGTTAATCCACCCAATTAAGGCCTGAGTGGTGGTCGTCGTCGCAGTCATTTCAGGTATACGCTCCCGCTGTCGATCCAGTAGTGGCTGCCGCTATGACGGCGATCGGCCAGAGTATTCAGTTTAAAGGTCAATGCGTCCGGCGGAACCGGCGTGCCGTCCTGCAGCCAGGCCTCGCTCAGCTCAAAGGATTCCGGCCCTTCATGTTTGCTGCCCCCGCACAGTTTCAGTCGTACGTTCAGCACGCCGTCGCCTGCAATCGCTTTTGCCAGTTCAGCCGAGTTGATGCTCAGGGTATACAGCGGCGTCGCTGGCCAGCGTGCATTCGCCAGTTGGCGGAAGCCGAGCGTCACATTACCGCGCAGCGGGAAATGCAGACGGGCGTCCAGCTTAGCGCCTGGCTTATCAAGGTCGATGTCCTGATACCAGACGTTCTCCTCACGCAGCGTATTGACCGTGTTATCCAACACGCCCAGATAACGCACGGTAGAGTAGGCACCAATGTCGGCGGCCTTAAAGTTAAAACGCGGCAGACGCAGGTCGAGCGCCAGGCTGCACAGCATGGCCCCCACGGCGGCGGTTGATTTCGGGTTGCCAATGCGTCCTTGCTGACTGAAGGGATACCACTCATGTACCCGATACTTGTCCAGCCAGACGATGCGGTTGACCGGCACAGGCTGAAGGTGGCGAATTAACGCCTGGACGCCAGGCAGGCAGCCAGGACGACCGGTAATCAGCAAAATATCGCAGCCATAGTGGGAAATTGCCTCGCACACCGCATGGAGCGGGGCGGCCAGCGTGAACTGACCGGCCAGCATCGCATCCTGCATTTCATGGAAATTCACATGCAGCGGAACGGCGAACAGGTCAAAGGCTTCTGAACCGGCAGGCAAGGCATGATCGATCGCCTGCTGCAGGTAATTCATGACGTTACGGGTTGGTTTCTGCGGGAGTAAGTCACCAATAGTGGCATGTAAACCGGCCAGCGGATCGTCAATATCGCTCGATTCCCATGCGGCCAGAATGGCATGACCAATCGGCATAAAGAGCTGAAGCGCCGTTTGCTGGCGCAATACCGCCTGGGTATCAATGCGCCCGGAGTCACCGAACAGCGATGCCATCAACAGAGACGCATCCGCCATGCCGGATTTTTGCAGTTGAGTTTGCAGGGCTGGCAACACATAGCGCTGGATCACATCCAGCAGGGTGTCGTCCCCTGCCACTTTAAACCCTTCGCGGAACAGGAGTTGTGGGGTGATCTTAACGTTATTACCGGAGCCATCATCAAGCTGATAGTGCGTAATAGCCATATCCGTTGTGCCCCCACCGATATCAATAGAGGCAACGCGCAGTGAACGTCCTGGCTGAGCACCCGGTTCAGATTCACGATCCGGGCGGGCGAGGGAGGCGAAGAATGCTTCCGTCTGGCCGCCGAAATGGGAGATGGCTTCGTTGTACAGCCAGACCAGTTGACCGCAGCTGGCTTCATCCCACTCCATTTGAATTTCAGGCACCGGCACCACGCTTTTTTCCTGCTGTTTGCGGCTGGCAAAATCTTCATCCTGCGGGTGCCAGCCCATCGCTTTCCAGACGATGGCAATCGCTTCAAACATACGGCGACGGAAGATCTCGCGCTCCTGTTTCGGCATGGCCGATGGCAGGGTGAGGATCAGCGTACGTATCTGGCGCGGAGAAGCCGGGAAACCCAGCCGTAAGCGCGTAGCCACGCTGTTGATCTGCCCCAGCGCTTGCGCCAGCAGTTCACACAACATGTGCGTCATCAGTGTGCTACGGCTGTACTGCGGTGAGAACACCGGCAGCCGCTCATCCTGCGGCAGCGTGAAGAGCGGCTCACCGTCGTCGTTCATCAGGTTCATCAGCGGGAACGCGGTTGCCAGCGGTTCTCGCTGGGTCTTACTGTTCATCTGGCTAAAGCGCCAGTCCTGCACCACCGGGGTTTCATCCCACAGGTAACGACGCGGGCTGGAGATGCCGCTGTTGCCTTCAGTTCCCAGACGCTGCATCGCCAGTTTGCGCGCTTCGTCGCCCACGCGAACAATAGACGGCCAGACGAACGCATCTTCACGGCCACTTTCCACTGAGAAATGCTGCTTGCCAAAACGCGCTTCTGAAAATTCCAGACGGCTGGTGAACAGCGGTTCATTCAGGAATTGCGGCTCACTTAACGAGCGCACTTGCAGCTCGGCGGTCTGGCGCAGGCCATCGTTGGCATCGCCGTGATCTTCAATGATCACGCCGCAGGTATGGGTGTTCCCCACGTCGAGGATCAGGTCAACCGGAATAGCTGGCGTACTGAGCGTGTGGGTGACGAATTTCACTTCAGGTACGGTGAGCTGTTCACCCAGCATGGTCAGCAGGTTGAGCCAGTGTGCCTGATACTCAAAACTGCGCAGCGCCTGGTGCAGGTCACGTTCGGCGCGGTTTTCAACGCCTGCAGCAAACTGGGTAAACGCCTCGCGCAACCAGCCATCAATCCAGGTCTGATCGAGGAAACTTTCCACTTCGTCGTCTCGCCAGGCCAGTGCGAAGCGGGTACCGTTCAGAATATCGTTTTCGACCGGGGACAATGCAGAGGTGGCATGAGCCGCAATCTGGCTATCGAGTGCGAGGGTGACGCGGTGCGTATTGCCTGCCGCGTCGGGTACATCCAGCTTACGCACCTGAACGCGTGCCCAGTTATCCGGGCCGTCAACAAAGGTGCGCGGCGGGTTGAAACGCAGGAATGGCACAGGGAGCCAGATGCCATCCAGCACCGTGAGCGACTGATGCAGTGCAATGGTCGTCTCGGGTTTCACCACTTCAGGCTGACCGCCGCCTGTCACCGGGAGCGTATAACGACCGTTGACCAGGTCGAAATCGAGACGCAGGAGTGGGCCATTGGCGGTTTTACGTACGAAACGCCCGTTGCTGGCGGTGTCCTGCGGCGTCAGGCCGAAATCGAGGAATTGCACGCCGCTGTTGGCAATAAGCGTGACGCTCTGTTTATAGTCGCAAAGATTTACCAGCATAGGGTCAGGCACCTGCTTTCTTGAACGTCAGTGGAACGACGGTTTTTGCATCATAACGGGCATTACATGTGGCGACATCGCTGGTACCTGCTTTGCAGGCGATTTCCGGCATCGGGTAGCGAGAACCGTCTGTGCAGCGTGCAGTGCCGCGGCTTTTAATCATCAGCTCACCATTGCTGTGCAGCCCGGAGAACACCTCCACACGGCAGACAACATTATCGCCATGCACGACACGGGCGAGGCCTTTATTGTTCTGGATCTGGTAGCGCAGTGACGGCGGTTTGCCGGTCACCGGATCTTTCACATCCAGGATCGCGCGCCAGGTTCCATTCAGGAAGCGCGTCGACCCCGCTTTAACCTGGTTTGACTCCATTACCAGCGCATCTTTAGGGATAGCGGTAATCACCACCGGTGCAGGCTCTGGCGTGGGTGCAGGTTCTTTCACTTTACTCGCCAGCACTTCAGCCTGATGAAGGGGTAATTTCATTGCCAGCGGCTCCACCGCTTTAATCGGTTTTGGTGCAATCTCAACAGGAACAAGGGCCGGTGCAGGTGTGGGTTCTGCAGATGGAACCTGTTTTGGCCACAGCAGCGGCGCAGCAATTGCAGCAACAATCACGGCAGCAACCGGCAGTGACCAAAGGGAGACACGGCGTTTTTGGGCTACGACCACAGAAGCGGGGACTGGCTCTTCAACCGGTGGCACAACGACCGGGACAGGCTCTGGTTCATACAGCTCTTCCGGCGTGATGCGTACAACGGTTGTCGGTGAGACAAGTGGCTCATCGGCCTGTTCAAAGGTGATGATCGGAGCCGGTTCTGGTTCTGGCTCAGGGTCTTCAATGACAACGGGAGCAGGCTCAGGGATCAGCGATTCACGCAGGCATGCGAGCACATCGTCGCGCGCATTTTCGTTCAGATTAACAAAACCCCAGAAGCAAATGACCGGCTTCCCCTCAACCAGGTACAGGAAGTTTTCGTTCGGGAACTGGAAGGTTTTTGACAGCAGGGAACCGAAAAGTTGCTGTGCCGTTTTAGGCGACTGGAGGCATTTTTTACTCAGCGATTCGACGCTGGCAAGGGTATTTTCCAGATAGCGCAGGGCGCGAAAACGGGCGTCCTCGTCGGCGGCTTTCCAGCTGCTTACGGTGCCATCAACAGGTGAATACCAGTCAACACGATCGCCACCATCGTTTACCTGTGGAATGGCCAGACAATCAACAATGGCCTGTTGTTTGCGCAACCGGAGCGCTTCACGAATTTGCAACGCTGATTCAAAAACGGCCTGTCCGCCGCCGCCAACGGCCTGAAAATCATCCAGATTACCGCTGCGTAAAAGAGTTTTTGCCACGATTTGTTCCCATTTACTTCTTCACACCGTTACTTTAACGAAATCGGGGGGCAAGCAAACGGAGGAGGAGACGCCAAAAGCGCCGATTTCTTGTGGCATTGATCGTGACGGTTGTGCTTGACGGATAATGACACTTAAGGCAAATCGATGTTTATGTGCTGACTGCAAAAACAGCGAAAAACGAGATTTTAGAATAACCTGATAGTGTTTTGTTATTTGTCAGGCCATAACGGCTATGCTGTTATTACTGTCCGATATAATAAAACTGAAAGGGTTATAATCATGTCTACAGGGAAAACGCTGCTCGCCCTTGCGCTGAGCACTCTTTTACCGGCAGGTGCCGCATGGGCGGCGAACAATGACACCATTATTTACTGCTCTGAAGCTTCACCGGAGTCGTTTAACCCGCAGATCGCCAGTTCTGGCCCTTCGTTCGTGGCCAGCTCTCAGGTGCTGTATAACCGCCTGATCAATTTCGACCCGGTGAAAAATACCCCGGTTCCGTCCCTGGCGGAGTCATGGACTATTTCACCTGATGGTAAGACCTATACCTTTACGCTGCGTAAAGGGGTCAAATTCAACAGCAACAAATACTTCAAACCAACCCGCGATTTTAATGCCGATGACGTTATTTTCTCCGTCATGCGTCAGAAAGACCCTAAGCACCCATATCACAATGTTTCACAGGGCAACTACGAGTACTTTAACGATGTAGGCCTGGATAAACTGATTCAGGATGTCAAAAAGGTCGATGATTATCACGTCCAGTTCACCCTGAGCGAACCGAACGCCGCTTTCCTGGCCGACTGGGGGATGGATTTTGCCTCTATTCTGTCAGCCGAATATGCCGACGCGATGCTGAAAAAAGGGACGCCTGAGAACGTCGACACCTGGCCAATTGGCACCGGGCCTTATGTCCTGCAACAGTACAAAGTGGATTCGCTTATCCGCTACGTTGCTAACCCGAACTACTGGGATGGTGCGGTACCGACTAAACACCTGATCTTCTCCATCACGCCAAATGTGGAAACGCGTCTGGCGAAACTGCAAACTAATGAATGTCAGATCATTCCTGCGCCGTCGCCAGTGCAGTTTGATGTGATTAAGAGCAATAAAAACCTGACGCTGCATTCTGTGGATGCGCTGAACGTGGGTTACCTGGCGTTTAATACCGAGAAAAAACCGTTTGATAACGTGCTGGTTCGCCAGGCACTTAACTACGCAACGGACAAAAAGGCCATCGTAAACGCGGTCTTTATGGGCTCCGGTACGGTAGCAAAATCGCCGATCCCACCGAATATGTTGGGCTTTAATAAAGAACTGAAGGATTACAGCTACGATCCTGAAAAAGCAAAGGCATTACTGAAACAGGCCGGGCTGGAGAAGGGCGCGGAAGTGACATTGTGGTCAATGCCGGTGCAGCGCCCGTATAACCCGAATTCACGCCGTATTGCGGAGATGATCCAGGCCGACTGGGCAAAAGTGGGCGTGAAGGCCAAAATTGTCTCTTACGAATGGGGCGAGTACCTTTCCGGTATGCGTAAAGGTGAACATGACTCCGCCCTGTTTGGCTGGATGTCTGACAACGGTGACCCGGATAACTTTGCTGACGTGCTGCTGGGTTGTAACAGCATCAAAACCGGATCAAATGCCGCACGCTGGTGCGATAAAGGTTATGATTCCCTGGTGCAGAAAGCCAAACTGACCAGTAACCCGGGTGAACGTGCGAAGCTCTACAGCCAGGCGCAGGAAATTTTCTACCAGCAAGCGCCGTGGATTGCGCTGGCAAACGGGAAAACGTTCTATGCCACCCGCAGCAACATCACGGGGTACAGCGTGAGTCTGATGGGCAGTGATTTCTCGAAAGCGAAATTAAACTAAGTGCATCAAATGCCCGGTAAGCGCAGTGCCACCGGGCAATTAACAAGGAGTGACAATGTCACATTTAAATGAAGTTATCGCCCGTGTGGATGCGGCTATCGAAGAGTGTGTGATTACCCACATGAATGAATTGCTTATTGTATTAAGCGAGGATGCTGAGCTGAGCCGCGAAGATCGCTATACCCAGCAACAGCGTCTGCGTACCACGATTGCGCATCACGGTAAGCAGCATAAAGAAGAGATGGAAGCACGCCACGAGAATCTGACCAAAGGTGGCACCATCCTGTAACGGTCAAAACTGGCGTCGTGCCACCAGCCATGCCCCGATGACCAGCATCACTGCGCCACAAACAGGGCCGACCAGTGCGCGCAGCGGAATGCCATTGCTTTTTAGCACATCCATCACCAGGCCGCCAATCAGCTGGCTTGCCACCAGCACGGCGATGGTTGTCGCTGCACCAACGTTCTGATAGCCGCTGATGCTGGCAAAAACGAAAAACGACCCTAGCAGCCCAGGGATCAGCGTCCACCAGCGTACCGCCGAGGCCAGCTCGCTGAAGCCGGCGATACCTTGTCTGAGCAGCAAAATGCTGACAAACAGCACAATACCCACCAGTGAATTCAACAGCATCGCGATAAGGATGGTGGAGGAGGACTGTGTGATGCGCACCATCAGGGTGTTTTGCACCACCAGGCCAATACCCGCCGCCACCAGAAAAGCCAGCGTCAGTGATTGATTCATTAAATAGCATCCGGATCGCTGCGCTCATCAAGCTGCAGCTGCATGAAGGTTAAATCCAGCCAGCGACCAAACTTGGTGCCCACCTGCGGCATTTGGCCTGTTGTCACAAAACCGAGCGTCTCATGGAGATGGATCGAGGCATGGTTTTGCGCTTCAATGCCGGCCACCATAACGTGTTTGCCGATCTTGCGGGCTTCGATAATCAACGCTTTCATTAACGTCCGGCCAATCCCTTTCCCCTGATGGCCAGGGTGGACGTAGACTGAGTGCTCTACCGTATGACGAAAGCCGTCAAAGGCTCGCCAGTCGCCGAAGGAGGCATACCCGGTAATTGTGCCATCCTCTTCACTCACCAGTACCGGATATCCTGCGAAAGTCCGCGCCTCGAACCATGCGATACGGTTATCGGTATCGACGGTTTTATCGTTCCAGATAGCGGCAGTATGCAACACCGCGTGGTTGTAGATTTCACCAATCGCGGCGCAATCTTCTTTGCTGGCATGACGAACGATCATGGTTGAACCTCAGAATGTGTTGTTCACTATAGTATTACGATGTAGCTACGATATTACACAATAGTGTCGCCAGCGTGCTATGGCTTAAGTCATATTTTTTTGTGATGGAACGCCATTGAAATACCGTTCATACACTATAGTATGACGTCATGAACATGATGACAGATACGATGAATCAACGGATTAGCGCCCGAATTCGCATTGAACGTGAATCGCGCGGATGGTCGCTGAGCGAGCTTGCTGAGCGGGCAAGCGTGTCTCGCGCGATGATCCATAAAATTGAACGTGGGGACAGTAGCCCGACGGCGACCTTGCTTGCCCGGCTATCGGGTGCTTTTGGCATCAGCATGTCCACCCTGATCGCGAGAGCCGAGATGCAGGAAGGGAAGTTGCTGCGCCTGGCAAATCAGCCCGTCTGGCGTGACCCGCAAACGCACTATCTGCGCCGCCACGTTTCACCGCGTACTGACCTGCCTATTGATCTTGTCCAGGTTGAGCTGCCCGCGGGTAGCGATGTCCCGATGCCAGCCTCTTCCTATGCACTGGCACGCCAGCTTATCTGGCTCCAGTCCGGTGAGCTGGTGTTTCTGGAGGGCGATACCCGCCACGAAATGAAAGCGGGTGATTGCCTGGAGCTGGGGCCGCCAAATGACTGCCGGTTTATCAACGAAACAAACGAGTCCTGCGTTTATCTGGTTGTGCGACTTAACCAGTCTGGCTCGTGATCGCAGGTCCGGATTATGGCTACCGGATAACCAATAATAAGAGGAGGGTGGAATTTCCCGCCATAATAATTTGTGAAGATACGATGTATTGTCTTTAATTAAACCAGCATCGCTTTTTACGCCATCAGCATAGATGAGCCAGAAGCGACAAAAATGATGGTTTCCAGTATTTGGTTTTTTATATGCACTTCCCAGCACCAGGCAGGCATAACGATACAGGATATATCGAACCGGCGTCATTTTTTAAGCTGACGCTGAAAATAGCATTTTTTTTTGGCTACGGGAATTGAACATGCATAACTTAGAAAATTTAGAAAAAGCTCAGCGAATTAGTCTGACCATGCAAGTTGAGATCAGTTTGAAAGGGGCGTTAATTACGGGTTCACTAAAGCCTGGCGCGCGACTGATTACCAAAGAAATTGCCAATAAATTAGGCACCAGCATCACACCTGTCCGTGAGGCGCTTTTGCGCCTGGTTTCAGCAGGAGCGCTGCATGCCACACCGGCGCAGGCGTTTCTGGTGCCTGAAGTGACGCTGGATCGCTATAACGAAATTAACGCCATCAGAAAACAGCTTGAGCCGATGGCGGTTGCTGCAGCCTGTCGGCATATGTCAGACAGCAAGCTGAGAACGCTGCGTGAACTGTCGGATGTGTTCCATGAAGCGATGCAAATTGGAAATATTCAGAAAATGCTGCACGCTAACCACGTTTTTCGTTTTACGCTCTATCAGTATGCAGAAATGCCCACGCTTAGTACATTAATTGAGCAATTATGGGTGCGCATTGGCCCATGTATTAACTTTTTACACCGGGAGCAAAGTAACATAATTGATTCTCCTTATCATTATGCTGATTTACTTTCAGCCCTCGAACGCAGAGATGCTGATGCCAGCCAGACGGCAATAAATAATCTGATTGACGAAGGGCATTCTCTTATACAACGGCAATATTTTGGTTAGGGAATGATTTAATCCAGGTTATATCTTTTCATTAAAATACCCACACCAGAAATAAGCCATTTTTTATATTTCAGAATGATAATTATTAACCAGCGATGGCGAAATATAAAAACACCCGGCAGCAATCCGCTACCGGGTGTTTTTACTTACTCGAAGCGATAAGAAACTGACAGGCCCACGCCGTAGTTGCGACCGGGTGCTGGCTCGTAATAGCGCCCGTTGGATTCGTTCACAA
The DNA here is from genome assembly GCF_043945575.1 of Enterobacter cloacae complex sp. 2024EL-00214. Classification (NCBI taxonomy): domain Bacteria; kingdom Pseudomonadati; phylum Pseudomonadota; class Gammaproteobacteria; order Enterobacterales; family Enterobacteriaceae; genus Enterobacter; species Enterobacter cloacae complex sp. 2024EL-00214. The sequence continues at coordinate 4,026 of NZ_JBIMRC010000001.1, read as the reverse complement.
TCACCGAGCCAACATACTCTTTGTCGAACAGGTTATCGACGCGCCCAAAGACATCCATGCCCCAGCTGCCGTAGTTGAATTTATACCCGGTATTCAGCCCGACCACCGTATAGGACGGAGCCTTCGCTGTGTTCTCGTCGTCGGCCATGATATCGCTCATATAGCGCACATCACTTCCCGCGTACCAGCCTTCTTCTGGCTGCCAGCCAAACGAAGCGTAACCCATGTTACGGGCAATGCCTGGCATCCGGTTACCGTTACAGTCTGCATCGCTGCAGACGTTGGTACGGTAGGTGGCATCCAGGTAAGTCCACGCCATCTTCAGCTTCCAGTTTTCGGCAAACTGCTGATCAAGGGACACTTCCACGCCCTGACGACGGGTTTTACCGGCATTTTTATAGCTGGTACGGCCACCGGAGCTGGTATCCACCACAATTTCGTCATCGGTATCGGTGCGGAACAGCGCCGCCGTCAGCAAGCCGTTACCGAGGCGAGTTTTGCTACCCACTTCATACGTATTATTGGTGGACGGCTTCAGGCCAAAGTTCAGCCCGCCCTGGTCATCGGAACGGTAGGAAAGTTCGTTGATGGTTGGGGTTTCAAACCCGCGTCCCGCTGCGGCATACAAATTCCAGCTGTCGGTCACGGCATATTTCACCGAACCTGCCGGGAGCCATTTATGGTAGTTCGCGTCGCCACTGTCATCACCGTTGCCTGGCGTAATGTAATGATCGTTGGAGTCAAACCAGACTGAGCTGTAGCGGACACCTGCATCAACGGACAATTTTTGCGTTAACTGCCAGCGGGTTTGCAGGTAGGGATCAACGTTCCACATCAGATTGCGTTCATTGCGGCGTTTATTACCCTTCACGCCATAATCCGGTACGCCGTTGTCCATCACGAAGTTTTCATACCCGCGACGATCTTCGCTCATATTTTCGTAGTTCAGCCCGGTGGTAAAGGTCACCGGAACCAGCAGTTCACCACGGAGTGTCCAGCGGGTATCAATGCCCTGATAATGACGCTGCATATCAATCACGCCGCCGGAGTGGGTGGCGGGTTTCTGATACTTAGCCATGATCGACTGGTACTGCGTCATTTCGCGCTCACCGGCGTACGTCATCACGCTGAGATCGTCCTGCGTACTGAGCTGACGGTCGTAACGCAGCCCGGCCTGCGTCTGCTTGATGGTCTTGCGGGTATTGAACTGATCGCCGCGAGGAGACTGGCGCGGATTATCCCGCCACTCCTGATAATCCAGTCCACCCGGATCGTTGGCTTTCATGTCCACGCTGTTAACAATCAACGTCAGCTTGCTGACATCATCAATACGGACGCCAAGCTTAGCGTTGGCGAGATTTTTACGCGCACCGCTGTGATCGCGGTAACCTTTGGTGGTGAAGCGGGTAGTCGATACGGTGTAATCCACATCGCCCGCGTGCGTCCCGTCACCCATTGCTCCGGTGGCTTTCATACCGTAACGCCATGTTCCGTAACTCCCGTAATAACTGCTGGCTTCAATGGTTGGCGGTTGTTGCCCGGTTTGCGTGTTGATGTTGATCACGCCACCAGAGGCGTTGCCGTAAAGGGCGGAGAAGGGGCCGCGCAGCACTTCAACGCTATCCACACTGGAGAGATCAATGTTGGAGGTCTGCCCTTGTCCGTCTGGCATGGTCGCCGGAATACCGTCCACATACATTCTAATGCCGCGCACGCCGAAGGTGGAGCGGGCACCAAATCCGCGCATGGAGAGCTGGAGATCCTGGGCATAGTTCTGACGGTTCTGGATCTGCAGGCCAGGGACGCTGCCGAGCGATTCAGACAGGTTAATACGCGGAGTGGCCTGACGCATATCGTCACCACTCACGACGCTGACGGCTGCTGGCGTATCCAGCTCCGAGACGGTTTGCGGTGTGGCGCTAACGATCATGGGGGATTCTTCTGCACCCATCGTCGTGAGGGGGGATGAAATGAGCGGAACTAACAGTAGCGGGAGCGTTGCCTTACGGGCAGAAAAGATTTTCATGAATAAAACCGGTTGTAGATTAAGACGAACCAAACGAAACATATGTATGCATGTTAAATCTTTTGTAAATGTTTTGAAAATATTAAGCGCACATTGCGTTAAGGAAGAGGGCGAAAGGAAAGAAAAACTCCACATTTAGTTAATTAATGATTACTATTCTCATTAACAACGAGGCGACGCCATGACGTTGCCCGCCGGAAGCGATGTCAGCGGTACACCCCCTCTTTTAAAAAGGAATTGTTATGTCTTTACGTCATCTGTGCTCGCCGCGCCTGTGTGGTTCTCTGTTGTCAGGTGTTTTACTGTTTGCCGGAACGTTCCAGGTTCATGCCGCTGAAGAAATGCTGCGTAAAGCAGTGGGGAAAGGCGCTTATGAAATGGCCGTGAGCCAGCAGGAGAACGCGCTGTGGGTTGCGACGTCACAAAGCCGAAAAACCGATAAGGGCGGCATTGTTTATCGCCTTGATCCGGTCACGCTGGAGGTGACGCAGGCCATTCATAACGATCTTAAGCCGTTTGGTGCCACTATTGATAACGCCACTCAGACGCTGTGGTTTGGTAACACCACCAACAGCGCAGTGACGGCCATTGACGCCAAAACGGGGGATGTCAAAGGGCGTCTGGTGCTGGATGACCGCAAACGTAGCGAAACGGTCAAACCGCTGCAGCCTCGCCAGCTGGTAGCCGATGACGCCACCAATACCGTTTACATCACCGGTATCGGGAAAGAGAGTGTTGTCTGGGTGGTTGATGGCGCGACGCTGAAGTTAAAAGACACGATCGCCAATACTGGCACGTTCAGTACCGGTCTGGCGCTGGATGCGCAGGCAAAACGCCTGTACACCACCAGTGCTGATGGTGAGCTGGTGACGATTGATACGGCAACAAACAAAATCCTCAGCCGTAAAAAAGTACAGGATGACGGGAAAGAACACTTTTATCTGAACCTGAGCCTGGACACCGCCGGTCAGCGCGCCTTCCTGACAGATTCAAAACAGCCGGAAGTGCTGGTGGTAAGCCTGAAAGATGGTAGTGTGATCGAAAAAATCGCCGCGCCTGAATCTCTGGCTGTGCTGTTTAACCCGACACGTAATGAAGCGTACGTCACGCACCGTGAAGCGGGAAAGGTGAGCGTAATTGATGCAAAAACCTACAAGGTAACCAAAACCTTTGATACACCTGTCTACCCGAACAGCCTGGCGCTGTCTGCGGATGGCAAAACGCTGTATGTGACGGTGAAACAGAAGTCCACCCGTCAGCAGGAAGCAACCCAGCCTGACGACGTGATCCGTATCGTGCTGTGATGCAAGGGAAGGCCGCTTGTCAGTTAAGCGGTATTAAGCCACTCTGTTATTTTAGTGGCATCGTTCCGTTCACTCAGACTTTCCTGCTACCTGCATAATCCGCTGCGGTGAACGTGCTAAGGGGGCTCCCGCCGCCCCCTTAGCAATCCCGGCTCCCGGCAAAGAAAATCGCCGCTTCGCGGTGCCCTCAGCTTATTCCTTCCGGCTTTTCGGGGACGGGTGAAGTGGTTTAATAGTTTTAGACACGTTCAGAGGTTATAAATTAAATAACTGATGAGGTGCAAAAAATGAATTCACGCCGATTTACCCCAGAGTTTAAACGCGAGTGCGCTGAGCTGGTCCTTGACCATGGCTACTCATTCCGCCAGGCCTGCGAAGCCTCTGATGTCGGTGTCACGGCCATGAGACGCTGGGTCAGACAGCTTGAAATTGAACGTGGTGGCCTGGTTTTATCCGGTCAGGGCATCCCCTCTCCGGCTCCTCCGCTCACGCCAGAGCAGCAGTACATTCGTCAGCTTGAAGAACGGGTTCAGCGGCTTGAGAGGGACAAGGAGATATTAAAAAAGGCTACAGCTTTGCTGATGTCGGACGCCAGCAAGCCCTGAAACTTGTCGCCGCCCTGAGCCAGGAATACAGCGTAAAAGAGCTCTGTGCGGTCCTCGGCGTTTGCCGGAGTCTGGTTTACTACCATCGCAA